>JACRCP010000399.1 GCA_016218965.1 Deltaproteobacteria bacterium | reverse complement strand
TTCGGAGGCGTGATTGCCTGACAGTGAGCCGTTGATAAATCCAGGCGTTCTCCTCGGAGAACCATGTTCGGTATATGGAGTCCTCATGGCACCTCGGTACTCCATTTCCCTCGGTTTTCACTCGGAACTAAAGAGATACAAAAAGAGGACCCAATTCGGACCCCGGCCCTACCCTACGGAAGCGAGTTCGCCTATTCAACCAACCCTGCCGAGAACACGCTCACTATCTTGCTGGAAGCCGAGCTTGCGGAAAGCGCGGATCCCCAGGATACCCAGTATTTGAGATGGAGATTGTTCGATGATGGCGGGATCGGGGAGGTCAGGATTTTTCCTGGCGAACCGGTAACTGGCACCTGGAGTCAGCAAGAACTTATCGGCACCGAGAAGTATGGGAAAGGCTCCCCGGTCACAGCAACTTTCACTGGCCTGCCAATAAACAACAGTTCTTTCGGAAAGAAGAAGGCGGTGCTTTACGAATACAAAGGGTCGGGGACACCGACGAAGCTTGACGATGCATTTTTCGAGGTATTCTTCTACAAGGACGGCAAAAACCATCCCGGCGACCCGGCCAACTCCCCCAACTGGTTCTATTACTGGATCCCGGTGATGTCATTTGGGAAAATCGAGAACCGTATTTATAGTGATGTGATTAATGTGTGGCTTTCCACCTATGCTGAAACGGACCCGCCCACCAGAACTACGACGTTCTCGATGGAAGCCAGTCGACCCAATGTCAATACTGGGAACAGCGGAATCTACGCTTTCAATGAGATAATCACACATGAGAACTGTCACATAGACCTTTGGGAACAGTGGTGGTGCAAAGGATGTATCAACACCTTGGGCGACGATCCGGAACAAGATGGCTACCCGAATTGGTGGGAAGATGGCGCCGAGGGACGGGCAGCCGGGTTCTCCTCCACTAGAAACGACAAATATTCCGGAGAAAGATGGGTCCAAGGTCAGAAACAACACACAGCAGGCTACAAATATGAGGAAGGGGTCTGCCGCGCAAAGGAACGTTCACCACTTGCGCCCAATTGGACTTTGGATATTTTCGATTGGTCCATGTCGACTCTTTCGTCCGACCAAGGAAAACAGTGGGGTCGGTAAGGGAGGTACAGAAATGACAACCTACAAGATGGCATTGGTTCTGGTCGTTCTTGCGGGCGCGCCTGCCTTCGGACGTGTCGCCGAATGCGGAGAGTCGCCGATGGAGAAGTTCAACGAGGCTGAAAAGCGTGTGATAAAAAATCTCGAATCCCGCACGGACGCACAGATTCTCGGAGACCTCCAGCGAAATGCCGGCCACACCGATATGTCGATGGAGCAGGGCATTGAAACCAGTGCACTCATACAAATGGTGGAGAAACGGCATATCGTCAAAGCCAAGAAGATTCTGGCCGGAATGGCAAAATGGTACGGCTCGCTTGCTCAACGACAACCACGATGGACTCATCGTCTGTCGCCAGAGGCGATCGTCTCGGGGGAAGCTGAGCGCGTTCTTCTTGAAATCGATCTGTTTGATTCGGGGGTGGTCGATGAAAAAGAGGTGTTCCAAGAGTTGATTGAGCGGATCAGAAAAAAGATCAAAGAAACAGGGGTTGCGATCAATGCAGAAGCGGCGGTTCTTACCAGGGTGGCGGCAGAGAACACGGCCGAGGTGCTAGCACTCTTCGGGAACGAAAGGGAAGAAGATTCAATGAGGCTGGTTGGACTCGATAATCTCCAGTACTGTGGCGACCGCGTGGACCAAGGTCGGATTGTTGACGTACTGGCCAACAGTATTGTTGCGAACAGACCGAAGATTGTGTGGGGCGCGTTGGGATATCTCAGAAATCACGGGCGAGCAGACATGGTGGACCGGTTGATAAATGTCCTGGACGAGACTAACAACGACACCTACGTGCCGCACATTGTCGATGCACTTGGCGAGTTGTCGAACAGGGGTATGCTCGGAAATGCGCAGATCGAGAAACTGAAACTTGCCAGCGAGAAAAAGAGCGCCGTTCACAGGGATAGAATAGATAGTGTCATCGAGAAGTTTCAAGGAGCGAAAATGAAACCCGCGTTCCCGGTTGCCAGGTGACGAGGCCGCCCGATGGGGACTCGAAGGTTTGGGACATCCTCGGCGGCGACACCCCAAAATTCCCCCGGGCCGCCAAGGACAAGCAACCGGTCCGGTGCCAGGCACGAGCGGCGAAGAAGTGATGTCTGACCGGCGGGTATTGTTGGGTCGAACCGTTGCCGCCACGGTGTAAAAATCGGGGTTGAAGATGCCTTTTGAGCGTCCGGTCGCGGTGGGTGCGTACCTGGCCGTCGCCTTCGCGATCGCGTCGTCTTCCGGCGCCGAGGGGCAGAAAGCGCGGCACACCAGGGAGGCGGCGCAGGTGTCCTTGGGCCAAGCCTCCGGGGAGTTCCGGCCGGCAACGGGAAACCGCAGCGCCCGCAGCGCCTTCCGCCTGGTCCAGAAGCGCGCCGACGCCCTCCGCGCCGCCTTGTCCGGTGCGGCCGTAGGGTCGGCCGATGTAGGGGCCGCCGCAGCAGAGCGGAGTCGGCCCGTGTCTGCGCGCGGCGGTGCTCGCGCCGTGGGGCCGGTGGATGCGCAGTCGCTTTCCGGTTTGGCCGACGACCTAATACTACGATCTCCTTTTTGCCATCGACGAACTCCGCGAAAAGGGCGAGATCCTCCGCTCGAAGGGTGTCGGCGGGGTTGCGCTTGCGAGGCTCGAGGGTGCGGTAGCGAAGATCATGCTCAAGGCTCAAGAGCTTAAAGAGGCGTCCGAAGAGGTCAAGCACCTGGATGCGGCCAGGGCGGGGGAGTGGACAGTCAGGGAAGCGGCGCGAAGACTCGGCCATGTAGTAAACGCGGTGGCGCCGCCCGCGAAGAAGCACGAGATACTGTCGGCGGGCGAGCACCTGCCGGTATCCTGGGACTTTCCCGACAAGCCCGGGGTGGGGAGCGATCTTCTGAGCGTGTGCCGGGGAACGCCGGGGGAGTACCTTGCCAGCCTGCACAGCGACGTGGGAAATCGGGTGCCACGTACGGTCGCGGGCAACCCGTTGAAACAACATGATTATTTCCGGGCGCGGCGGCAATGTGGCCGGGGCACGCAGGTCGTGCCCAAGGCCAACTATCCGAAAACCAAGTTGACATTCGGTAAGTTAACGGCATAATACTTGACATGACGGCGTTCGTGGACAGGGAAGTCGAGATGGCGGCGTTTCGGGAACGATTCGCGAAGCCTTCGTCGCTCTCGCTCTTGTACGGCCGGAGGCGGGTCGGGAAGACGTTTTTCCTTCAGCACATTCTCAAGGGCAACCCGGATACGGTCTATTTTCTGGCCGACGAATCCCCGGCCGCTTCACTGGCGCGCCGATTCCACACCGAGGTCCGGCACGCGGGGCGCGGCGGGGCCGCCTGGGAATCGGCAGTTTCGGCGGACTGGGGGACCCTCTTGACCCTCCTCGTGCAGGGCGCGGCGCTCGATGCCCGGCCGCTGTTTTTGGTGTTCGACGAGTGCCAGTACATCCTTGACGCCGAGCCGCCGTTTGCCTCGGTGATTCAACGCCTGTGGGACCAGTTCGGGCCGCGCGGCGGGCTCCACATCGTCTTGTGCGGGTCGGCCCTGGGCGTTCTCTCAAGGCTCGGCGACGAGGGCCAGCCGTTGTACGGCCGGTTCGATCTTCGGGCGAGAATGGCGCCGTTCGACTACCGGCTCGCCGCGGCTTTCGCCGGGGGCTGGACTCCGACCGAGCGTTTCCTGCTCTACGGCGTGTTCGGCGGGCTTGCCCGACACCTCGCCGAGGTCGATCCGGCGCGGCCCCTTTCGGAGAACGCCGTCCGGGCGATCCTCGGTCCGCTCTCGCCGCTTCACGAAGCCGCGCTGGACGTCCTCCGCTCGGAGCGGCTGACATCGAGGTCCGATGCGGCGGGCGTGCTCGGCTGTATCGCCGAGGGCGAGACGGTGTTCGGGGCGATCGCCGCCAGGCTGGGGATGACTTCGAACAGGCTCGACCACGTTCTGAAGGAACTTTCGGACCTCGAGATCGTCCGGCGCGAGGTGCGATTCGGCGATCGTGAAGGTTCACGGTACACCCGCTACCGGTGTGCCGACCCTTTCGTCAGGTTCTGGTTCAGGTTCGTCGGACCCAACCGGGGGGCGCTCGCGGGCGCCCCCGCCGGCCTCGTCTGGCGCGAGCGGATCGAGCCGCGGCTGGGCGACTACATGGGTCCGATCTTCGAGGAGATCGCCCGCCAGGCGGTCGTCGGCGGCGTCCTTCTGCGGCGGTTCGGACCGATCGATGAAGCGGCGCCGTACTGGAGCCGTGACCATTCGACCGAGATCGACCTAGTGGCACGTTCGAGCGGGACGCTCGTTTTCATCGAGTGCAAGTGGCGGGCGGGAGGGCTGACGGACGCGGCCGCGCTCGACCGGCTTCGCGCCCACGTCGCGAGATCGGGGTTGGGCAAGGGAGATGACGGCCCCCGGCTCGCGCTGATCTCCGCGGGAGGTTTTGCCGATCAACTCAAGCGCGCCGCGGAGGCGGAGAGATGCATGCTCGTCGGGCCCGGGGACCTGCTGGCAGAGGGGTGACACGCGGTCCCGGGGCCGGTCCTGCTCGGGGGCTGTCCCGAGCGCGTGAACCGGTCCGGCCAACTTATCAGTTGAAATCGCCCTCTGGCTCCCCTATACTTCGGCCGTTTTTACAAGGATACGGCCAGGGACCATGGCACCGGAACGCGAAGACAAGACCCAGATCAAGGACATCAAGGACCTGATCCCCGACGCCAAGAAGTCGCAGGCCTACTTCATCGTGATCTCGGGCAAGCGCGTCGGTTCGATGTACAAGGTCTCGAAGGACGAGATGATCATCGGCCGCGTCCCCGAGTCCGACATCCTTATCGAGGACGACGGCGTCTCGCGGCGGCACGCCAAGATCGAACGGGCGCCCAACGGGTCTGTGAGGATAGTGGACCTCGAGAGCACCAACGGAACGTTCTTCAACGGCGCGCGGATAGACCAGCACGTGCTCCGCGACGGAGACAAGATCCAGATAGGAAGCACCACGATCCTCAAGTTCTCGTACCAGGACACCCTCGAAGAGCAGTTCCAGCGCCAGCTCTTCGAGTCGGCCACCAAGGATCCGCTCACGCGCATCAACAACCGCAAGACGTTCGCCGAGCGGTACGCGAGCGAGTTCGCCTACGCGCTGCGGCACCGCAAGTTCTGCTCGCTCATCATCTTCGACATCGACCACTTCAAGAAAGTCAACGATACGTACGGGCACCAGGCCGGCGACTTCGTCCTGCGCCAGCTCGCCCAGGTCGTGTCCGACATGATCAGAAGCGAGGACCTCCTCGCGAGGTACGGCGGCGAGGAGTTCGTGATCCTCGCGCGTGACATCGACGAGGAGAAGGCCTTCATCTTCGCCATGCGAATCCGCCGCGCCGTCGAAAAGCACGAGTTCAAGTTCCAGGGGCAGGTCATCCCCGTGACCGTGAGCCTGGGCGTGGCCACGCTCTCCAACGCGAACTACCACGACCACGAGGAGATGTTCCGGGCGGCGGACGAGTTCCTGTACAAGGCCAAGAACAATGGCCGGAACAGAGTTGAATCGGCCCTGACCCATTGACGGACCACCATGTCTTTTCTCCATCCTTGCCGCGCCCCTCGCGCGGCCGTGCCGCCCTACGCAGCGAAGCGAAGTACGGGTGGGCGCGGTCGTTTGTTGGCAATACCGGCCACGGCTGCGGTTTTGATGTGGGCCGGTGAGGCCGGGGCGGCGACTCTCGGAGACTTCGCACTCAGGATGCCGGATTCGGTCGTGGCGGCCACCCCGGAGAAAGGGCGCGAGCCTTTGAGCCTCGGCCTCGCGGTGACGCTGGCGATCTTCCCGGGATTCGGGCTTGGGCACTATTATGCCGACGACGCAAAACGCGCGCTGACGTTCGTGATGCTCGACGGGGCGACGGCGCTTCTCGGGGTTTCGACGTTCGTGCTGCATGTCATGTCCGTCGCGCCGACGTACACCAAGGTGGCGCTGATAGCCTTCCCTGCCGTCTTCGCTACCGTCAAGGTGATCGAGGCCGTCGATGTCGCCGACGCGGTCGAGGTGGCAAACAACCGCACCCTGAGACCCGTGAGCCTCCGGCACCTGCCCCAAAACGCCCCGGCGCTTGCCGTCTGCCGATTCTGAGTGGTACAGTCCGGTGCGTCGAGCAGACCATGGAAGGATTCTGGAACGACACATACATATGGATCGGCGTCGCCCTCCTGGTCATATTCTTCGGGGTGCGCGCGGGCGGCTCGATTGCGCGCTCGGCGGCAAAAAAGCAATCGGCGATGGACCCCCTAACCTGCTCGGAGCTCAAGATTGGCCAGAAGCTCGAGCTTGACGGGAAGCTCGACCAGGCGGCCAAGGCATACCAGCAGATGATCGACCGCTACCCGGACTGCGAGACCGGCTACCTGTTTCTGGGCTACCTTCAAAAAAAGCGCAAGGACTTCCCCGCCGCGGAGGCCGCGTTCAGGGGCGCCTTCCGATTGAACCCCGAAGGCACCGACGCGCTCACGGAGATCGCCAACGCGCTCTGGGCGTCGGGCAGGGCGGACGAGGCGGCCGAGACGTACCGGCAGGTGATCGCAAAGGCGCCCGACGATCCCGAGGCGCACGCGGCTCTCGGGTCGATACTCGATGATGCGGGTCAGGGCGAAGAGGCCGCGGCTCACCTCGAAAAGTTCGTTTCGCTCGCGGGAGAAAAGCCGTCGCGGCGCCGCGCGTCGATGCTCGTCGAGGCAAAAGGTCGCCTCGAACGCATCAAGGCGAAGCCATGACCTACGATCAACCGCTCTTCCGGCCGCCGTCCGAGGCGGACTCGCTCATCTTCCAGGTCACTCTGGGCTGCAGCAACGACACCTGTCGCTTCTGCCTCATGTACAAAGGCAAGGAGTTCCGCGTCCGCTCGCTCGATGCGATCAGGCGCGACGTGCGCGAGATGGCCCTTGAGGAGCCGTACGCGCGGCGGGTGTTTTTGGCTGACGGCGACGCGCTGGTTGCGCGCACCTCGACACTGCTCTCGATCCTCGAACTCCTGCGCGAGTCGTTCCCGCGGCTCGAGCGGGTCTCGGCGTACGCCAGCCCTCGCAACCTGATCGTCAAGAGCACCGCCGAGCTTTCGCAGATCCGCAAGGCGGGTCTCGACCTGATATATTACGGCGTGGAGTCGGGCGACCCGGCCACGCTTGACCTCGTGAAAAAAGGGGCGACGCCCGACGAGATGGTCAAGGGGTGCAAAAAGGCGCACGAGGCGGGGATGGCGATCTCGGCCACCGTGCTCCTGGGCCTTGCCGGACGCGAGGGGTCTGCGCGGCACGTGTCGGGGACCGTCGACGTGCTCAATCGCATCGGGCCCGAGTACGCCAGCGCCTTGACGCTCATGATGCCGTTCATGGATGAGTACAGGAGAATGATGGGCGGAGACTGGACCCCGCTCAACGCCGTCGAGACGCTCAAGGAGATTCGGGGGCTGGTCGCGGGGATCGAACTTGCGGGCTGCGTGTTCAGGACCAACCACGCGAGCAACTACCTCCCGCTCAAGGGCGTTTTGTCCAAGGACCGGGCACGCCTGCTCAAGACGCTCGACGAGGCGATCGCCCACCCGACGACGTACCCGCTCCGGCCCGAATGGTCGAGAGGGCTGTGACGTCATGAAGGTTTGCATCATCTCACGAGGCGACATATTCCCGCCCAACCACGGTGCGGCGGCGAAGATCGTCAACACCGCCAAGTACCTCTCGCGGCTCGGGGACGAGGTCGTCCTGCTCACCGACGACCCGAAGACCTACCACGTGTTTTACGGGGGTGTGCGGCGCGAAGAGGCGTATCCGGCGTGGCTCGCCAAGGTGGGTTTTGACGCCCCGGCGATCCGGAAGCGCCTTTGCAGAATGGGCGTCCCGCCCGAGGACGCGTTTCTCTACCAGCCGATGTTCGACAGAAACTTCTGGGCGCGCGCGGCGTGGGCGGCGCGAAGACACCGCTTTCGCGTCATCCAGGCCGAGTTCCCCGGCTACGTGATGCCCGCTTACGTCGCGAAGAACGCTCTCGTTCCGCGCCGGCCGATGGTCGTGCTTGTGGAACACAACGTCGAATTCCTCCGGATACCGCAGTCGTCACAGGTCGACCGCCGCGCAGAGCGGAACCTCAGGCGCATCGAGAAGGCAATGATAGCGCTTTGCAACCGGGTGGTGGCGGTATCACCCGTCGATCAGGCCAGCCTGGTCTCGGCGGGGGTGCCGCGGCGGAAGGTGGCTGTGATTCCGCACGGTGTGGATCTCGAGAACTACCGGGGCCTCGACGGCGCGGGGGTGCGCGAGCGGCTCGGGGTCCCAGCCGCCGCTTTTGTCATCGTATACCACGGGGTGCTCCACTACGGCCCCAACCGCGATGCGGCCCTGTGGCTGGCGCAGGAGATCCTGCCGGAGCTCCTGCGGCGCGGCCGCGACGTTTGGCTTTTGCTCGTCGGGATGAACGCCCCCGCGGAATGCACAGCCGGGCCGGCCGCGGGCCGCGTGGTCACCACCGGCGCCGTGCCCAATCTGCCGGCGCACCTCGCCGCCGCGGACGCCGCGGTCGTGCCTCTCAGGGGCGGCGGGGGGACCCGGATGAAGATCCTCGAGTACTTCGCCGCGGGGCTGCCTGTCGTCTCCACGCCAAAAGGGGCCGAAGGGATTCCGGCGACGCCCGGGCGCGATTTGGTCCTCGCCTCGACTGCCGGCGCCATCGCCGATGCCGTGTGCCGCATGATGGATGACCACGCTCACGCCCGGGCACTGGGCGAAGCCGCCAGGCGCTTCGTCGAGCGGTATGACTGGCTGGAGATATGCAGGCAGTATCAAGAGCTGTACGGGAAGTGATCGTTTATTCCACCACGTCGAATTCGAACGTCCAGGCCGTGTTGATCGTGATGGTGTAGTGTCCGGGGCCGAGGCCCAGAATGGTGTAGGTTTCGCGGAAGTCCACGGGCTTGTCGCCGCACACCCCCGAGCAGTAAAGCGCCATTGCGTTGAGGGCGATGGTCGTGCCCTCCAGCACATACTCGAACCCGTCGAAGCCAAAGCAGCCGTTCGGGAAGGTCCCGCCGACGACCGCGTCGATCGGAGTCCCGACGGGGACCTCCTGCCCGTTCCCCGACTCCCACAGCGAAGAGTAGATGTCGGCAAACTCGATCGAGGCGAACCTTCGCTCGCACGCGGGAAGCACGGCAACGGCGGCCGACGCCATGTCGTTGACGCCAATCACCCACGTCCCGGCGGCAAGGCCCGAAAGGCCATATGACGTTTCGAACGGGGTGTTCCCGGAGGGGTCCTCGGCGCAGCCGTACATCTCGAGCGTGATGGCGACCGCCCCTTCGGTGCGCGCCTCGGCGAAAGGAGCAAGCGAAAAGTTTTCGGGCATGGACCCCGAGACGGTCACGACGCAGCTTTCGCCCTCGCGGATCGATGCCGGTGCGCCGACGGCCGCCACCGGGGCAAGCGAAACGGCGCACTGCGAGACCTCAAGAACCCTCACGACCCCGACGTTTGTGCCGTTGATGAACACGGCGTAGACCCCCCGGGCAAGCCCTAAGATTCGCTGTTCGACCGGGACATACTGGAGGATCTCCTGACACGCGCTCGCGAGCCGGCAGCTTTGGCCGTTGATGGAAAGCACGATCCCGGTCCCTTCGACCGCAGCGTCGATCCCCGAAAACGTCGTGCACGTGTCGGGCGCCAGCGCGTTGACCGAGATGGTGAGGTCCTGTCCTTCCATCACCGTATCCGGAAACACGACGCTTTCGGGGTCGAACCCGAGGCGGGTCTCTTCGCACTCGGTGCCGACGGGGTCGGCGCCGCTGCTCTGAACGACGGCCAGCTCCACCGTGAGCGTGTCGTCGTCGTTCACCCTGACCGTGTAAACGCCCGACGCGAGCCCGCTTAAGTAGTAGTTGCCCTCGAACGGGGTCGGCGCCGCATCGCACCCCGAGATGCTTCTTTTGGCGTACACGGTGATGTCCACGGTGCCGCCTTCGATTGCGGTGATGTAACGATCGAGCACCGTGCAGGCGTCTTCAAAAATCCCTTTGACGGTGAGCCGCGCCGCCTCCCCCGTGAGTATCGGTGAGGTAATCTCGACCCGGTCGACGGGGGCCGCGACCATCTCGTAGATGGACCCGATCTCAATCCGCTGCCCGCCCCCGCACGAAATGCCGGCCACGATGAACAGGACCGCCGTTGCGATGAAACCCCGGTTTCTCACGTCACCCCGATACTAGCAACCCCGGTGCCACCACGCAAGCTCGCCATGCCCGCGCATGCCCGCGGAATTGCCGCGGATTCCCCGCCCCGGAGGGCCGGCCCACCCTCGGATATCCGGCGGTCCGGGAAAAACCGCCGCGCCGCCCGCATCCAGGCGCGCGGGGATGCTCGTGGAAGCCCCCGACGCTTTCTAAAACGGCGAGCAGAAGCTTAAGGCCTGGAACGAGCGGCACTTGTTCTCGCCGGGACAATCAAGGTCGTCCTGGCACGGCACGGTGCAGATCGAGTAGCCCTGGTACGCGAAGCACTCGGCGTCCTTGGGGTCGGCGCCGGTGGCCGTGCACGGGTTGGTCTGGTCGTTGCACCCCATCGTCCCGATGCTGTTCGAGCCCGCGCAGGTCGCCGTGTACATGATGTTGCCGTAGCCGGGGTAGCAGACCTTGTGGACCGGGTCGCCCACGTCCTGGCACGAGAACCCCTTCTCGCACTCGGCGTCGCTTCCGCACCCCCAGGCGCAGACGTGCTCGAGGACCTTGTTGCCCTGCTTGTTTGTGATGCAGAACTTGCCCGAGCCGCATTCGGCGTCGGTCGCGCAGGATTTGCAAGGGACGATCCCGGTCGTGTCGGTGCACTTGAAGTACACGGGGTCGCACTTCTCCGGCGAGGTGCAGTCGCCGTCGGTCGCACAGGCGACGCACTTGCCGTCCGAGTTGCAGGCGGGGCGGGCCGGATCTGTGCAGTCGGTCTTCTGCATGCACTCGACGCAGTTGCCCGAGCTCGCGTCGCACTTGAGCGTCCCACCGCACTGCGCGGTGTCGGTGCAGGCGGTGCACTCGTGCAAGGTCGTGTCGCAGATCTGGCCGTTGCAGTCGGTGTTCTGGGCGCAGTCGAAGCAGAGACCGAGGTTCGTGTCGCACGCCCCCTGCAGGCAGATGCCGTACATGCACTTGGTGTAGCACTTCTTCGTCCCCGGGTCGCAGCCCTGGTTCTGGTTGGTGCAACCATCTATTGTGCAGTCGCCGGTCGGCTTGGGCTGGCAGAGGTGGTTTTTGCACTCGAAGTTGGCGTCGCAGTGGCCGTCCTCGACGCACTGGTAGCAGTTGCCGTCGGAGAGATCGCAGCGTGGCGTCGCGACGTCGGTGCAGTCGCCGTCGGCACAGCAGCCGGTGGCCTTGCATGTCCACGTGTTGACGTCGCAGTCGGCGTAGGCGCAGGCGCAGTCTGCCTTTTCGGTGCATTCGACGCACTTGCCGTCCGAGCCGATGTCTGGCTTGCACTTCACCGCCGCGGCGTTGTCGGCGGGCGGGCACTGGTCGGCGCTATCGCAACCCGGGACGCATCCGCCGTCCTTGCACTTGCTGCCTTTTTCGCACTGGCTGCTGTCCGCACACCCCTGCGCCACGCACACCTTGTCCTGGCACGTCCCGGCCGCGCAGTCGCCGTCCTCGAGGCACTCGACGCACTTCCCGCTCCCGGTGTCGCAGACGTTCTTCCCGTCCCCTGTGCAGTCGCGGTCCTCAAGACACTCCGGCTCTTCGCCGCCGGTGTCGCCAGCGGCGCCGTCGGCGCCGCCTCCGCCTCCGTCTTCGTCGGTTCCCCCGCCGCCGTCCCCGTTCCCGGGCGTGCCGGAATCACCTTCCTCGCCGCCGGGGGCCGAGGCCGTGTCGCAGCCGGACCACGCGAACACAAAAAGACCCGCGGTCACCAGACACCAAGCGAACAGCACCGTCCTTGACTTCATCGCTTTGCCCTCCGTGTGGGTCGACCTTTTGGTGCACTATATCACAAGGGGCACCCCCGTTGGCAAACGTATTTCTTTTGTTTTGCGTTGCACATGACATTTCCGTCCGGTACACTTCCAAATGGTTCCGGAGGCGGTCATGGACACGCGTACGTACGACAGGGTGAAGGGCTTGTACCTGTCGCTTGGCGACTGGAGCCGGAACCGCGCCTTCTTCGATTTTGCCGACCCGCGATCGCACCGGGCGCTGAAACTCGCGCGGCACCTAGCCGCGGTCCGGCGGGCGTTGAACGCGTGTGACCAAGGGGCGGGGACGTACACGGTCGAACGCCTCCGGGGCGGGGGGGTGGCGCTGCACTTCAGGTACGACAGCATCGCCGCCCGGTGGACGGTCTATCTGGGCGAGCGCGAGTACGACCTCATCACGACGGAGGAGTTGTGCGAATGCGAACCGCCGCGTGCGTTCTTTTTGCGGCCGCGACCGTCCTGACCGCTGTCGCGGCCACGGCCGCCGAACCCGCCCTTCACAAATCCGACGTCCTGCTCGCGCGTTTGGCCGCCCGCCACGGTTACCTCGTTTCGCCCGGTTTCCGGCCGATCATCTCCGGCTGGCTTGCCGACAAGCCCGCCGCCGCCGTGCCGCTTCTGGTCCGGACGCACGACCCCGAAGCCGCCGCCGATGCCGTCGCCCGGAACGGGGGCAGGGTCGGGACACGCGCGGGGATCGTGCTCTCGGTGACAATGCCGCTTGCGTCGGCGGTCGCGCTCCTCGACGAGCCATCGGTCCGCTTCGTCGAGGTGCCGCCAGGGAAGTTCCTGCGCTTAAACGTCAGCAACCCCGAGGTTGGGGCGTTGGACGTGGAGAACGGGAAGGGCCTTCCCATGGACCTCGATGGCTCGGGGGTGGTCCTGGGTCTCGTGGACTCGGGCCTTGACCTTTCGCACCCCGAGATGAAAAACGACGACGGGACCAGCCGCGTGAAATACCTCTGGAACCAGGACGTGGACCCCGCCGAGAGCCCGCCCCCCGAGTACGGGTATGGCCTCGAGTGCACGGGGGCCGCCCTCGACGAGGCGACCTGCAACGCCCCGGACATCATCGGGCATGGGACGCACGTTTCGGGGACAATGGGCGGGGACGGCCACAAGTACCCGGGGATGGCGCCGGGCGCGACGTTCGTCGTGGCCAAGAGCAATCGTTTCGACAGACTGATCGACGCCGCGGCGTACGTCTTCGCGCGCGCCGATCAACTCGGGATGCCCTGCACCATCAACATGAGTCTTGGCGGGCACTACGGCCCCCACGACGGCACGAGCGGCGAGGAGATCGGCCTCTCGGAGCTCACAAAAACACCGGGGCACATCATCGTCGCGGCGGCGGGGAACGAGGGTTCGGACGTGATCCACCTGGGCTATACGGCGACCGCGGACCCACAGAAGACGATGCTCGAGGTTCGGACCGGGGAGTTCGGGGACACGGCGGTCTTCAACACATGGTCCGAAGCGGCCTCGGAGATCGAGTTTGCCGTGGGCATCGGCGTCGACGCCGGCGAAGAGCTCATCGAAACCGACTGGTTCAAGGGGGGCCAGGCGTGGTTCGAGACCGAACTCGTCAAGGACAACATGAGGATGGGCACCGTCGGGTTCCAGTCGGGAATCTACGAACCCAACGGCAAGATGCTCATCGACGTCTACGTCGAGCCGAACACCGGAAACCCCGACACGGCCTACGGGAACGCCGGCGGCTTCCAGTGGTACCTCAAGGTCCGCGGGAAGGGACGTTTTGACGCGTGGTCGGCAAGCCAGGGGTTTTTGGCGCCCGGGTCGAATTTTTCGGACCAGGCGGGAGCGGGGATTGTCCCCGGCGACAATTCGGGCTCGGTCGGGATGCCCGCCACGTCCCCGGGGATCATCTCGGTCGCCGCCTACATGACCAAGAACACATGGAAGGACATTGAAGGCGAGTTTAAGACCGTCCCCGGGACGGTCGGCGCGATTGCGTTCTTTTCGAGCATAGGCCCCAGCGGCGACGAGGCGCGCACGGGGTTCAAACCCGAGGTCGCGGCGCCCGGACAGTACATAGCGGCCGCGCTCGCAGACGACGGGATTGTGCTTTCGCCGGGCACTCAGATCGACCGGACGCACGTGATGATGCAGGGGACCAGTATGGCCTGCCCGCACGTCAACGGGATCGTGGGGCTCATGCTCCAGGCCGACCCGCAGCTCACGGTCGAAAAGGCGCGGCGGATCATCATGAAGACGGCCGCGCGCGATTCGTTTACCGGCACCGACCAGAACTACACGTGGGGCGCCGGCAAGGTGCGCGCGCTCCCTGCGGTCAAGATGGCCTTGGGGATCGGGTTCTGCGAGTCCGACGCCGACTGCAGGGAGGGCCGCACGTGCGTCTCGTCGAAGTGCGTGCAGTCGGCCGGCGGCACCTGCTACGAAGAGGGCGACTGCGCGGCGGGGCTTGAGTGCGTCGCGGCCGTGTGCGCGAAACCGGTTGCGCCCGATGCGGGCACGCCCGACGCCGGGCCCGCGCCGGATGCGGGGACAAGCGACAACGCGCCGGATGACGAGTCATCGAAGGGGTGCGGGTGCACGACGCTTGGCCTTGCCGACGATTCAAAGACGGGCATCCAGGAGACGGGGATCGACGAGATCTCCAACGTGAAATCCGGCGGCGCCAAGGGCGCGCTGACGGCCGAAAGCTTTCTAAAGAAGCTCAACGAGGCCGGCCTAAAGGTCAAGGACAGGACCGAGGTCTTGGGAAAGCTGGTCGGGGCGGGGCTTTGCATACAGGCATCCGCCGGGGGCGCCGGGTTTACGGTCTGCGAATACGGCGACGCCGGGCAGGCCGACAAGGGGGCGGCAAAGCGCAAGGCCATCTTCGGCGAATCGGCAGTCGAACACGTGAGCTCCGGGACCGTGCTGACCTTGGCGCCGTCGAGCGACGAAAAGGTCAAAAAAGCCCAGGCGAAAATCGCCGAGGTGTTCGGCAATCTTGGCAAGTCGGCGAAAAAGGACCAAAAGGACAACAAGGACGGCAAGGACAAGTAGGGCAGCGGAGATGTCAAGGCTGGTTCTTTTGATGTTGGCGCTTTTGGCGGCGGTGTTCGCCTGCGCCGACGAACCGGGCGGCGATTTCGCCGAAGACGCGGCGGGGTCCGACGTGCGTCTTCACATTATTGACCCCGGTGAGGACACCGGGAAAGATCCTGGAGATCAAGACGGGGGCGGGGCCGACGCCGGGCCGGGGCCGGACGGAGGGACGAGGGACGAGGGGACGATGGACGTCCCGGCCGAAGACGCCGGCGACGGCGCCGACGCTCCGTCTGATTCCGGGATCTCGGGGGATTCGGGGACGGATGCGGGCACGGACGGCGGAGGCGGGGACGCCGGCTCGACCGAAGTGGGTGCGCCTGTCGAGATCTACGCGCTGGACATCTGGGCCCGGCCGCTGGCCGCGGGCAAGCTTACCGTCACGCGCCCGGACGGCGCGCCCCAGGCGTTTTCGGGATTCCCCATCGCGTCGATGGACCTTGTCACGGCGGGCAAGTACTCGGTCACGCTCGAATCGGAGCACCACGACGGGGCCAGCATCGAGATCTCGTACGACGGCGCCGATTCACCCTCGGCGCTCCACGCGGCCGCACCGGCCGGCGCCGCGGCTTTCGGTCTGTCGGTGAGCCACGACCGGCGGGACAGGGGCGGCATCCGCAAGTGGGCGCACACCGTGTACGTCGGCCTCAAGCACCACTACTTTGCGACCTCGGGTCGCCCGCCGCGTGAAGGCACCCGGGCCGAGCTCCTCATGGACGGCGAAGAGGCGTGGCAAAGGGTCCACGAGCGCCTCCTTTCGGCCCGCGAAGAAGTCATGCTCGCGACGTGGTGGTGGCAGTCGGACTTCGAGCTTGAAAGGCCGTGGGCGGCGCACGCGCAGATGACGGCGGACGAACGTCGCGAAAACACCATCCTTTGGGTGCTGATGTCCATACCCGCGCGGATCCGGCTCCTGGTCGGGCAGTTCTGGGGCCAGGACGGCATGCTCAAGTGGCTCACCGCGGACCCCGAGCTCAAGGCCCTGGCCGAAGACCCGCGTGACTCGTTCGAGTTCATGGGGCAGGCCAACGAGAGCGAGGGTGTGTTCGAGGTGGCCGTGCCGCCGGTGCGTTTCTCGGCCCGCGTGAAGGAGTCCGTGGCGCAGGCCGCCTCACGCTCATTCGACGCCGAGGAACCCGTGGGACCCGGGATCGACCCGTATACGGTTGACATGACCGATTTTCCCGGCGGGCTCTCGGTCCAGATCGCGTCTTTCCACCAGAAATTCCTGACCATCGACGGGCGCGAGGCGTTCGTGGGCGGGATGAACGTGAAATCCACCGACTGGGACTCGATCGCACATCTCGTCTACGACCACCGCCGGATGGAGTTCGAGACGGACAACGCCGCGCGGCAGGAGGTCATCGACAAGGCGCGCGAGCCGGATCTTGGCCCCCGGAAGGACTACATGCTGTTCATGCAGGGGCCGGTCGCGGCCGACGTGATTGACGTCTTTCACCGCCGTTGGAAATACCTGCTCGACAGCGGCGCCGAGTTTGCGCAATACAGCACGGATTTTCTGGTCCCCGCGCCCTCGGCGGAAACCCCGGGCGGTGTCGCCGTCCAGATGACCGCCACGCTCCCTTCGCCGTTTGACGAAAACTCCATCTGGGAAAGCCAAGTGAGCGCCGTGCGGCACGCCAACTCGTTGATATTCATCGAAGACCAGTATTTTCGGGCGCCGCTCCTTTTTGACGAGATGGCCGCCCGGATGCGCGACGTGCCCGGTCTTGTGCTCATCGTGATAACCAAGCCGGTCTCCGAGTGGACCGATCCGGGGTGCCGCTGGACGGCCGAATCGCACCTGAAGTTCGTTTCCGAGTTCCCCGACCGGTATCTCATGCTTCAACTTCGATCGTTCGATACCGTGGTCACGTGGGGGGTGGATGAGACCGAGTCGAGGTTTGCAGACATGGACGTCCACTCGAAGATGCTGATCGTCGACGACCTCTACATGAGCGTCGGGTCGTGCAACAAGAACAACCGGGGACTGCTCTACGAGGGCGAGGCAAACGTGTCGGTGGTCGATGCCGCGTTCGTCACGGCGGCGCGAAAAAGGATTGTCTCGAACCTCCTCGATTCGACCGTCCCGGACGAGACTCCGCAGGCCATGCTCGCCCGGCTTCGCGCGGCGGCGGAATGGAACGACACCGTGCACGCGAACTGGGAGGCGGAGGGCTTCGATATTGACCTCGGAGACGGGACCGACCCGCTGCCCGTCGAATACGCGCCCGTCGGGTTCGCGTATTCGCTGGATTTCCGCGACCCGGCCGAGTGCCTGATCGAAGATATCGGCCCCGACGTGACCTTCTGGTGATCGATGAATTCTTCGTGTAAGATACCGCCCGTCTCGCGCGTGAACAAATAATCCACGGGGAGGTCCGCCATGACGTCACGTTCGCTCGTTCTTGCGCTCCCGGTCGCCGCCCTGCTCGTGCTCCCCGGCGCCGTTGCGTTCGCCGCGCATGGGGAGGACTGCGTGGGGATCAACACGCACATCTCGAATGACGACACCTACGACGCGGTGGCGGCGGCGGGCATGAAGTGGGTGCGGATCGACGTCAACTGGTTCAGCGTCGAGCCGTCGCAGGGGAACTTCAACTGGGGCGAGATCGACCGCGTCGTGAACAAGGCCCAATCGCTCGGGCTCAAGGTCTTCGCGACCTTCGGGTACACCCCCCCTTGGGCCTCGACGGGGAACGTCGACGGGAAGGAACCAGGCAACGACGTCCCGAAGCCCGGCCACTTCGAGGCGGCGCTCCGCGTGGCGGCGAAGCGCTACCGCGGCAAGGTCGCACACTGGGGTCTCTGGAACGAGCCGAACCTGGGGGGTTTCTGGGAGGGGAACGCCCAGCAGTACGTGGACCTGATAGTCAAGCCCGGGTCCGACGCCATCCACGCCGAATGCCCCGAGTGCTTTGCGCTGGGGCCCGAGCTGGCGAACGTGGGCGACAAGTTGAATGAGTACTACGACACGGTCTTCGGGCAGGCAAAGGACAAGTTCGACATCATCACGCACCACACGTATCAGGATTTCCCCGAGCTCGATTCGGGCGCCGGGATCTTTTCGGACTCGTTCTACAACGCCCTCGACAAGAAGCGCGTCTTCTCGAGCCGCATGGCACTGTCCGAAGCGCTGGCGAAGTACGGCATCACGCACAAGGACGTTTGGATCACCGAGACCGGGTACAAGGCCAGCCCCCCGACGGATTCGGGCGAGATGGACTACCAGAAAAAGTACTACGAGCTGGTGCTCAAGGCCCAGCTCGACCGCGCCTGGTTCACGAACACGTTTTTCTACGAGATCGAGGACTGCGGGATCTACATCCCGAACTGCGACATAGACGGGTACGGCATCCTCCGCCGGAGCGGCGGGCCCGACTCGACCTGGCAGGACAACTTCACCTTCAAGCCCGCCTACAACGTGATCAAGGACTGGATGACCGCGCACCCCGGATGGTGCAGCGGAAGCCCCGTCGACGCCGGCACGCCCGATGCGGGCGGGCAGGATGCGGGCGGAACCGACGCCGGGACGGCCGATGGCGGCACGGTTGCGCCGACGGTCCTTTACGCGGTGCGGGCGCCCGCGCCTCTCAACATCGACGGCCGGCTCGACGAGTGGAACTTCAAGTACGAAGCCCCGGTCACCTCGGCCGACTACGTCGAGCTCACGGCGCCCACGAGCGGCGACTCGGACCTGTCGGGCCGGGTGATCGCGATGTGGGACGACGACTACCTGTACCTGGGCGCCGTCATCACCGACGACGTGCACAAGAACGACCACCTGCCGTCCGAGATGTGGATGGGAGATTCATGGCAGACGGCATTCGATGCCGACTTCGACCGGACGGCCGGACACTACGACAACGACGGCGACACCGAGGTCGGTTTCGCCGTTCTTGCCGGCGGGCCGTCGACCGCGCAGTGGGCCGCCCCCAACGGCGCGCCTTCGTGGAACCCGAAGTTCATGTCGGGCAAGGACGCCCAGAACCACCTGGTCTTCGAGATAGGCATTCCGTGGGCACAGCTCCCGCCCGTCGTCCCGGCGGTCGGGAAGCTTTTGGGGTTTGCGTATCTTATCAACGACGACGACGGGAACGGCCGGAAGGGCTTCATCGAGTGGTCCACCGGGATCGGGATCAGCAAGGACCCCTCGAACTTCGGGACGCTCGCCCTGGCCGGCGGGCCGTGCGAGGTCGACTCACCGTGCCAAACCGAGGCCGACTGCGCCGGCGCGCAGATGCAGTGCCAGTGCGGCGGGTTCTGGACGTGCAACGGCGCCCGCAGGTGCGAATGGATGTGCGGAAGCCCGCCGGACGCCGGCACGGCCGACACGGGGACGCCCACGGACGGAGGGGCGAAGGACGAGGGCCCCGTGGACGACGGCGCGCAGGATGCCGGGCCTTCGGATGCGGTCGAGATATTCGACGCCGTCCAGGGGGACCATGGAGGCCAGGACATCGGGACGCCGGACGACACCGGCAGTGCCGTTGACACCGGCCTGACGGACGGGGGGGGCGGTACGGGCTACGACGTCCAGTACGTGCCGACGGATACGGGGCCAGGCACGCCGATCGATCTCACGACGGACTCGGGAGGGTGCTCCTGCGCGACGCTGTATCTCTGACGGCGCTGAAATATTCCTCTTCCCGGACAGGGAGTTGACCGGGAAACCATATCCTTGTATATAAGGACATGAATGTGGGTTCTTGTCCTTGCGGATAAGGATATACAGTGGACCCGTTTCTGCTGAACACCCTGATTGAGGAACAGCGCGCCAGGCTGGAGCGGCCGCTAAACGAGCGGGAATTCAGGTTCGCGGATTCGAAGGGGAAGGTCGCGGTCGCGATCGGGATGAGGCGGTCGGGCAAGACCTGCCTCATGTTGCAGACGATGCATCGCCTCGCCCGGGAGGGCGTCGACCCCGATTCAATGCTTTTCTTGAGCTTCGACGACGATCGCCTCTTTCCACTCGACGCAAAGGGGGCGGCGGATATCGTCGATTCATTCTATGCGCTGGTTCCCGAAAACCACCATCGGACCTGCCACCTCTTCTTGGACGAGATCCAGGGCGTCGAGGGCTGGTCGCGGCTCGTGCGCAGGCTGCTCGACACCAAAGACGCCCGGTTGTACCTGTCCGGCTCGTCGGCAAAGCTCCTCGGGAAGGAGATAGCTACCGAGCTCCGCGGCCGTTCGGTGACGACGGAGGTGTGGCCGTACTCCTTCGGGGAGTACCTCGACGTGCGGGGTGTGCGGACCGCGCGCCCGCCGCTCGGGCGCGCCGGATATGATCTGGTGTCGAGGCACCTGCGGGACTATTTCGTCGCCGGGGGATTTCCGGAGACGGTCGGCCTCGACCCGTGGCGGCGTACCCGGATGCTGCAGGAGTACGTCGACGTGGTGGTCTTCCGCGACGTGGTGGAGCGGCATGCGATAACGAACATCCAGGTGGCGAAATACCTGACGCGGGCAGTCCTCAGGAATGTCGGCCGGCCGTTTTCCGCAAACAAGTTCTTTAACGACCTGCGAAGCCAGGGCAGGAGCCTCGGCAAGGACACCGTTCACGCGTATGTCGCGCATTTCGAGGATGCGTTTCTCTGGTTCGCCGTCCCGGCGCACGAGGCCTCTGTCCGGAAGGCCGAGGTCAGCCCGAGGAAGATGTACGCGGTCGATCCCGGCCTTGCCGCCTCGTTCCTGATGAACCCGGGGGGGAACGCCGGGCACCTTTTTGAAAACGTCGTATTCCTCGATCTGCGACGGAGGGGAAAGGAAATTAGCTATTATATCACAAAGAGCGGATACGAAGTGGATTTTGTCGCAAGCGACGGGCGCGGCGCCGCGGAGCTTGTCCAGGTCTGTTACGACGCTTCGGACAATGGGACGATGGAACGGGAACGCCGGGCTTTGCGCGACGCGGAGAAAGAACTGGGACTCAAGGGGAGGCTGGTGACCCCCCGCGAGTACCTGGACGACATTGCTTCAGGACGGGAGCGGGGAGTCACTTCTTCCCGATGAAGAACGGGTATTTGACGATCCGACGCTCGCCTGAATAGCGCGGGAAGCGCCACGAGGCGAGTTTCTGCTTGAAGCAGTCCTTCAGGGGGCCTTCCTTGAACCTGAAATCGTCTATCCAGACGTCGCCCACGTGCCCGTCGTTTTTGATCGCAAACTCGATCTCGAGCTGACCGCGCAGGTCGGGGGTGCGCTTGAGCTCTTCGCGCAGGCAGACAAACAGTCTCGAAATGTTCGACTGGATGACCTGGTAGATCTCGTTGTCCGAGATCTGCACGAGCTCGGCATCCTCCGACGCGGCGCTCGACGCCTTGGCGACCTTCTGGCCCTCATCCTTGGGGGCCGCCGCCGCCTCTTCTTTGGCCGGGGCCTTCTCCTTCTCGGACGTCTTCTTCGGCCTGTCCTTTTTCCCCTTCTTGGCCGCGGACGGGGGCTCGGCGGCGGCCTTGGCGATTGCCTCCTTCTTTTCCTTTTCCTCCTCGGCCTTCATCTGTTTTTTTAGGCCAAGGGAAACCAGCGGCGGGTGGCGCTCGACCCATTCATCCATGGTCGCCCCGCGAAGCTCCACGCTCTCGGGCGAGGCGCCCTTGGTGAAACGTTCCCACGGGCGGAACTTATTTAGGATGAGCCCGGATGAAACCAGCACGGCGACGGCGGTCGCGGCAATCGAACCCAGCTTGACGCCCTTCCAAAACTTCTTTTTCTGTTCGGCCTTTTTCCGTTCGGCCTCGATCTTGGCCGATCGGAACTTCGCGTCGGCCTGGATGACGTGGGGGTAGAACACCCCCACCGAGCGGAGAGGCGTCCAGAGTCCCTCGCCCTCGGCGACCTCGCTCTCGCCCGAGATCTCGCCCGAGTAGATCTTGTCTATGATGGTCTGCGCCGGTGCCGGACCGAAGACCATCCCGCCGGACTTGTAGAGCCAGCCCTTCTCGAGAAAAATGCCGGCAATGTCCGGCGCTTCAAGGTGATCCATGCGGCCCGTGCACTCCCAGAAAATACGTTGCCACCGTACCACACCCCCCGCGCGCCCGACAAGACCAAACCTCAACCGGTTGCGTTGCGTGGACCCGAGTTCGGATTCAAGGTCGACGTGGCGCCGGCGCCAGAGGGCCGCCCTTCTGATGTCGTTGACTCGCCGTGCATCGCCGCACGGGCGGCGGCATTTAGGATGTCGGCAACGGCCTGGTAGAGCTCGGGCGGGATCTCCTCCTCGACCTCGACCGAAAAGTAGATCGACCGCGCAAGCGGGACGTCGCGCACGATCGGCACGCCTGCGGCCTCGGCCTCCCGGCGCATCTCGCGGGCCACCCCGTCCTCGCCCTTGTACGCGACCACCGGCGCCTCGTCGCCTCCCTCGTAGCGCAGGGCGACCGCCAGGTGCGTCGGGTTGACGAGGAGGACCTTCGCCGTCCGTACGCCCTGTTTGAGCGCCGCCAAGGCAAGCTGGCGGTGGAGCCTGCGGCGGCGGGACTTGATGAGGGGATCGCCTTCGGTCTCCTTGTACTCCTGCCGCACCTCCTCGCGCGTCATCATGAGGTTTTTGTGGTGTCCGTATTTGCGCCACGCAAAGTCGAGAAAGCCGAACGCCGCCGCCGCGCAGAGGACCTTCCAGGCGGCGGGGCGAAGGAACACAAGCCCGGCGTCGAGCGGCGCAGTGCGCGAACGAAAGACTGCCGCGCAGGCGATTGCAGCAGTGCACAATATCCAGAGCGCGGCGGCCGAGACGGCGACGTTTCCCGCAAACGCGATTAGGGTTGACGAGACGTTCTCGCCCCCGAAGACACGCGAGAAAAACCGCCCGGGGTTGAACCGCTCCGTGTCCGGCGTCAAGCGCTCCGGCGCAAACACGAAACCGATCTGAAGCAGGATGGCGGCGACGGCGGCCGCGGCCGGGGCGGCGACGAACAGCGCGAGGTCGGCGCCAAAAACGTCGATGATCGCGCCCGCGGCCCCGATCGGGTCGACACCCCGGTCCTGGCGGAAGACGGCGTCGAGCGCCCCCGCGAACTTCCCGCGAAACGACGCAACCGATCCGGCGCAGACCGCGAAAGCGCACGCCGCGGCCGCCGCGGCTGAAAGAGCCTGGCTCCGCGCGACGTCGCCCTTCTTTTGGGCGTCCCGCAAGCGCTTCGGGGTGGGTTTCTCGGTCCTGTCGGCGGTCTCGGACACGGCGGCTCAGACCCCCGGCGAAAGGAGCGAGTTCACGACGGCGATCACGCGGGGCGCCCACGGCGCGGCCGCGCCCCAGATCCTGTCTGCGAGCACGACCATCAGGGCGAGCGCAAGCGCGTTCTTGACGTGCATCGCGTGAGGGGCGAGCGAAAAGCCGGCGGTCAGCCGTCCGGCAAAGTTGAGGCCCGCGTCAACGCCTACCGAGAGGACCAAAAACGGAAGGCCAAAGGCGACGCCCGCGCCGATGGCGGCCCCGCACGTCGAAAGGAGCACGTTCAACCCCCGGGCGCCCATCACCGGCGCCGTCCCGGGGGGCGCCGCGGCGAAACTTTGCGCGACGGCGGAAACGAGGGCGGTGTGGACTCCGGCGTCAAACAGGATAAGCGCAAACGCGAGCCCGCAGAGCTGCGCCGTGGGCGAGGCCCGGGCGTCCTCGGACGGGAAGAGGATCTCGACCGAGTTCGTGCCGCAGACCTGGTCCAGGCAGTGGCCGGCGACTTCCAGCCCCTTTAAGACGAAGATCACGGGGAGGGCCGCGAGGAGCCCTGTGACAAGCTCCGAGGCGATGGCCCCGATGCTCCACGATGCGGCCGCCTCCTCGATTGGACGGCCGTGCGCGCACAGCCCGAGCGCGCACGCAAGCCCCACGCGCACCGGCGCGGGGACGTTCTTTCCGCCGAAGAGCGGCGTGAGCACCGCAAGCGGCAAAAACCGCGCGCCGCAGTAGAGCATGCCGATGAGGATGGCCCCGGCGCCCATCTACATCCTCGCGATCTGCAGAAACACCGTCCGGGCGAACTCAGAGATCCCGCGGAGGGCGGCCGGGCCGGCAAGCACGAGCAGAAGCCCCACGGCCACTGCCTTGGGGACAAACGACACGGACTGGTCCTGCACCTGCGTGAGCGCCTGCACGAGCGAGACGACAACGCCGGTGACGAGGCAGGTCGCAAGCAGCGGCGCCGAGTAGACGACCGCGAGGTAGAAACCTTCCTTGACGAAACCGAGAAGGGCTGCGTTGCTCATATGTCACCCCTT
Source organism: Deltaproteobacteria bacterium (assembly GCA_016218965.1). Lineage (GTDB taxonomy): Bacteria > Myxococcota > SpSt-1050 > SpSt-1050 > JACRCP01 > JACRCP01. Next base: position 50,464 of record JACRCP010000399.1, on the reverse strand, counting down.
GAATGACGAGACGAGACCCCGCGCGATGAGCGCCCAGCCGTCGGACGCAATGAATATCAGGATCTTGACGGGGACCGAGACCATGGCGGGCGAGAGCATGCTCATGCCCAGCGCCAGAAGCACGTTCGTGATTAGCAGGTCCACTACCAGAAACGGGATGTAGATCATGAAACCTATGCGAAAGCCCTCCTTGAGCTGCGAGAGCACGAATGCCGGGATGAGCACGATGAAATCGTCGACCGACACCTCGCTCCGCCCCTTCCATCGCTCCTCGGCCATGGCCGCAAGCGAGGTCACCTCGGCCTGGCCCGCGTTGCGCTTCAGAAACTCGCGGAGCGGCTCTTTTCCCGCGCCGGCCGCGTGGATAACGTCGTCGACCGAGTCGATCGAGAACGCCCGATCCTCGGACTCGAACGCGCGCCGCGATTCGGAGTACACGTCGGAGGCCACCGGCCACATCACGTACATCGTGAGCACGACGGCCAGACCCGTCACGACCGGCGCAGGCGGAATCTGTTGCGTTCCGAGGGCGTTGCGCACGATCGAGAGAACCACCGAGATCTTCACGAACGACGTCGCCATCATTATGACGAACGGGACGAGGGCCAGCGCCGCGAGCGTGACGAGCATGACGCTCGGGGCGGCCAGTCCTCCGGCCTCGGTGACGCCCCCTCCGCCCGCGCGGGCCGCCGCCGGAAAAGCGGCGACCACGGCGAAAACCACCAATCTACTCATCGGGATCCTCCTCGCCGCGTTCCTCGGTCCTGTCGATTACGCAGAGCCTCCCGCCATGCGTCCCGACAAGGACGCGGCGGCTGCCGCACGCGACCTCGTGAATTCGGGCGCCGCCGGGGAGTGAAATCGACGACATGAGTCTCAGTCCCGGTTCACCGGTGGAATCGGCCGCGGCCTTCCGGCGGGCGATCCATGCCCAAACCGCGCACGCCCCGAGGACCGCGAGCACGCCGGCCCCCGAACCGCCGATGGCCGCCGCCGCAATCAGCGCAACCCCCGCGCAGACCACGGCAAGCGCCCGGCCCCGCCCGAGCCTTGCCGCGGCCGTTTCAGAAAATCTTCTCAATGCGGAATCCATCGAAACCCTCCAGGTGTTCAAGGTGCCCCTGGGCAAAAAGCTCGCCGCACACGTACATTTTTACGGCGCGGCCCGGCTCGGCCTTTGTCTCAAGCACCTGCCCGGGGGCGAGTTTTTCGAGATCCGCCGCCGGGATTTCAAAAGCGAGGATCTCAAGCCTCACGGGGAGCCTGAAACGCCCGGTTGAAACCGGATTGGTGCCCATCCGTGCGTCTGAAGCAGATTTCGTGTCCACCTCGGCCATTGTCGCCTCCATCGGTCCCCCGTCTATCTTGATGGTCCCGTCGTTCAGGAACGTGTCCAAGTCGATTCGGTACTCCCTTGCCGTTTCGCGGCCGAGTTCAAGCCTCAAAACGGCCCGGGGTCCCGTGCCGGCCGCCGACAGGTTCAACACGTCCCCGGGCATGGAACCTTCGAGCCGCTCGACCTCCAGCGGTTCGATCTCCAACCCCGCGTTTGCCGGAATCCGAATCCGGCGCAGAAACGCCGGAAACCGGTCCCCCGCGGGAGGCAGCCGCGCGGGAACAAAGAGCGCGAGGTCCCCTGCCGGTTCGCCGATGCGCACGGCCACGCGGAGCTGTACGAAGGCGTCGGCGTCGAAAGCGGCGCCCGAGGGCGCGGGACTCACAAGGATGTTCGTCCCGGTCGTCTCCGAGATGGCCGCGGCCGCGTCAAGGAGCAAAAGCTCGATCGCCGCGCGGCAGAACGAGTGCGAGACCGAGAGTTTGTCCGAGCCCGAGAGCAGCTTGAGCATGCGGGCCGGGAGCAGGCGTGAGGCGACCGCGACCGCGCGCTTGCCCGCGCCCGCCTCGATGGCGAACGCGAACTGCCCCGCGGCGAAGAGCTTCTCGATTCGGGCGCTCTCGACGACGGCGACGACGGCGGTCCGGAGCTCGACCGGCGTCCCGAGCGTTTTCGAGAGGCGTGCGCACATGGCTTCGACAAGCCCGGCAAACCCTTCCGAAGCGGCAAACGCGCACCACGCGTTGTGGATTTGCAGATCGTCGCGGGTCATCTGCCGCCCCTTCTTCGCTCGGTCACGGCGGCGCCGGGCGCCCGGCGCCGGACCGCGGCAACTATTGCGCGCCGCGTCTCGGGGCTGACCCGCGAATCGGTTGTCACCTCGACCGACAAGCCGCTCCCGCATGCGCCGGCCCGCACCGTGACAGTGCCGCCGCCCACGTCGAGCCTCATGCACTGGACCGGCCCGAAAGAGCGCACCGCGTCCATCGCGCGTTCAACGGCCAGCACCTCGACGGCGGCCGCTACCGGCATGGGAGAAGAGCACTCGATCGAGTTTTTCACGTCGACTGCGTGGGGCACGACCGGTATCCCACCATTGGCGGCCGCGAGCGATTCGGGCCGGAACCCTCCACCGGATGCGGACGGCACCTTCCGCAAAGGATCCAGTTCCGTCGGCGGTTCAAGATCCCGGCGGTGCCTGCCGAGAAGCAATCCGAACGCCGTGGCCGGCCCCGGCCCGCAGGGGGCGCCGGCGCCCGCCATCTTCTCAACCGCGACGCGTTGAACTGAAGAGATCATCTGTGTCCCCTTCCTCGGCCTTTTCGGCGTCTCTTTTTTTTTGAAGGACGAACCGTTCGCGGAGGCGGTCGAAGCCTTCCTCTCGCCTGCGTTTTGCCGAATACTCGACGCGGGCGCCGTCAAGTTTCTTTTCGGCTGCGGCGTGGCTGGAAAGCCCGGCCATTAGGGTGTCGCGTGCTCTGTCAACGCGGTTGGCCAACAGGGTCCTTTCGAAAAGCGCCAGGTCCGTGACCGGCCCGCCGGGCCGTATGGCCGCCTCGCGCTCGGCGCCAGCTACGACAAACGCGTTCCGCGACTCGCCTGCCGCCGCGCGGGCCGCGCTCTCGTCGGCCGCCGCGTGCGCGAGCGAGCGCCGCGACACCTCGGCACGGAGGTGTTCGATGTGACGGATTCGCTCAAGGCGGAACTTCATGGCGCGGCGTGAACTTCAAGCGCCGTGCCACATCAAAAAACGGGTGATTTCAGTGGATTATGCGTAAGCCCCGGGGAGCGCGAAGGTCCGATTCCGCCGTTTGCGGGAGCGGATCCCGCCCGGACGCGCGGACGACCGCGTCAACGGGAAAATGCGCAGCGGAAGCTTGCGTAGTCGGGGGCGTCGTTGGGGCTGGTGTGGTGCCGGAATGAGGTCCGCACGCGCGCAGCCGAGTCGACGAACGCGCCGCTCTTGATCACCTTCTCGGTGCCGGTGGCGGGGCCGGTCGGGCCGGTCTTGGGAGACTGCGCGAAGTAGTCCGCCGAGTACCAGTCGGCGACCCACTCGCCGGCGTTTCCCGCCATGTCCTCGCAGCCGTAGGGGCTTTTGCCTTTCGGCTTGCTTCCCACAGGCCAGAGCCCGCCCCTCCCGCAGCCGTTCACGCCGCCGCCGTCGATCTCCGTGTACATGACCGCGTAGTCGCAGTCCGCCGCCGGTGTGTTCCCCCACGGGTACTTCAGGCTGTCCTTGCCCCGCGCCGCCTTCTCCCACTCGGCCTCGGTGGGAAGCCGCTTCCCGACCCACTTGCAATACCGGTCGGCGTGCTGCCACGTCACGCAGTTCACCGGATACCGATCGCGTCCCGCGACCCCGTAGTTGCAGCCCTCGTTGGGATCGGGCGGGAGGCATTCGCCGGCCTTGACGCAGAGGTCGTAATCGGCCACCGTGAGCTCGGTCCGGTCTATCATGAACTCCGAAACCGTCACCTTGTGCCCGGGGCGCTCGTGGTCCTCGCAGTCGATATCTATGAGGTCGTTACACCCCATCAGGTATTCGCCTGCCGGCACGGTGACCATGTCGACCGCGGGACAATCGGGGGTGCACGGACCCGTGATCTCGACTGTGCCCGCGTCGGTCCCGGCGTCGGTTTCGCGGAACTGGTCAAAGTCGCGGCATGCCGAGAGCGCAAGCACGAGCACGGCTGTGAGCGCCACTGCACCGAGTGCCATGCTTCGCGTCACAAGGCGTCGCATCAGAACGTCCCCCCGACGCGGAGCGACACGCCGCGGTCCATCCCGACGGCGACCGTCCCGCCGGAGTAGCCGTAGTACAAGAGGACCCCGCCCAGCGCCGCGGTGACGCTTCCTCCGATCATGCCGCCGAGGCCGAGCTTGTCGTTGAGTTTCCCCTCGTCGATCTTGTCACCTCGGTCCGCCCCCGGGTATTTCCCGGCGGCGAGGTCGCTGTATGTGGTCCCCGCGTTCAGCCAGAAGTAGACGCCGGCCCCGAGCACCGCGAGCCCCGTGCCGGCGGCAATCCAGCCGGCCAGCCGATACGCGCCGCGGCCGTCGCCTGGCGCCGGTTTCTCCACCGCGGGTGCGGGCTCCTTGGCCGCCGTCGCCGTCGGCGCCGTTTTTGCCTCGACCGGCGAGGCGATTTTCTGGACAAGCCCCGGCATCGCTTTCACCAAAACGCTCTCGTTTTTTTCGATGATGAGCGTGTCCCGCGCCCGGATCTTCACATTCTGCGCGTCCATGAGCTTGAGCGTGACGACGAACTGGTCGCCCATGACGCCGAGCGACCCTTCCATGTAGAAGCTGGCGCCCATCGCCCCCGCTATCTGGATTAGACAGCTCGTGTCATTGCAGCCTTTGAGCTGCTTGTTCTGCTCCCACGTCAGCATCTTGTCGAGGTCCTTCTGGCCGATGACCGTGTATCGGCCGAGCCGGCTGACTTCGTTGATGACGATCTCGGTGAGCAGGTTGGCCGCGCCGCGTTCAACGCCCTTTTCGGGGACCAGATCGAACACGATTAGCGTCGGAGCCTCGGCTGCGTTCATGGTCGCGGGCAATGCCAGAGCCGCCGCGATGAACGCGATGACCTGTGCTCGCGTATGCGAAACAGGATGCATGCCGGCGACTATAAAGAACCGAAGGACGAAACGCAAACTCCCGTCCTCAACCCGCGTTCTTGCGGAGGTGCGTTGAATAGTCCCGGGGGCCGCACGTCTTGCTCCCCGGCCGCGCCTCCGCATCGTTTTCGGACGCGCCGTCCGTTGTTGGCGCCCGTCCGGACGCCCAGTGAGGCCCGAAAACGCCGCTACGGCGCAACCGGGTCGCGTCCGTGCGGCAGGCGGCCCGGGTTCGCAAAACGCACCCTCACCTTTTCGCCGCCTCCGTCGGTTTCGCGAAATCAGGCTGGGATTTCATCTTTCCGGTCGAGTACCCGATGATCGTCGCTATCCCCACCGCGAGCGCGCCGATGAGCAGCATCTTGAGGACGAGCGGGATCATCCGCCCGCGGTTCTGCGGCCAAAACTCCTTGATCGACCGGGAGAGGCGCTTGAGCTCGCCGCCCACGTCGGGGAAACCGAAACCGCCGCCCTGCTTCCGCCGGGGCCGCCACCTGAATCGCCAGAACCGCCGCCGGCAGGTCATGCAACGGTACGGGTCGAAATTGGTGATGATGACGATGAAGAACTCATTATCGCTCTTCAGCCGCGAGGGGTAGACCTTGTCGCTGCCGCACTTGGGGCAAATCATCTTGGCCTATGGGGTGACGCGCTCCATCATCCTCGGGAACGGAATGGTTTCTCTCACGTGGTGCAGGCCGCAGAGCCACGCCACCGTGCGCTCTACGCCCAAGCCGAACCCGCTGTGCGGGACCGACCCGTAGCGGCGCAGGTCGAGGTACCACGTGAAAGCCTCCTCGGGGAGGCCGTGTTTTTTTATTGCGGCTACGAGCGTGTCGAGGTCGTCCTCCCTCTGCCCGCCTCCGATGACCTCGCCGTACCCCTCGGGCGCAAGAACATCCACGCACAGCGCCTTCGAGCGGTCGGCGGGGTCCCCTTTCATGTAGAACGCCTTGACCTCGGCGGGGTAGCGGTGGACCATGATCGGCCGGTCGAACTGCTTCGTGAGAATGGTCTCCTCGTCGCCGCCAAAATCGGCGTTGTCGGCGATCTCGGCGCCGGCCTTTCTGAGGACCGCAATCGCCTCGGCGTGCGTGATCCGGGGAAACGGTTTCCTGACGTTTTCGAGCGGGCCGGCCGGACGCTCAAGCACGTCGAGGTCCGCGCGGTTGCGTTCGAGCACGCGCGAGACGACAAAGCAGAGGAAGTCCTCGCACACGTCCATGGTGTCACCAAGGTCGTAAAACGCCATCTCGGGCTCGACCATCCAGAACTCGGTGAGATGCCGGCGCGTCTTGCTCTTTTCGGCGCGGAATGTGGGGCCGAAACAGTAGACCTTGCCAAACGCCATGGCCGTGGCCTCGTTGTAGAGCTGGCCCGACTGCGTAAGATACGCCTTGGTTTCGAAGTAGTTCGTTTCGAAAAGCGTACTCGTCCCTTCGCACGCCGCCGGTGTGAAGATGGGGGAGTCTATGAGCAGAAAACCGTTTTGGTCGAAGAAGTCGCGGATGGCCCTGATTATGGTGTTGCGCACCTTCATGATGGCGACCTGCCTAAGCGAGCGGAGCCAGAGGTGCCGGTTGTCGAGCAGAAAGGCCGGCCCGTGCTCCTTGGGCGAGATGGGGTAGTCCTTGGCAATCTGGAGGATCTTGACGTCCTTTAGCGTCAGCTCAAAACCGCAGTGCGGCGCCCTTTTTTCGGCGCGCACGGACCCGGTGACGATGACCGACGACTCCTGCGTAAGAGACTTCATCGCCTCGAACGTCCCGGGCGAAACGTCCTTTGCTCCCGCCACGCACTGGATGACCCCCGACCCGTCGCGCAGAAGCAGGAAGTGTATCTTCCCCGACGAACGGATGTTGTACACCCAGCCGCAGAGCGTCACTTCCTTCCCCTCGAACTTCGCGATCTCGCCGATCCTGGCTTCGGGCTTCACGTGTTCTCCTCTCTCATACGGGCGGCCAATCTTCGCCCGAAACCGCGCGGCCGTCAAGAACTCGAACTCGAAGGCCCGAAACCGGCCCGAAACCGGATTTGCAATCCCCCGCCGCTTCCTTTATGCTCCCGCATGCTCCCTCTGGAGGGGGAAAACCCCCCATGAAAGTTCCTGTCGACGGACGCAGTGCAACGCAGCGAATTTTCCCACAAAACCGATGGGCATGCATTTCAGCAACACCATCCTGGGTGTCAATTGGATTGGCAAAGTTCCGTATCCGGTGTCGAAGCGTGGCGACGAGGAAGACGTCGCCGAATGCGCTGCCAAGGCGTGGCAAAAAAAGGGGCCGGATGGGAAGTCCTTGGGGACAGGGACGTTGAATGACCATGACTGGGGGGCACCGGGTAAGAACTACGAGAGGAAACTATGATTCCTTTTCCACGCTTCGGCAAACCAACGTTTATTTGTGCTTTGGCAATCGTCGTATCGACCGGCGTTGCAGATGCTGACGCCGAAAGGGAGATCGTACTTCCGAAACCGCCTCTCGACTTGGAATCCTTGTCGCGTTGCTACGATGCCCTCAATCGACTGATAGCGAGGTTCAAAGAAAGACAGATCGATGAACGTGTGTTTCGAAACTCCCTGAAACGTGAGGCGTGTTGGCAGTTTGCAGACATCAGGTCCGGATACTATACGGCAGTGGTTCGTGACGACAAAGAAAGAACGATCGTCGATGTTCTCAAGAGGGGCGCTGCTGAGTGTGATCTCGATCCGAGTGAGCGATACATGCACGCCCGGGGTGACGAGGAGATCTTGAGGGCGCTCTGTGAAGGCGCTATCAGACTGTCGAGGATCAACATCAAAACAATGGACGAAGTAATTGATGCGACGAAAAACAACTGCCGTGACGTGTTCATTGTGTGCAAAGACTTGGAAACACACCAGTTCACGGAACGGGAGTTGGAGGAGTTGGCGAAGGAAACCGAATGGGGTGTTGTGAGAGAATACGTGGAAAACAGACTCAACGAGTTGAGGGGAACTGTAGACCTGTCGGAAGCTATTCGCATGAGACAGTTAGTAGAAGAGGACCAAAAAGCTCGGGAACACCGCAGGCAAAATGTCGAAACCAGAGATGGCGGGAAAGAACCGTCGGGAACACCCGAAGAAAAACGAGGAACCACGGGAGGGGGAAAAGACGGGGGCGGCGATGCCGGCGATGCCGGGCGACCGCAGGAACACGGAGTCAAGAAGGACGAGGGGGCAGGGCGAAAGACGGTTTGGGTGCTGGCTGGGGCAGGCGTGACGATCGCCATTGTCGCGCTCCTTGCGGCCAGGACGTTGAGGAAGAAGTAACCGGGCCTTGGAAAGCGGAATGGAGACGGGGCCATGAAAACTCAAAAGAAGCTGTCAGCCTTCAGCCTCGGCCTCCGGCCGTCAAGAACTCGAAGGCCCGAAACTCGCTCCCGCGGGCATTTTCGTAGATCGAAAACACTTCGTGCCCTTGTCCGCGCAGCCACAGGGCAACACTCGGCCCCGTGCTCTCGTCGACGAGGAAACGCACTCAGGGCATCTCCGCGACCATCGGCATAAAGGTGGTATCGTCAAGTGAACGGGATGCAAACAGCAGACACGCCTGGATGTCTTCGGGAGCAAGACCTCGGTACTCGTTGAGAATGGCCTCCTCGCTGGTGCCGTGGGCAAGGAGGTTCAAAATGTACTCGACCGTCAGGCGCGTGCCCTTGATCACCGGCTTCCCCACCATGACCTTGGGGTCGATCCTGATCCGTTCAAGAAGTTGGCGATCCGTCATTTCAACCACCTCCATTGAGGTTCCCAAGAGAACGGTATCCCCGGGTCGGAGCGGTGTCAAGGACGCCGCAGGGTCGACGCCGGGTTGCGAATGACCGGCAACAACGGGCAAGCATGGACGAGCGCCGCTCGAAACGAGTCTACCGGGTCGGTCGAAAGGAACTTCCATCGCGGTTTCTGCCCGGCGACTCGAAGAACGCCGGCGGCGTTGCCTCGGCATGGTCAAGCCGCGACCCGCCGTCACCCCGGGTTGACCGGGCCGCATCGAAGGCCCAAGGGCGTCGCACGGTGCCAAGCGCGGTTGGGACGGGACGGGCGTCGGGGGCGCGGTCGCCGGGTCAAGCCCCGGCGAGACAAGGCGGCGTCAAGCCGCCGCACTCCACGGAGGAAAGCCGGTGCGCCACTACCTGGCGGGGCGCAGCAGGCCGAGAAACCGCGTCAACTCCGGTTCGGTCTCCTCGGAATGGGCGATGACGACGCCGTCGACGAGGTCGGTGATGAGGTTGATCGCGTCGATCACCTCTTCGGCGCTGACGGCCTGATACACCTTCTCCCCGTTCGCGTCCCGGACCGGCTTTCCATCGTCACCGTAAACGGGCGGGGCCATGAAGAGCTGCGCGAACATTTTCACGGCTGGGTTCGCACCCCGGTAGACTTCGGCCGCGGCCGCGACGGCGGCGCGGAGCTCGTCCGGGCGGAGTTGATACCGCTGGGCCTGGATCCCCGCGAGGTCCACAAGCGGCGCCACGGCCGCCCCATAGGTTTCCAGCAGCGTGAGGTCGGGGAAAAAGCCGAGCCCGGACCCAAGGGCGTCCGTGAGCGGCCGCAGCGCCGCGACCGCGCCGGGGGGGTCGTCGAGCTCCCCCTGAGGTGTGCCGTGCGTGTCGTAGATCTCCGGGTTGTAGACGAGGTAGTCGAGCGCCGTCCCGCCGAGGTCGAGCAGCGCCTCCTGCAGCGCGGGGATCGACGGCCCGGTGAGCGCCCGGCCAGGCCGCGTCACGAGCGACAGGAACGCGCCATGCGCCGCATACACGCCGACGAGATCATCGGCGCTCAGGGCCGCGTTGAGAAACGCCGCCTCGTCGGAAAAGTTCATGACGACGAACAGCAAGGGGCCCCCGGGGGGGCCTGACCCCCCGTCCGCCGCCGTGCCGCCGTCCCGCGCCGCGATCGCACCGCTCCCACCCTCGTCCCCCCATCCGTTGTCCCCGCACGATAGGCCCCCCGCCGACACAACGGCGACGAGCGCGACGACGAGTCGGGCGGCGGGCCGGGCGGATGTGGTGACGGGCACGTGCATGGGTGTCCGCGTTGTTTCTCCGGGTCCAGTATTGGCGACCCGTCCGGGGGGCACAAGTCGCGGTGATAGCCGTGGAAACGACAGACAGTCCGGACTCCGGACTGAAACCCGGCTGCACGCAACGCACCAGATTACCGCAAGGCGCGCCTCCGGGGGCCCATGCGCGGTCTCTAGCACGGCGCGGAGGGATTCTCAAGGGGGGCCTTGGGGGTCAGACACTGTCAGTTGATGACACATACGGCAGTTGCAGAACCGTACTGTGATTCGGAGGCGGAATGACGACACACGCAGACGCAAGACGTTGGGCGGCAGCGGGGAACGGTCAGCTGCGTTTGACTGAGCCCTTTCGCCTTCTCCGGTCGGTGACGGCTCGATACGACGCGCCGCTGTCGGCGACTGCCAGGTCGGTTGTCCCAGGCGACGGCAATTAAAAGCGGCCTTCAACTTCCCGCGATTGCGACTATAATGGCGGCCTTGGCTGACCGGAGGATTGGATGACCTGCGTTGCTGTCACCGGATCGTCGGGTTACCTGGGCCGCTCGCTATTGAAACTGTTGGATGCACGGGCCGAGGTGGAAAAGATCATCGGGCTGGACGTGAGCGCACCTTTGGAGTCCGGCTCCAAGCTTCGTTTCGTCGAGCATGACATCTCCAGGGGCGGTCTCGACGAGATCTTTGTCCGCGAGAAGGTGGAGCGGGCGGTGCATCTCGCGTTCGTCGTAAACCCCATGCGCGACTCGCGGCGCATGAGAGAGATCAACATCGGGGGGACCAGGGCCTTCCTTCGGGCTTGCGATCGGGCCAGGGTGAAGTCGTTGCTTGTCGCGAGCTCGGCGACGGCATACGGCGCCCACCCGGACAACCCGGAGTTTCTGCGCGAGGACATGCCGCTGCGGGCGAACGCGGGCTACCAGTACGCGACGGAGAAGGTCGAGGTCGAGGGGATGGTCCGTGAGTACGTTCGGGAGCATCCGGACGTCGACTTCAAGATCGTCCGACCCTGCATCATATTCGGGCCCAACGTGTCGAACTTCATGTCCCGACTGATGCGCTGGAACCCGATCATCATCATCCGGGGGTCGAATGCGCGCTTCCAGTACATCCACGAGGAAGACGTTGCGCGGGCCGTCGAGCAGCTCGTGTTCGGCGGGAGTCCGGGGGCTTACAACCTTGCCGGGGGCGGGATGCTGTCTGTGCCCGAGCAGGCGGAGCGCATCGGATATTCGGTCCGGTATCTGCCCCGCGTGGCCATGTGGACCGCGCTTTGGTTCATGTGGAAGCTCGGCGATCGAAATGAGATCCCGCCCGGGATCATTCCCTACCTGCGCTATTCCTGTACAATGGACAATTCCAGACTTATTCGCGAGGTCAGCTTCACTTACCGGTACAACAGCGAGGAGGCGTTCCAGAGCTTCGTCGAGGCGCAAAAGAGGCGACGGGCCGAAAAGGCAAAGCTCAAGCAGAAGGAGAGGTGAGCCATGGACGAGACTCTTCCCGGTGAATTGCAGGCTATCAAAAAACTCGCCCGGGATTTCGCCAGAAACGAGATCGATCCGCGTGCGCTCGAGCTCGACGCCGCGCCGAAAGACCGCTTTCCCTGGGACCTGGTGCGCAAGGGGGGCGAGGTCGGGTTGCTCTCCATGACCATCCCCGAGGCGTACGGCGGTTCTGGACAGGCCGTGCGCGCCTCTGGGTTGGTGATGGAGGAGCTGTGCTGGGCGTGCGCCGGCGTGGCCAACATCTTCGGCGCCCACGGCCTGGGGCTCGTTCCCCTCTTCATTGCCGGCAGCGACGAGCTGAAAGAACGGGTCTACCGCGACATCGTGGCCGCGGAGAAGGCCGAGCGGCCCAAGCTAGCCGCCTTTGCCATCACCGAGCCCGGTGCCGGCTCCGACGTCGAGGACGAGCAGGGTTCGAAGCACGCCGCCCTCTCGACGGTTGCCATCCGCGACGGAGACGAATACGTCTTGAACGGCCGCAAGGTGTTCATCTCCAACGGATCAGTCGCAAGCTACATCACCGTCTTCGCCACCGTCGACCGGGCTGAGGGCATCAAAGCCTGGACCTGCTTCCTGGTCACCCCGGACATGAAAGGCTTTTCGGTGGGAAGGGTCGAGGACAAGATGGGCCAGCGCGCCTGCCCGGCGGCGGAACTCATCTTCGAGGACATGCGTGTGCCCAAGAAAAATCGCGTGGGCAAGGAGAAGACGGGCTGGTTCATCAACCGCACAACCCTCGCGGCGAGCCGCGGCCCGGTCGGGGCCATCGCCGTCGGCATCGCCCAGCGCGCTCTCGATCTCGCCGTCGCCTACGCCAAGGAGCGCAGGCAAGCGGGCAGACCCATCATCGAGCACCAGGCCGTGTCCCAGAAGATCGCCGAGATGGTCATCCGCGTCGAGGCGGCCAGGCTGATGGTGCGTAGAGCCTGCCATCTGGCCGACACCAGCCTTCCCCCGCCGATGAAGTCCGCCGCCATGGCCAAGGTGTTCGCCAGCGACACCGCGGTCTTCGTCGCAAACGAGGCCATCCAGATACTGGGAGGCTACGGCTACATGCGCGACTTTTGGGTTGAGAAGTGCCTGCGGGACGCGCGGCTGACCCAGATCTACGAAGGGACCAACGAGATCAACCGCATCGCGATCACCGAGGAGATCGCCGCCGGGAGATGACCATGAAAGACATCTTCACCAATTTACAGGAGACCCATCACCGGGTGACAGCGGGGGAGGTGACCCTGCCCATCCGCTACACCGATTGCCGCTGCCTGCAGGCGGTCTTCGCCCTGCCGACCGAGGAGGTGCAAAGAAGGCTTCCTTCGACAAGGCTCTCGCCCTTCAGGCTGACGGGAGGGAAATCGTTGCTGGCGGTCAACTGCTTCGAGTACCGCGCGACCTCCATCGGCCTCTACAACGAGGTCTCGCTGAGCTTTCCCTGCCTGTACGACGCCTGGTGGAACCTGCCGTGGGCGGCACCGCTCCTGGAGAAGTACCTGGGACACTCCGGGGTCTACGTCTGGCACCTGCCGGTGACCACACGGATCGCCCGCGACGCCGGACGGGAGCTTTGGGGCTATCCCAAGTTCGTGGCCGAGATCGGCTTCGAGGAGAAGGGCGGCCGCACGCAGTGCACACTCGCCGAGGGCGGAAAGACCGTCGTGGAGCTTGCCCTGGATCACACCCGGAAGGAGTTCGACGAGACCCGCGTGCACAGCACATTCAGCATCAAGGACGGCAAGCTCATGCTGACCCCCATTTCCGTGCAGCTCGGCGTTTCGCTGCGCCGGATGAAACCCACCGCCGAGCTTCGCTTCGGCGACCACCAACTCGGGCGCGAACTCGCCGGGATGCACATCAGCCGCCGCCCCGTGGAAACCCGCTACCTGGAACCCTTCCGTTCGGTGCTGCCCGCCGGCCGTTTCATCTGAGCCGGAAGGCCGGGTTGAAGTCGGCTGAAAAGACCATGGTGGGGAAGACCAACTACTTGTTCCCGTACACGTTGAGCGTCCACGAGCCGCACAAATCGGAGCCGCTGCCGGGTTTGAAGCGGACCTCGACATACAGGTCGAAGTCGTCGTCGTTTCCCCAGTCGTCGCTCTGGTACTCGTGCGCGCTGTCGGTCGCGCCCGGCCCGAGCGTCGAGCTCGCCTTGGGCTGGCCGCCGCATAGACGGTAGAGGTACAGGTCGTAGTCGGCCCCCGGGGGCGACTGGAGGGTCGCGTAGACCGAGAGGTTGCTGTCCCAGTTGCTGCACTCCCTGACGCGCACCTTGAACCACTTGGATTCGAACCCCGAAACCGGTCCCGCCCGGTCCGACCCGTCGTCGCCGCAGACGCTCCCGGGGTCCTCCGCACTTGCGCAGTTGTTGGAATAGTTGCCGACCTGGCGTTCGCAGCCGTCCGAGAACGTCCCGTTGCATTCCCCCCAGTCCGGCTCGCAGTGGCACTCGCTCCCGCCGCAGTAGGCGTGGTCGTTGCAGCCCGCCCCGCAGCCCCCGCAGTGGAAGTCGTCCGATCGGAGGTCGGTCTCGCAGCCGTCGGAACCGCCGTTGCAGTCGCCGTAGCCCGAAAAACACGTGCACGAGCCGTTGATGCACGACTCGTGCGCTCCGCAGGACCCGCAGTCGCCGCCGCACCCGTCGGGGCCGCAGTCCTTGCCGTTGCAGCTCGGGGTACAGTTGATGCACTGGGCGTTTGCGCACCCGTTGGGACACGCGCGATCGGTGTAGGCGTACGAGCATTTCCCTCCGCTCCCGCAGGCGCCGGTGCGGTCGTACTCGCGCAGGGTGGACCCGGCGCAGGCGTTGGCCGGGGGCGACACGCACTCGCCGCACGACTCGCCGCACCCGTTGTCGCCGCACTCCTTTCCGGCGCACGAGGGCGTGCAGTCGCCGCACTTCCCGTTTGCACAGCCGAAGTAGCACTCCTTGTCGGTGTACGAGTAGCTGCACGCACCGTTGCCGCAGGTGCCGTCGGGGTTCCAGGTCCTGAGCGTGCGGGAGTCGGCGCACTCGGGCGGCGGCGTGCTCCGGCACGTCCCGCAGGAACCGCCGCAGCCGTCGTCGCCGCACTCGCGCCCGGTGCACTCGACGGTGCATCCCGAACACACCCCGCCCAAGCAGCCCGACGGGCACTGCACCGTCTCGCCCCACTCGAGGCAGCCGTCGCCGTCGAACTCGCCGCAAAGGTGGTACGACTTCTCGCCCGTACATTCGGTGATCCCGAGGCCCGGGCAGTCGTCCGTGCAGTTTTTGGGGCCGGTGTCGGGTTTTGCGCCGCCGTCACCCGGGGCGGCGGCGTCAGGATCGGTCCGATCGGACAGATCGGGCCGATCTGAGAACCCGCCGCCGTCCGATCGGACCTCAACCTGCACGCAGACCTTCTCGCCGGACTCCGGACAGACCCACCCCTCGGGGCAGGGTTTCTCCGAGCAGTCCAGAAGGCTCCCCGAGACGTCGGGCGAAAACGCACACCCGCCCGCCGCGACTGTCACGGCAAGAAGCCCGCCCGGGATGAATCGGCTGACCCTCATGTTCCCCTGACCGATCGTACGCCCCAATCTTACCCGCCCGCGGCTCCGCAAGCAACAGGGACCCAGCCGCGCCGGTCGGCAGCCGCAGGCGGCGACGGATTTGTCTTTTCCCCCCTGCGGGGGTAGACTTGCCGCGTCGTCTGGGCGGCCATAAACACTTGTGCCGGATATCAACTCTTTGGGCGTGATTCGTCTGGAATGTCGAGGAAACCCCGCCGAAGAAAGAGCAGGATCGTGGCCGTGCTGAAATGGACCGCCTTCATCTTCGGCGCGATGGGACTCCTTGCGGCCAACGCCGCGGCGGGGGCGTTTTTCTGGTTCTCAAAGGACCTCCCGCCGTTGAGCTCCATCCGGGACTACCGGCCAAAGGCCGTCACCGAGGTCCACGACCGCCACGGCAGGATATTCGCCAGGTTTTTCGAAGAGCGTCGCACGCCCAAACCCCTTTCCGAGATGCCGCCGATGCTCTTGAAAGCCATCATCGCCGCCGAGGACGCCGATTTCTACAAGCACAAGGGGACAGACTGGCTGGGGCTCGTGCGCGCGGCCTGGCGCAATATCGCGTCCGGAAAGGTGAGGCAGGGTGCGAGCACCATAACCGAGCAGACCGTGAAGACGTTCCTTTTGAGCCCCGAGCGCACCGTGACGCGCCGGCTCAAGGCCATGCTGCTCGCCTGGCGGCTCGAGAAGAACTTCACCAAGGACGAGATCCTCTCGCTGTATCTCAACCAGATCTATTTCGGGCACGGAAACTACGGCGTGGCCGAGGCCGCACGGTTTTTCTTCGGGAAGGACCTTGCGAAGCTCAACGTCGAAGAGTGCGCGATGATCGCCGCGCTCCCGCAGGGGCCCGAGTTGTTGTCGCCGTACCGGCACTTCGAGCGGCTCAAGACCAGACAGCTCTATGTACTGGGCGAGATGCACAAGAACGGGTTCCTGACGAAAGAACAGCACGAGGCCGCCCGAAAGGCGCCGCTAAAAATCGTCTTCCACCGCGGCGAAGACCCCGCGGCCGGGCCGCGCAGGGCCGAGACGTCCCGCGACTACTACGCCGAGCACGTGCGGCTCCTGCTCGTTTCAAGGTTCGGCCAGGAGGCGGTCATGCAGCAGGGCCTGCGGGTCGAGACGTCGGTTGACTCGGCGGCGCAGGACGCTGCCGTCGAGGCGCTTGACGCCGGGCTCCGCGAGGTCGACAGGCGGCAGGGCTACCGCGGTCCCGTTGCGCACCTCGAACCGGCCTCCGCCGAGACCCTGGCGAAGGCCGCGCGCGAAAAGGTGTGGACGGCCAAGGGGAACTCGGCCCGCCGGGCGACCGTGCTTGGTTGCGCCGACCCGCTCTCGAGCGCAAGGATGGGGTTCCGCCTCAAGGAGCGCGCCGAGATCCCCAAGGACCCCGCGGCCTTCAAGGACGCGATCGAGGCGGCCCCAATAAGAAAGACCGAGTCGTTTCTGGGGATCGTCTCGAAAGTCGACGCCGAAGGCGTGCGGGTGTTCACGGGGCTTGGGGATTCGGTGATCCCGTTCGAAACGTTTGCGTGGGCGCGGAAGTTCTCGCCCGCCAAATGGACCCCAGGGCCCAAGTCGGCGGGCGAGATATTCAAATCCGGCGACGTGGTCCTCCTTCGGCCTGTCGAACCCAAGGTCTTGAAGGATCCGCCGCGAAAGAAAGGGAAGAAGGAGAAGAAAGAGAAGGAAACGCCCGTGCTCTCGGCGGGGACGCAGGAATTCGAGCTCGACCAGGAGCCGCTCGTCCAGGGCGCGCTGGTCGCCATCGACCCGGCGACCAGGGACGTCGTCGCCATGGTCGGGGGGGACGAATTCGCCAAGAGCCCGTTCAACCGCGTCACGCAGGCGAAGCGCCAGCCGGGGAGTGCGTTCAAGCCGGTGATCTACTCGCTCGCGATCGCCTCGAAAAAGTACACCCCTTTGACGCTCGTCAGCGACTCCCCGTTTGTCTATCGCGATCCCCAGACGGCGGTCGAGTGGAAGCCCGAGAACTTCGATTCGGAGAAGAACGAGTACGAGGGTCTGATCCCGCTTCGGGACGCGCTCGCGAAATCCAAAAACGTGGTCTCGGCGCGCATGGTCCAGGATCTGGGCGTGGAGGCGGTCGCCGCGCATGCCCGAAAGCTCGGGATCGCCTCGGAACTTCCGAAGTACCTGTCGCTCTCGCTCGGCGCCGGCGAGGTGACGCCGCTTGAGCTGGCCGGCGCATACGCGACGATAGCCGACGGGGGAAAACGCGCCGAGCCGGTGTTCGTGAAAACGGTCCGGGAGTTTTCGGGGAGGGTCCTGTGGCAGTTCGAGTCGGCAAAGGAGCAGGTGCTCGATCCCGCCGCGGCGTTCGTGACGATCGACATGATGCGCGGGGTGGTCGAGCGCGGGACGGCGGTCCGCGCGAAGGCCCTCGGCCGTCCGGCCGCGGGGAAGACCGGGACGACCAACGAAGGGCGCGACACATGGTTCGGCGGGTTCACGCCCGACATGCTGGCTCTGGTCTATATCGGCTTCGACGACCACGCACCCATGGGCTGGCGCGAGCAGGGCGGGCGGACGGCGGTCCCGATCTGGCTTTCGTTCATGCAGAAGGCCCAGAAGGGGAAACCCGTCGAGCAGTTCACCGCGCCGCCGGGTGTGGTCTATGCGCTGGTCGATCCGGCCACCGGGGCGCTCGCGGTACCGGGCAGCGAGGCGGCCGAGAAGGCGGTTTTCCAGCCGTTCGTCCCGGGGACCGAGCCGACCGAATCGGCGCCTCTTCGGCCCGCCGAGGATTTCTGGGACGCGGTTCCCCCCGCGCCCGATACAAAACAATGATTATTGCAGGAGGTCCCACATGACCAAGGTTTGTCTCTTTTTCGACGGCCGCAATTTTCACGCAGGCATGAAATCGGCGGGGATCGTCGGGCGTTCGATAGACATGGCCAGGTTCGCCCAGTGGCTGGTCGGGCGCGTGGCTTCCGACGGTGTGCTCTGGGGGGCGCACTACTACACAGGCGACGCGTCGGCAATCATGGGATTTCTCGACGCGCTCGAGACGACGACCGGCTACTTCGTCCACAGGAAACCCCGCAAGACCCAATTCTCGACCTGCCACCAGTGCGCGGCGCGCATCGAGTACACGACCGAAAAGGAGGTCGACACGCAGATGGTCGCCGACATGATCAGGCTCGCCGCGGTCGGCGCATTTGACGAGATGGCGCTTATGTCGGGCGACGCCGACCACTCGCCGGGTCTCGAGGCCGTGATGCAGCTCGGGAAACGCGCGTGGGTGGGCCTGTGGGGGTCCTACGGCGCGTCCAGCCGGATTGTCTCGCGTTGCTTCGGGCGGATTGACCTTCTCGAGGGACTGGAGGTGTTTCAGACGAACCGCCCCGACCGCCTGCCCGACGCCGGGCCGGCCGGGGAAGAGGAGGACCGCGAGCCGGGAAACGAAGCGGCGCCGGGCCCGGCCGACACGCGCGTGGCGCTCTCCGGTATGGTCGACGAGATCCGGCGCGCGCACGACCACTTCGACCAGCAGGGCGGCTACCTCGGCGTCTCGTACTTCATTTCGCGCTGGAAATCCTCGGCGCTCCCCCGCGAGCCGCTCGAGCGCGAACGCCTTCTTGACATGGCAATAGACCAGAAGCTCGTCGAGATCGAAACCCGCGCCGACGGCAAAAAGGCGCTACGACCGCTGGTCTGAGCGTTCCTCCAGCCACTCCGCGATTGTGGGCCAGACCTCCTCGCGCGCGGTGACGCCCAGGATAATGTCGCCGTGGCCGTAGTCCACGCGGGCGCCGTCGGCAACCGAGAAGCGCCTGAAGGTCTTGTCGCCTTCGGGGAGCAGTCTGTAGACCAGTTCGACGCTGTCCGGGGGCACCAGCGCGTCCCCGCCACCCGCCAAGAGGTACATCGGCGTCTTTACGCCCCTCAACCCCTCGGTGTAGTTGCGCCTGAGGGACTGGTCAAAGATGTCCCCGCGCTCCATCCAGTCGGAAAACTGCAAGAACACGCCGCGCGAGATGTTGGCCGCCAGGTTGGCGCAGGCCCGGCGGACGACGGCCGGCTCCATGTTCGAGACGTTGATGGAAGTCCGAAGGACGAACTCGGGAAGGAAGGTGATGTAGGGCGCCGCGAACCGGCCGATCGCCTCGAGGTGTATGGCGGTCCAGAGCGACGCGATGCGCACCCATTGGCGGAACAGCGCGTACACCGTGGTCCTCACGAACCGGCCCGGGCTCGAGATGGCCACGACGCCCTTGACCGAGTCCGCAAGCGGTCCCTGCAGGAACACGTACGCGAGGATGCCGCCCATGCTGTGACCGACCCAGAAGACGCGCGCTGCGCCGGTCTTTTCCCTGACCGCGGCCACGATGGCGGGGGCGTCGCGCCAGGCGAGGTCGTCAAAGTTGAAGCCGTACTGTTGGCGCGAGAAGAGCCTGGGGTGACTCGACAGCCCCGTGCCCCTGAGCTCGGCGACCCACACGTCGAACCCGCGCCCGTGCAGGTATTTTGCAAGCGAGTACTCGCCGCCGAAGTCCATGTTGTACCGGTTGGCGCCAAGGCCGTGGCACAGGATGACCGGCTCCGCACGGCCGCCCGGCGCACCGCGGTAACGCGAAATGGCCAGCCGCCAGCGGTCCTCGGTCAACACGTAGTGGACCTCGTCGGGCTCAAGCTCCACGTGAAAGAGCCGGGCGACAATGAAGTTGTGCGCGATGAGCAGAAAAAGGACCGCGCAGACGACCAGGACGACAGTCATGGAAGATCTCCGCCGGACCTATAACACAACGCGCGGGAAGTCGGCAATAAGTGGCCGGAAAAACGCCGATGGTGTAGTATCGGGGCCGATGGGCGCCGCCGAGGACATAGATCGTTTCGATCACATGATCGATTCGCTCAAGAAGGAGTACGAGCTTTTCTTCTCGGGGATGGAGCGGAAGGAACCCAGCACCGACCGCGCCGCTGTAGAGCGCATGGCCCGCCAGCTTCACACGGCGTTCATCACGAACTCGGCGATGATCTACCGACTGCGCTCGGTCGCAACCAAGCTCACCACGTACCAGACGTACTGGGACCGGGTGCTCCGCCAGATGGAGGAAGGCACGTTCCAGCGCGAGATAGACAAGCGCAAGCTCGTCCAGCGCGACATGGCCATAGCGCGCGAGGCCGAACGCAAGGGCGAAGGCTACGTTTCGATGGGCGAATACCTCGACGGCGCGCTCGACGACGAGATCGGAAAGGCCGCCGAGGACGCCCTGTCGTCGCGCGCCCGCGACCCGGCCGCCGCGCCGGCGGGGGACGGGCACGCGCGAGGAACGCCGCCGGAGAAGGCCCGGGCGCCTGCCGAGAGACCTGCGGCGCCGCCGCCAAGCCCGGCCCCTCCCCGCCCGTCCGCCCCCCGGAGCGCCCCTGCGGCGCCCACGGCCAAACCCCCCGCCGCGGCCGCCGGCATCCCAAAGGAACGCGTGAAAGAGCTATACGACGCGTACGTCACGGCCCGCCGGACGCTGGGCGACCGGAACGTCAACGTATCGTTCGAGGGGTTCGCGCGCCAGATCGACAAGCAGATCCCGGGCCTGCGCGAAAAGTACAAGACCGGCTCGATAGACTTCAAGGTGTCCATCAAAGGCGGCAAGGCCTCGCTCCGCGCGGTCGTCGGCGGCAAGGAAGACGAGTGACCGCACGACGCGGCGCACCCACTGAACGCCGGCAGTGGAAACTGCTTCCCATCATCAGGTATCCGGAAGCCGGGTATGCCCGCCGTCTGCCGAGAGCCCGCCAACTCATCAAACACCGCGACCCCGGCGACGCACACCCCCTCGCTCTCGCCTCCGCTCTGGGGCTTCCCCTCTGGACGAACGACCGTGACTTCGAGGGTCTGGGCGTCGAAACGTTCTCCACCGCGCGGCTCCTTGCCAAGCTCGAATCCGCCCGCCAACGCATTGAATAGAAAGCCCCCTGTCCGAAACCGCCAGCCACCATCGACCGGCGTCCGCCAGATTCCCGCGCGATATCAAGCCGTCGAGACTTGGTTGCTTCGGACCCGTCCCTGGCACCGGACTGTGTCCGCCCGGGAAAAAAGCGAAAGCGCAGGGGAAGTGGCGGGCGCGGCCGGCTTCGTGCCCGCGCAGCGATCCCCCGGATCACCGTTTGCCACTCCGTTGCCTCCGAATCCCCCGTTCGGGGCAGAAAGAGGTGCCTTGTTTGTCCTACTCGCACGCGGGGACGCCTGTCGTGCGCGCGACCTCGGTCACATACCACACCCGTCCGTTTTCAGGTAGAATGGTCGCACGTCATTTCGTTGGGAGTGGAACCATGCGTATACTCACGACGTCCGCGTTTTTTTCCGCCCTATGCGCCGTGATGCTCGCCCCCGCCCTCGCGCTCGAAGGGTCGACTCCGAAGGCCGATGCACCGTCGACCGAAACTACAGGGAGCGGCAGGAAAGTGCCAAACACCAGCGCCGCCCTCGAAGCGGTCTCTTCTCTTTTGGAAAAGACAAAAGGCGGGTTTGGACGTTCGCCTGTCTTCCTGAGACTGGCGAAGGCGTGGCTGAGCGCAGGCGACAAGGCACGGGCGAGGCAGTATGTCGCGCGTGCGCTGATCCTGCTCAAGACCGAGGGGGCCGATCAGGACGTCTACTACAAGCCGGCGTACTACCTGCAGGCCGCCGAGATCTATCTGCGGCTCGGCGACATCAAGGATGCCAGGGCGATATTTAAGACAGAGCGATTCTGGGAAAGCAAACCGGATGAAAAGAAGGAGAACCGTCTCTCGTTGTACAAGTGGCTTGCCCCGAAGTTCGCCGAGGCTGGGGATTTCGAATTCGCGGAGGAGTTGCTAAAGAAGATCCAAAGGGAAGGCCCGTGCGCGAAGGAGCAGGCGGGGCTTTCACCCGGTGTTTGTACCCTTGGCGTGCATGCCGCACTCGGTCTCCAATACGCCCGGAAAGGGAATCTGAAAAGGGCCGCAGAGTACGCAAAAAAGGCGGAGGCGGTCCTCGACGAAACCAACCCGGGTCCGGGTGAGGCTCTGCTCGACTTGGCGAAGACGCATCTGCTTTTCGGCGAACGCGAAACGGCAATCAAGCGGCTGGCCTCCGCCCGCAAGGCCTTTGAGGTTTCCATCCATGGCAAGGCGGAGAAAATCGACCAGTTGGTGGACATCGCCTACGCGCTCGAAGAGGCCGGCCGCAAGGCGGAGGCGGATCAGATCATCGAATCCATCCTTGTCGAGGCGCGGGAGTCTTCTGGAGAGGTGCTTTTCTTCAAAGCCCTTCAGATGCTTCATGCCGCCCGCTGGCATCTGAAAAGGGGCAGTACGCCGGAAACGGAGAAGCTCCTCGCTCGGGCGGTCGATGTCGCTGTTGCAAGCGTTCACCACTACGGGCATGGCCCCGGTGCCGCGATCCGCGCCGCGGAGATTCTAAACGGGTTGGGAGATGAGGAGAAGGCTGCCCGGATTCTGCGGACGGTCCTCGATGTCGAAAACAACACGCACGCGGACTGGCACAGGCCCAACGACCTGATTGAAATCGCCGAGGCGTTTTCCAGGAATGGCTTGCTGTTCGATGAAGGCGCACGAGAGACGTTCATGTCGTCTGTCTGTGTGAGTGCCACACGAGGTCCTTGCGATCAGGTCAGAACCGGATGCGATCATCACCGCACCCATTGGATCACTCGTCCGGAACCGGTCGCAGACAAGCCCTCCGCCACACGGGTAGCGCCGCTGTTCCGGCACGGCAGAGGGGCCGGTTCTACCGGTGATTTCGCCTATGGAGACGCCACCTTTCTCTCCGAAGAGATCGCCCGAGAGACCATCATCGCGGAGATGGCGAAAGCAGGGATCACGTTCGACCGGACGGACTTCGATCTCAATGCCGCCAAGCTAATTAGCCCCGATCCCGGAGTGTCGCCGGACTTCGTGCTCGATGGTTACTCAACCGAAAACAACTTGGGTTTCGAGTACGTGTCGCTGGAAGACACGGCGTCGTTTGGGGGAATCACGTGCGGGTCACACGACCAGGACTACGACCTCGGGGCGCTTGCTGGAAACGCCAGAGCGATTCTCGCGACCCGGGGGAAGGTGAACGCAGTGGTCTTCTACGACCCTGTAATACTGCGCGAACGGCGGGCTATACCTTTGCGGGATTCGAAAGCCGTTCTTGAGGCGAGGACTCGCAGGAAGATCGGTCTGCTCACGGCGCAGGTCAAGGACGCAATAGCTTGGATACAATCCCGCGACGGGCGGCGCGCGGCTGAGTCAGAGGTCGATACGTCCGAACGATCCGGCGCGCGCTCCCATGACGATGTTCTTCGCACGCTTCGCGCGAGGATCATGGCAGACACCGAAGGCGAAAATGTCTTCGACACTGTGACCATCCTCCTGGAGCCGGTTTTGTACTATCTCCAAATGGACAGACGGGAGAAGGCGATCGAGGCTCTGCGCAAAGCCCAGGGGGTGGTGCTGAATCTGGACCCAACCGCGGTTTTTGGGGCAGAAGCCGAGATAGCATCATTTCTGAGCGACCTTTTGTTGGACAACGGCTTGAAGAACGAGGCGAGAGATCTTCTGCGATGGGGCCTCGCCGCGACCGATCTCCTGCCGTCGCTCGCGAGAGATACTGACAGATGGCAAAATTTCGTACCGAGGAAACAGGCTGAAGGATTTGCGTATCTCCTCCGGCGCTTTGCCCGACTGGGTGACTTCGAGACGGTCGCCAAGTTGACGGAAAGGGCCTACGAGATCATCGGGAAACTGAAGGCCGAGAAAGACCCCGGGTGCGGAGCGCAAGACGAAATCGAATCGGCGCACGCGTTCATCTCCTCAATGGATGCCGAGGCCGGCGTGGAGCTTGCCGCCGCGGGCGAACATGCAAGGGCTCGCGCGTGCCTTGACCGAGCGCGGGACGTTCTGGATCCAGCCGCGAAGGAGACCCGCCGTCCGGAGTATCTGATCCCCCTGGCTGTCGGCTATCGGCTCTTGGGAGAGACTGCGACGGTGGAAAACTATTTCAAACGGGTGCTCGATGTCGTCTTCAAAAACGGCGGCAGTTGGTCGGGCTATCAGGTCGTCAAACTCGCAAAAGCTTTCGACAGGGTAGGGGATTTTGAACGGGTGGAGGAGGTGTACGCCAGGATCCTCCGAACGAACCCTGCCAACGACCAGGTGCGTCGCGAACTGGCCGAAGTATTGACCGAAGCCGCCCGTTGGCATGCTGGGCGCGGACGCGCGGAGAAAGCAGCCGAGCTCGCCCGCTCGTCGCTTGCCGTGGCAATGGCTGACACCGAGATGGAATCGATTCATCCGCTGATGAACGCGGTGGTGACGCTCGCTCGGTTGGGTGCCAGGGAGGATGCGGCAAAAGGCCTTCGGGCGGCGCTTGACCATGTACTGAGCAACAGTCGCGGCATCCGATTCGGACAAGGCGCCTATGAACTCGCCATCATCACAGGAGCGTACGACGCGACGGGGATCGCCCCAAATGACGAAGCGGTCAAGACCATGCGGGAGATCCTTTTCAAGATGGAAACCGTCGGGGGCGTCACCCCCGCGTCCACCTCGCGCTGAGCCCGTCCAGTGGTGACACGATTGGGACGGAACGCGCTGGAAACGGGAGGCGCAGGCGTGCTTGCGGCGGACTTTCGGCCGCCGCGCTCCTACATGCGGCCCTCTGCAGGGACCAGAACCAGTTTGGCCTGAAGCGCCCCGGCTATTCTGACGAGGGTGCTCAAAGAAATCCCTTTGAGATAGCCTCCCTCGATTCGCGCGATCGCGGGTTGTTTCGTTCCTATCGCATCGGCAAGTTCCTTTTGCGACATGCCGCGTTGGATGCGCATGCGGATGAGCGAAGAAATGACCTCGAATTCGGGCTCCAGCGCGTCGTACTCGAGGCGAGCACCTGGATCCTTGAGGATCTGAGCCTTGATCTCGGCAAACGGTATTGCCGCGAGCCGGCTGTAGTCGGCCCTCCGGGGGGCCTTGTTCTTTCTGCTTGCATGTTTCATTGCGACCGCTCCTTGAAATCTTTCAAGTACTTTTGTGCCCGTTCGATCTCCTCCGGAGGCGTCCTGCGGCTTTTCTTCCGAAACCCGTTCAAAAGGACAAAAGCGCGATTGACCCACGCGAAGTACAGAAGTCGGAACGAGTTTCGGGCGCATTCGACCCTGAGTTCCCAGAGTTCGGTGCCGGCCAGGTGCTTCGCGTACGGTTCGCGAAGTGACACTCCGAAGGTCTCCAGAAGTTCGACAGTCCGGACCGCTCGAGCCTTCTCTTGGGGCGCCAGCGTCGAAACGAATTCGTCAAACGGGACCCGTCCGTCTGCAGCCTGATATCGGAGGACCGTCCAGCTCCCAGATGGCATATAACAGATACGTTATGTGTTCGCAAGTTGTGTCGTTGCAGGGATCGTTGGGGGCGCCAAAAAAAAATCAAGAGAACAACCCGTACGCCGATCTATGGAAAGGAATGGGGCTTGGTGTGTTCAGAACCGGATCGTGGCGTCGTTTTTGGTGCAGCACGAACGAACATGTGCAGGCGCTCCTATCGATGACTGATCTTCTCATCGTTTCTTGACGAAGGCGAGGCGGAAGGCGGCGGGACAACGGATTTGCGTTCACCGTCCGGGGCGTGATACATAGCGCCGCTGATGTCTGGGCACCGCCACATCATGTTTTTGCTCCTTGCCGCCGCGGCGGCGTTTTTGCCCGGCTGTTCGCCCACCGAGAAGGACGAACAGCCCCCGGGGACTTTCTACTTTCCCACCTCGATCGTCGTTCACCCGTCGCAACGCTACGCCTACGTGGTCTCGAGCAACTTCGACTTGGGCTACAAAAACGGCACGGTGAAGGTCCTGGACCTCGAAGAGCTCGAGCGCGAGATCATGGCCGACGCGTCGGGCACGGGTTGCGGAACGGCCACCTGCGCCGCCACGCGTTTCGCCGGCGCCATCGTCGAGGATGCCACCGTGCGGACAGGCAGCTTCGGCGGGACCGCGGTACTCAACCCCGCCGCGTCGCGGCTTTTCGTGTCGATGCGGCAGGACGGCGCCGTCGCGTGGCTTGACGTGCTCGAGGGCGGCGCGCGTCTCGATTGCCGGGGGGCCACCGTCGACACCTTGGCCGATCAGGCATCGGCGTTCACCGGCGACTGCCACAAGGGGCACATCATCACGACGGGCTCGGACGACCCGTTCACTCTTGCGTACGGTCCCAACCCGGTCGACGCGACCGCCGGATGTGTCTACGTCGCCCACCTGAAGTTCGGCATAGTCTCGTGCGTTGAGGCCGAGACGCCCGACCCGGCCGCGGCGGGCCCGGTGTTCGAGGCGGATTTTTCGCTCGGCCAGTCCCCCGCGGGCCTAAGCGACATTGCCGTCGCCGCCTCGGGGCGAATGTACGTCGCGAACCGGTTCCTCCTGGAGGGCGCCAATCTGCTGGGCGCGGGCGACCCGGTGGCGCTTGCCGCAAACGGGACCGCCGGTTGGATGTTTGACATCGGCTACGTGGCCGGGGGCAGCGAGCAGAAATCGCTCGTGCTCACCCCCGACGGCGGCACGTTGTACCTGCTCACCAGGGGACCCGACGCGCTCATCAGGATGTCGATCGGAACGGATTCCGCGGGGACACCGTATCTTGAGGCGATGGACTATGTCCCCGCCGGGATATGGCCCGAGAGGCTGTTCATGTGGGAGCACGACGTGCCCGCGCGCCGCCTCCTTTATGTCGCGTGCACCGACGAGGACTACGTGCACGTCTTCGACGGTGCGACTCTCAGTGAGATCGCGCTCCTGCGCGACGGTTTTGACGGCCCGTACTGGATGGCGTTTTACGACGTTGGCGCCGGTCAGCGGGCGCTGGTAGCAAACTTCGAGAACTCCACCGTCGCGGTCCTTTCGATTGATCCGGCTTCGCTTTCGCACCGGACGGTCGCCGTGATCGGCACGCCGCGAATCAAGGCGAAGGGGGAGTACTGAGGAGGCATGAGGCACACGGCACAAGGCGCATGGCGCAAGGCAAGGGACGCACGCAGCACCGCCCCGGGCCTACTCCGACGAAGCAGCGGCTTCGGCTGCGAAGGCTGGACGCGTCCTGGAGCCCTGTCTCGCCAACGTCAAGCGCCAGAAACGACGGGACGGCCGGCGGAGCCTGCGCGAGACAGGGTGGAAGGGCGTGCCGGGGCGGTGCGCCCGCACACGTGCTCAAGCCTTCAGCGGGGGTTTCCCGACACTCTGGTCGCGCTTTTTTGCGCCTGTTCGCTCTTCACGGGCGCCGCGTGCTCGAGCCCGGCGGCGTACACGGCGGGGAACCTCATTGAACCCTACAGCGTCGTGGCGGCCGCGCCTTTCGCGGGGACCGACCCGCTCGCCCACACGTTCGCGTACGTGAGCGACGTCGCCAAGGACAACGTGAAGGTCGTCGACGTCTCCCTTCGCGTGTTCCAGGAGGCCCCGATCCCATACTTCCCGCTCATCATACCCGTCGGGTCGCGGCCGACGCGGATGGTAGTCTCGACCGACCAGCAGAAGGTCTACGTCGTCAACTCGGCCTCGCGCGACATATCGGTGATCGACACGGCCTTAAACATCGAGGCCGGGGCCGAGGCCTGGAACGGTCGCGAGTTCGTCCGGTCCGACTCCGTCACCGAAAAGCCCCGGCGAATCCAGGTCGGGCTGATGATGACCGACCTCGCCGCGGCGTACAGCCGCTCGACCGGGACGACGCGGCTCTACGTCGCCGCCGACACCGGGGACAACAAGGGCCGGCTCATCGTGATCGACACGACCGCATTTCTTCCGGGCGGACTCGAAAACCCGGGTGTTCACAAGTTTCTTTGGGAGGCGGACCTTCCGGGCGTCCCGGGGCGGCTGGATGTGAGCCCCGACGGCGACACCGTCTATCTCTCGAACCGCTCCGGCAAGGCCGTGGCAGTAGCCGACACCGTGACCAAGGCCATCACCGAGATCGACCTCGGCTACCCGACCGAGGTCGTCAAGGCCATCCCGGACGAGGCGGGGGCGGGCCGCATCCTGCTCGCCTCGTCGAAGTCCGCGCCGGGCCTTTGGGTGATTGACCTCGCGACGCTGACGCCGCGGACCTTCGGCCTCTCGCCGTCCAGGCCGCTTGGCACCATGATACCCTCGGTGTTCGGCTTCCCGCAGGCGCTGGCCCTAAGTCCCGCGACCTCGCTCGGCGGCACGCTCTCGACCGACGCGACACGGGGCTGCCCGGGGACGGTCGCGCTCCTTTCGATGATCAACGGCTCGGTCTCGGCGCTCGACGTATCGGGGTGCGCGCGGCACACGTACGCGTCGGGCGTCCAGATTCTTGGGAAGGACGCAGCGCTTCAGGGGCTTTTCGTCGAGGCCGCATCCACCGCGCCGTCCATCACGGTCCCCGAGCTTTCGGTCGGCGGCGTGACGCTCTCGCAGAGCGAGCAGTTCTTTGCGACGTACCCCCGCATCGAGGGCTGGGACCGCTCGGACCGCAACTACGGCGTCGCGATCTCGCCGCTTTTGCGCCAGTTCGTCAACCAGGCGTCCGGCTTCGTGACGTACGAAGGCGTGGTCATCTCGGGCGCCTCCGGCACGGCGACCGACTCTGCGACGTTTTCGGAGGCCGGAAGGGACTTCGTGCTCGCGGGCGTCGAGGCGGGGAGCGATTGGCTGGTGCTCACCAGCGCCGACGGAACGCCGCGCACAACTTGCGATGACGGCTCGCCGATCGCCGCGGGGGAGTTTTTGATAACCGGCGTCGAAAAAACGCTCATGACGGTGCAGGGACCGATGCCCTCGGCCGAATGCGTCGCGGGCGCCGTGTCGTGGCAGGTGCGGCCCAAGGGGATGTGGACGGTCTTCGTCGAGGGGCTCGGGATTCTTGGGCGTGCGGCCCCGGGGACGCAGTTCGTCTTCCCGCCCGCATTCGAGACCGACAAGCCGCACCTCGCGCTCACCGTGCAGAGCGGCACGCAGCCGTCGGTGCGCGACATGGTCTTCTCGTTCCACATAGGTTTCAACGCCTTCGCGATGTTCCCGCCCGAGGCGTCGTTCATGCCCACCGACATCCACGTGGCCGCCGATTCAATCAACCTCGGCAGGCAGTGGGCGTTCGTCGTCTACTCGGGTTCCTCCTCCCTCTTTCAGTTCGCCCCCCAGTTCCTCGACACGCAGGTGGAAGTCATCTACAAGTAGGCGCGCGCCGCGTTTTGGAGTGCGCAAGCTCGCTTGCGCCTTTCATTCCGGCGAGCTTGCTCGCCGGCACGACACCGGACTTCCAAAGGCCGTCAGTCAGGGCGAGGCCAAGCCGGAAGCCGGAAGTTGAGTTTGCCTAGAACGAATGGATATCGTTTATGCTACGTACCCGCCGCGCAAACTGGCCACGGTCGGGCTGACCTCGGGAGCGCATCCCAGGTGACAGTGGGTACCCCGGAGATCAATCGGGTGACCAACATTTTGACAACATCCACATTCCAGCAAGTGTTGCAATGGCGCGCCGTGCTCCAGGCGTTCTAGATGGCTGTCCGGATGGACTCCCCAAAGAGGATCGGAGGCCTCTCGTGCGCAACACAAACCAAAAAAGAGAGACGTGTGTCCAAAACGGGCGCGTTTTCGCAACCGATGCGGGTGCGTGCCCGCAAAGGAGGCGGACTTGAAGCTGCTCCAAGTGATTCACGGCTACCCCCCACACTACATGGCGGGCTCAGAGGTCTACACGTGGAACCTTTGCCGACAACTCGCGAAAAGCCACGAGGTGTTCGTGTTCACTCGTGTCGAAAACCCGTACGCCAAGCCGTATGAGGTCACCGGAACTCGCGAGGACGGGGTCGAAATGCGACGGGTCAACAAACCGGCGCGCGACTACACGTTTCGCGACAAATACCTTGATCCCCGTATGGATGACGCCTTTCGTGCGATGCTTCGGGATACGAACCCCGACGTCGTCCACTTCGGCCACCTTTCGCACCTCTCTACCCAACTTCCCGCCATCGCCAAGGGGGAGTTCGGCCTCCCGACTCTCCTGACCATCCACGATTTCTGGATGTTCTGCTTCCGCGGCCAACTGCTCCGACCCGAAATGAGGTTGTGCGCTGGACCTTCAACAGCCGACTGCTATGAGTGCGCTCGGCACTTTTTCAAAGACTGGATCGATCTGCGGCAGGTCCAAGAGTACCGCCGGCACATGCAGGAAGTGACAAGGCAAATTGATGTGTTCCTTGCGCCGTCGCGGACGCTTGAGTCGTTTTTCACTGCACAGGGGGTGCCCGCCGACAGCGTCATTTTTTCCCCGTACGGATTCGATGTCGAACGAATCCACCTTCGGCCGAAGGTCAAAAGCGACAGCCCTGTGCGCTTCGGTTTCATGGGCCGCATCATTCCGGCGAAGGGAATCGATCTTCTGTTGAGGGCCTTCACCGCAACACGCGGCGCGGCGACGCTGAATGTATGGGGAGCGGTAGATTCCCAACGATCGTGGCTCGGCGCATTGTGCAACAACGACCCGCGCGTCCGCTTTAACGGGGCCTACCACAACGGTGAGGTAAACGATGCGCTGAAAAGCATGGACGTCTTGGTCGTCCCGTCCGTTTGGTCGGAGAACTCCCCGCTGGTGATCCAAGAGGCGCTGTTGGCGGAGGTCCCCGTAATCACATCTCACGCGGGAGGAATGGCGGAGCTCGTCCGCGACGGCAAGAATGGTCTGTTGTTTCCACTCGGCGACAAGAAGGCCCTCTCTGCGTTGCTACAGAAGGTGATCGACCAACCCGATCTCTTGACGGACTTGCGTCCGCAGCGGGGGAGCGTCCGAACAATCCATGAGGACGCCGCATCGATCGAGCGCATATACATGAGACTGCTTCGGGACAGGGAGAGGCCAATCTTGCCTCTTCGTCCGGCGCCTCGTCGAGTTACATTCGTCACCAACCCGGGTCTGTGCAATCTGCATTGCCGCATGTGTGATACTCACAGCCACTTTTCGACTGACTCGCCGGCGGCGCTCCCGCTACTGGATTTCGCCTTGGTGGAACGAACGGTGGTGGAACTGACTCAACGCGGCCTGCAGGAAATCATCCCCTCGACTATGGGCGAACCGTTGCTGTACCCACAGTTCTCCCAGATGCTGGAGTTGGCGGCGCGCACCGACGTGAAAGTGAACCTGACCACGAACGGTACGTTCCCCCAAAAAGGCGTCGAGGCTTGGGCGGCGGAGATCCTGCCGGTGGCGTCCGACGTCAAGTTCAGCATCAACGGCTTCGATCCACAGACGGCAGAGGCCATCATGAAGGGCCTCCGTCCAGTTCGACAGTTGGAGGATGTTGCGCACTACATGGCTTTGAAGCGACGGTACGAGCAAAAGACCGGTCGCGTCAGCACCGCCACGCTCCAGGTGACGTTCATGGAGGACAACCTCGACCAACTGCCGAAGCTGCTCTTGTGGGCGATCGAACACCGGATGGATCGGTTCAAGGGGCATCACCTTTGGGTGACCTGGCCTGAGCTTCCGGAACAGTCCCTTCGCCGCTCCCGGGAAAGTGCGACTCGTTGGAATCGCGTGGTGGATGCTTTGCATCGGATCGCCGCAAAGGAAACGTTGCCGAACGATCGAAGGATCGTGTTGGCGAATGTTGACAGCCTTTCGCCCGAGACGACTCTTCCAGACTCCGGCACTACCCGTTGTCCGTTTCTCGGCAGAGAAGCGTGGATCGACGCCGACGGCTCCTTTCAGGTCTGTTGTTGTCCCAGCAAAGAACGTGCGGCGTTTGGGAAGTTCGGGAACCTGTTGGAGCGTTCGTTCATGGATATCTGGACATCGGAGCGGTACCGGAAGTTCGTCGCAGGGTGGGGCAGCCATCCGAACTGCCGAATCTGCAACATGAGACAACCCTTGGAGGTGACGACATGACCTGGGCTGAAACACACGTGGCTCCCGACCGGACCCATCACCTTCGGGCGGGGAGGCCGTTGTACGTGGAGAGGTACGACGAGGTACTCGCATACCATGCACCGGGTTTCGCCCCAGTGAAGCGGGGAGAAGAGGCGTGGCACATCGGCATCGACGGCAGTCCCGCATACGCTCGCCGGTTCGCCCGCACGTTCGGATTCTATGAGGATCGGGCGGCGGTTGTGTCGCGTGACGGTTGGCATCATGTCGGCCCCGGTGGGGCCGACGCTTACTCGCAACGATACGCATGGTGCGGCAACTTCCAAGGAGGCCGTTGCACCGTGCGAGACGAAAAAGGCCGTTACCTCCACATCCAACTGGACGGCCAACCGGCCTACGAGGCGCGATGGCGGTACGCCGGAGACTACCGCGACGGTATCGCCGTCGTGCAGGCAGACAACGGACTCTCGACGCATGTTGACGTCAGAGGCCGGCCAACTCACGGTCGCTGGTTTCTGGACCTCGACGTGTTTCACAAGGGCTTTGCGAGATCGCGCGATCAAGCGGGTTGGCTGCACGTCGATTTCGCAGGTCGCCCTATTTATTCACGTCGGTTCGCGGCGGTCGAGCCGTTTTACAACGGGCAGGCAAGGGTCGAGCGTCAGGACGGAGGGCTTGAGGTGATCGACGAAACCGGGACGACGGTTGTCGTTCTCAGAGGAGGTTCAAATGGGTGATTTCATCGACTGGCAGGTGCCGTCGTCTACGGTCACGTGGCTTGAGCGAATGCCCGCCGATTTGCCGGTCGCAATGCTCATTCGCCATTCGGTTCGGCCGCCGCTGCGCGCGGGCGAAGAAGGCTTCACGTTGCCAATTACGGATGATGGCATTCGAATTGCCCGGTCCTTGGGTCAGCGGATTTCGGGACGTTTGAGGTCACTTTCGGCGAGCCCGGTCCTTCGTTGCGTGCAAACGGCCGTGGAGATCGGAGTGGGAGCCGGTACCAATCTGCCAACACAACCGGACACGACGTTGGGCCATCCCGGCATCTATGTTCTGGACGGTGAGCTGGCGTACCGAAACTGGGAAAAGAGCGACCACGAATCGGTAATGGCGAAACTTGTTTCGGCCGACCACGCACTCCCCGGGATGACGTTGCCCGAGTTCGCGGCGCGGTATCTGGTTCATCACATGCTCGCGAAGGCGCGTGGCAGCCCGGGCCTGCATGTTTTCGTGACGCACGATTCGCTGGTCACCGCGACCGTCGCGAGGCTGGCGGGTGTGTGTCTCGGGAAACGCGATTGGCCCTGGTACCTCGAAGCGGCTTTCTTCTGGCGCGACTGCGAAGGGCTTCATACGGTCTATCGCGAATACCGCCGAACAAGGGGTGAGGCCCAGCTCGTGGGGCTCAACGAGACTGACGTCATCGAATTCGCCAAGTGGGACCTCACTCCGATCGTCGGGAGCGAATGCCCCGCTCGATTTTTCTTCGCGGGCGGCGCGTTCAAGGCGCTTCTGAACGGCCGTCGTCCTAGGGATCTGGATTTGTGGGCACCCTCTCCCGAAGATCGTGCGGCGTTGATCAAGACCTTGGTCGAACGCGGAGCGGTCGTGCTCCCGGAAAGGGCGTATTCGGAGGCGTTCAGGATCGGGAACCGTGTGCTGGAGATACAGCGCAAGACCGAGCCGGGCACGCTCGAGGCCCGCCTCGCTCGCTTTGACATTGGACTCTCGGCCGTCGGCGTGGAGCATCGGCCCGATAGTTACTGGCGCGCGGTCATCGAACCTCTCGCGATCGAATCGGTTGAGCGACGCGAGATCCTTTTGCTCAAGCCTCTCACGAATTGGAAGCATGTCCTTTCCACCATCGGTCGCATGCGCAAGTACGCTGCGGACCTGTGCTATACGCTCCCGCCCGACGAGGAAGCAAACGCGTGGAGGGTGTTCGAACAGCAGGACGCAGAAATGCAACGAGGGATGCTCCAGCGATTCGACAATGCCGCCGACCAGGGATGGGGAGTCCGAGAGGAAGCGATATGCCGCCTCCGGCGATAGCGGGGCTCTATCCGTACACCCGCGGGGGAGTGACGCAACTGCCGAAGTTCACGCTCGCCGAGATCCCCGCCAGTTTGGCCATCAATCCGGGTTACCGGGACGATCTGCTCGTGCTGGCCGGGGACGATGGGTCTGCCCGCCAGCTCGAAGGGTTCGGGCTGCGCGTCCACCGCGTCTTCGATGATGCACCCTTGGAGATCCATCGGGACTCAGCCCACAAGATGAAGCACTGGATGTGCCGGTGGGCACTGAAAGAATTCGGCGAGTTTCTGTGGTTGGACTGGGACACCGTCCAACTCAAGAGGCCGGACGAGGCATTCTGGAAATGGTGTCGCGCGCACGGGACGCCGAAGTTCATCCACATTCAGAACTACTGGGCCGTAGTCAACTGCGGTGTCTACTACGCCAATGCCCAATGGGCGGGAGCGATGGATCGAAGCTTCTGCGAAAGGGTGAGCAAGCCGAACGACGAACTTCTCTGGGCCTCTGTGCTGCCGGGAGACATCCAGGATCGATCCGAGTTCTGGTGGGGCTCTCGCGTCGCCCACATCTGGACGCGCGACGACTTTGCGAAGCTGGGTCCGGATACTTGCTTTGCCCATGTGAAGAAACTCGATTGGGCTGGAGACATCCGAGCCTATGTCAAATGAGCAACCATCAGAAGCTACACATGGAGAAGAATGGTACTTTCCGGTTTGTTGGTCGCCACCGCCGGCAGGCTCGGAAGGTCCCCTGTGTCGATGGACCCGTTCCCTTGCGCGTACCCGGCTTGTTTCGTACGCCCTCTGCCCGTAGAATCGTGGCATGCCTGTCCCTCACGTCAGACTCCCCCCCTGGCTCCGCGCGCGGCAGGTGCCGCGGGGAACGACGCACGCACTTCGGGCGCGGCTTCGGGAGGGGGGTCTCCACACCGTCTGCGAGGAGGCGCGGTGCCCAAACGCGGGCGAGTGTTTTGGCGCGGGGACGGCCACGTTCCTCATACTCGGCGACGCCTGCACGCGCGACTGCACATTCTGCGCGGTAAGACACGGCGTGCCCGACGCGCCCGATCCCGACGAACCGCGCAGGGTGGCCGCAGAGGCCAAACGGCTTGGGCTCCGCCACGTGGTCATCACCTCGGTCACGCGCGACGACCTCCCGGACGGAGGCGCAGGGCATTTCGCCGCGTGCGTCAGGGCCTGCCGCGATCTTCTGCCCGGTGCAACAGTGGAGGTCCTCATCCCCGATTTCCACGGCGATGTCGACGCGCTCGGCTGTGTGCTCAAGGCGTGCCCCGACGTCCTGAACCACAATATCGAAACAGTCCGCGCCCTTTACCCCGAAGTCCGCCCCCAGGCGGACTACGACCGCTCGCTCGCCCTGCTCCGCAGGTGCGGCCCACAGCCTACAGCCTGCAGCCTACAGCCTGTTGTTGTGAAATCCGGCCTCATGGTCGGCCTGGGCGAGACGCGCGAGCAGTTGTCGGAGTGTTTTCGCGATCTGCACCGGGCCGGCGTCGAGGTCCTGACGATCGGCCAGTACCTCCGGCCGCGGCGGGCCAACATCGAGGTGGCGCGTTACTGCACTCCCTTTGAGTTCGATGAGCTGGCCGCCGACGCGAGGGATCTCGGCTTCAGCCACGTCCTCTCCGGCCCGCTCGTCCGTAGCTCGTACCACGCCGCCGAGACGGTTGATCATCTTTGAGTTCGCCGCCCTTGCCGCGCGCGGCCGATCGGTGGTAAATGACGGCCATGAATCGCCTGATCTGCGCCTTGCTCCTTCTCGCGCCCTCTGCCGCGTTCGCGGGCCAGGAACCCACGGGGACCGCCGCCCCTTCGAAGGCCCCGGTGGCCGAAACGCCGGCGCCGGTGGTCGCGCCTGAAAAAACTGCGACCGCTTCAAGCGCCAACAAGGCCGTCTTCGATCCGTTCGTCGCGGCGCCGGCCCGGCTTTTGGACGGGGCGGGCGCCATGCTGCGGCTCAATTCCATTCCGGACTCGAACAAGAGCGCGCTGGGGACGCAAGTTTCGGTCGAGCCGCTCGAGCTCTCCGCGTACAAGAAATTCGGCCCCGTGTCGGCGGGCGTGCGCGTGCCTCTTTCGTTCAACCCCGACCGGAGCGCCGACGACGCCGTCATGCAGGTCCTGACGCTCGACGTCCGCGCCGCCGCGGTCGAGCGCGACTCGTGGCGCCTGTACGGCGGCGCGAGGTTTGACGCCGCCTTGAATGCCGGGATCACAGACGCGGCGGCCACCGGCCGCGGGGTCTCGCACACGCTCGCGCCGTTCGCGATCGCGGCCTTGAGGTTCGGCGCCTTTGCGCCGCAGCTCAACGTCACATGGCACCACGCGTTCGAAACAAAGACGTACGCCGGGGCGTGGTACGCCGATGCGTCGCGGGGTTTCGCCGTCGACGCGGTCCTTCCGTACCATTTTCCCGAGGAAAAGCTCACCGTGTTCGTCGAGCTGTCGTACGACCGCGACATCGATCGCGGGAAGAACCGGGGGTTCGTGACGCCGGGCGTGCGTTTCCTCCCGGCAAAGATTTGGCACTTCGGCCTTGCGGTCGCAGTGCCCGTATTGGACGAGGCATTCGCCGACGCCACGGGGATCGGGGTCATCCTGGGCGGCGGCTACGAATTCGATTGACGCGTCCCTTCGGCAGGAGGGTTCTATGCGCTCTGCAACTTCGGCCTTCGTAGTGTGCGCATTCCTGTTGTCCGCCGCGATTTTCCCCGGCGAGGCCCGGGCCCAGGCCAACGCCGCCGTGCCGCCGGCGCTCCGGATCGCGATCGAAAACATGAGCTGCCAGGAGGCCGACGGACTTCTTGCAAAACTCAACGCCGAGGCTGCGGCGAAAAAGCAGGGGCCGGTGATGCCGCCGGACGCGACCAAGGGGTGTGCCGCGGCGCTCGAAATCTTCAAGGCTGCCGGGCTCACGCTCAAGCAGTACGCCACGGCCTACGAGGCGTGGTACGGCTTCCAGACCAGGGCCGGCCTTCTCCCGGCGCTCGACCCGGCCGCGTTGGGAAAGCGCGCTGTGGCATTCGAGGCCGAGATCAACCAGACAATCAAGGAAGCCGCCGCCCCGGGCCCGATGCCCCTCGACAAGCTCGCCAAGCGGCAGATCCTGGGCCAGATGCCTGTGGCTTTCTGGCTCTCGTCCGAGCTTCGGTCGCGGCTCCCGGCCGAACGCGACCGCGCGCTCGCCGACGCCGGGAACGCCGAGACCTGGGCGAAGTTCGAGCCGGCGGCCGACAGGCTTTTGTGGCTTGCCGCGTTCCTCAGGGAGCCCGGGGCGGACGCCCCGAAGGCCCACGTCATGGGGCTTGTCACGTCGGCAAAAAAGGGCGGGTTTTCGGACAAGGCGGCCGAATGGGACGCGCTGGGCAAGTCGCCGTCGCAGGCGATCCAGATCGTAGCCAAGCGTGCGCGCTCGCTCGCCGCGGGCGACCTTGCCTCGAAGGCCGACGCGAAGGTCAAGGCCAAGGACTGGGCCGCCGCCGCCGGGTTTCTCGCGCAGGCGATGAAGCTCTCGCCCGACGATCCGAAGCTCGCGGCCAGGCGCCAGGTCCTCGGGCAAAGACTCGCCGACGAGCGCGCCGCGTTGCTTGGCGCTCTCAAAAACGCCAAGAACCCCAAGGAGGGGCTTGCAGCGTGGAAAAAGGTCGCGGCATTCGACGCCGCGACCGAGGGGCCGTCGGCCTTCATGGACAAGGGCGAACGCGACAAGATCCAAGTGTCGCTCGAATGGTACGCGGCGGGCAAACAGGCCGAGACCGCCGCCGGTGTCGGAGCGCTCAACCCGTCGGGCGTGGACTGCGCGTTGGAGGCCGTCGCACACTTGCGCCAGTGGACAAAGACGTGGGCCATGCAGCGCGCCCTCGCGCTGCGCAGGCAGAAGGACCTCGCCGGCGCCGAGCATGCGCTTGCGACCGCGGCCCCGCTCTTCCCGGGCGACAAGGAGATCGCCGGTCTGCTCGAGGCGATCCGGAACGAGGCCCTGGCCGGGAAGTTCGAACGCTTCGAGGAGTTGTTCCGCGCCGGGAACGTCGCGGCGGGCTACGTGGCGTTTCGGACAGCCCCGGGACTTTCGGACCCGGAACGCGCGGCGCTCGCCGCAAAGCACGACGCCGAGATCCGCACCATGAAGGCGTCGCTCGGTCTTCGCGGGAAGGTCTCGGCTGCGGCGGGCTTCGCCGCAAAGGTCGCGACCGCGGCCGCCGGGAGCGGCCCGGGCTGGAAACTGGCGCCCGATTCGGATGCCGGGGCCGGCGAGGCGTACGCGATTGCCGTGAAAGTCAAACTGGCGGCGCCGCCGGACTTTTCGCCCAAGCACCAGCGGACCGAGAAGGCCATGGCCAAGCTCCAGGGCCCGCCGCAACAGATGCCGAACCCCGATCGACAGAAGTGCGACGCCGCGTACGTCGACCGCCAGACGAAGATCCAGGCCATGGAGCAGGCGGCCAAGACGCCGCCGCAGCCCGTCAGATGCGCGCCGGCCGCCGAAGGCTGGACCGGGTTCGGGGGCGAGAACGTCGCGACCCCGACCCAATGCCCGCAGCCGCCGCCCCCGCCTTCGTCCCAGCAGATCGCCGCCGAACAGCAGGCGCTTGGCGCCTTCGGGGCGCAATGTGCGGCGATCCCTCCCTATGTGACGGGCGCCGCCGAACAGCCGTACAACGTCGAGTACTGGGCCGCCGTCCCCGCGGCGTCAATCGAGATCGAGTTTGACGATTTGGCGCACGGCGACGCGTCGCTTGGCCGCGAGTCTTTCTCGGATTCGCTCAAGCTCGAAGATCGCGTAATACGGCCCCAGCCGCAGCTTGGCGTGGTCGGCGACCCGCTTCAGCTCCCGCCCGTCGAAAAAATGGAGGCCGATCTCGCGGCCGCGCTCGCCCCCAAGCTCCGCGCGGCGTTTGAAAAGCGCACGAAAGAATACTGGAAGACGATAGAGGCCGAGGCCAGGACCGCAGCCGGCCCGCAGCGCTGCGAGCTTTTTGCTCGCCTGCTCGTCATCGAGGAGCTCACGGGGGCCAAGATCCCCGGGCATGCCGACTGGCGGACCGAGGCCAACGCCTGCGCCGCCGCCCCGGCGAAATAACAGGAGGCATGATGGCCGGCGTCACGCGTTTTGGCGTTTCAATGGAAAACGACCTGCTAAAAAAATTCGATCGCCTGATCGCCAAACGGAACTACGTCAACCGATCCGAGGCGATCCGCGACCTTGTCCGCGACAAGATCGTCGAATCGGGGATCGGGGACGAGGACGCGGAAGTCTTTGGAACAGTCACGTTCATCTACGACCACCACACCCGCGGCCTGACAGAGCGATTGACCGAAATCCAGCACGACCACCACGCCGGGATCATCTCGTCCCTGCACGTCCACCTCGACCACCACCACTGCCTGGAGGTGCTGGTCCTCAAGGGGCGCCATGCCGAGGTCAGGGGTCTTGCCGAAAACATCACGGGCGCCCGCGGCGTCAAACACGGCAAGCTCACCGTAACCTCCCCCCGGCACCTGGCCTGACGTGTCTACGCCCAGCGCAGGCTCTTGACGAACGACGGGGCGTCAAGGATCTTGAAGTGCGAAAGCGATCGCGAGACGAGCCTGCCGGTATCGGTGTGGTTCCCGTCCGGCCCGCACCCCGGCTCGAACCAGTGCGCGCCCGTCATCACCTCGTCCATCTTGAATCCCAGGCGTCCCTCCCGCCACTTCTCCCTGATCTCTTGAAGCAAGTTCATGGTATCCTCCTCTGTGCCGGCGTTTTGAGTCACCCTTTGTGCGCCGGCGCGTGGTCGGCGTTTTTGGTCAGGAAGAGGTTCGCGGTGTAGCCGATGATGTCGGCTATGGGCGGGACGAAGCGCGTGAAGTAGCCGAGATCGTTTATCAGGCTCACCATCTCGACCTTCTTCTGTTTTTCGATCGCCCTGAAGATGATACGCCCGACCGTCTGCGGAGACATCGAGTAGTACGGGACGAGCTTCATGGAAAGTTTTGCCATGAACGTCTCGCCCTTGATGTCGCCGTAGAACCCGGTGTTGACCATGAACGGATACACCGTGGTCACGCGGATGTCGTATTTGCGGATCTCGACCGCCAGGAGCTCCGAAAATGCCCCGAGGGCCAGCTTGATGGTCGCGTATGCGCCCCACGTCGGGAGCCTGAAGAACGCCTGCCCTGACGACACGTTCACGATGTGGCCGTGACGGTGCTCGATCATCCACGGGAGGAACGCATATACAAGGTAGAGCGGCCCCATGAAGTTGACATCCATGAGCCGCTTCCAGTCGTCGAGCCTCGTCTCGGCAAGCTCGGCCAGGAACCCGACGCCGGCGTTGTTCACCAACACGTCAAGCCCGCCGAGCTCGTCGATGACCCATTTGGCCATCTCGTCGGCGTCTTCCTTTCGGGTCACGTCCATCCGGCGCGCGTGCGCGGTCGCCCCGGTGGCGCGCAGCTTCGCCGCCGCCTCGTCAAGCTTCGATTCGTTGATGTCGGTGATCACAAGGACGCACCCCGCCCTGGCGCACTCCTCGGCCAGGCAGAAACCAATGCCGCCCGCCGCGCCGGTGATGAGCACCCTTTTGCTCTTCATGTTCGCCATGACCTGCTCCTTCCGGGCCGAAACCCGATTTTTTTAGGCCCCCGGCAAAGGTCTGTCGACCCCGAATCCATACATCGCAAGATCCACGAGCTCCCCGATCAGCCCATCGACGGTGACACCGCTCATGCGATCATTCCACCACTGGTTGGTCATCCAGACGCCGATCCCGATAAGGGCCTGCGAGACGACGGCGGAGTTGCACGGCCTCGCGAAGCCCCCGGCGATTGCGTGGTCGAGGTAGACCTGCGCCAACGCCGCGAACTTCCCGTAGAGCGCGTGGAGCTTCGCCTCGAACTCCCGGTCAATCCCGGCGGCCTCGCGAATGAAAAAGAGCGCCAGCGCGCGGTTCTGCTCGGCCGTTGCGGCGACTTTCTTGAGTGCGCCGATCGACGCGGCCCGGTACTCCCGCTGGTTCGTCGGGAGGCGGGCGCTCATGTCGCTGAAGCCCGCCAGAAGTCCCGCAGTGAACTCGTCGAAGAGCGCGTCGATGATCTCGCGCTTGTCCCTGAAGTATCGGTAAAACGTCCCCTGGCCTACTTTGGCCTCGGCGGCGATGTCCGAAACGAGGGTGTCGTGGTATCCTTTGCGCGCGAAGACCCGGCCGGCGGCGTCGAGGAGGGTCTTCTTGCAACGCTCCTTGCGTGCAAGGTTCGTGGTGATCCTTTTGCTTAACGAGACTTCCAATCGGGCTCCTTCCGCGTCCCTCCTTTGTAGTAGACGAAGTGGACGGACTTGTCAATCCGTTTTTTGGTGCAACGTAACTTCCGGAAATTAGCGGGTTTTGGCGTCACAGCCCGAGCCGCTCAAGACGGCCGATACATTCGAGAAGCGATCGCGGAAGGTGAAAAAACGTCTTCCACTTGCCGCCCTTGAGGAAATGCGTCGGCTCGCCGCGGCGGTTTAGGTACCCGAACCACTCGCCGTGGACCGGATCTGGAAAATGCCGCCATGTCCATTCGTCGATCCGGTGGAACCACTCCAGAAGCGAGGGGTCGCCCGTGAGGGCGTGGCCGGTGATGGCCGCGACCAGCGCCTCGCAGTGAACCCACCAGAGCTTCATGTCCCAGGTCAATTCGGGGGGGGGCCTGCCGAGCACGTCCATGAAATAGAAAATGCCGCCGTGCTCCCGGTCCCAGCTCCGCAAAAGCGTCGATTTGATCACCGCGCACGCCTTCTCGATCCGGTCAGGCCGCCCGCTCTTTTCGGCGTGCCGGAGGACGAACCAGGCAGACTCGAGTCCGTGGCCGGGACTCACCAGCCGTCCCTCGCACGATTCGAGGTCCGGCGCAAAATCCGGCTTGAGATGCTCGAGGACAAAGCCGTATTCCGGACGGAAAAACCTTCCGAGGATGTT
This sequence comes from Deltaproteobacteria bacterium, assembly GCA_016218965.1. Taxonomy (GTDB): domain Bacteria; phylum Myxococcota; class SpSt-1050; order SpSt-1050; family JACRCP01; genus JACRCP01. The sequence goes on along the minus strand of JACRCP010000399.1, from coordinate 8,577 downwards.
GTCAATCGCCTCGTTGACAGGATTCTCGATGGCCGGGAGACCAAGACACTCGTCGAGCACAAGGCCCAGGTTCACCGTGGCCATGAGGTCCTCGTGCGCCAGAATCTGCTTGGCGGCGGGCAGGCGCTTGTTCCACTGGCCCTTGGGGTTGTCCATGCGCCCGAACATGTTTTCAAGCGACTCAAGCGTTGCCTCGCGGCACACCTCGTCGCCGGTTGCCCCGTAGAGCGCCGCGCACCCCATGGTCGCGAAGAAATCGGCGCCAATGCTGTACGGCGCGACGATCGGTTCTCCAACACGGTTCAACGCGAAGCAGTACGACCCGTTCGCGTCCCTCCCGTGCGCGCGAAGGAACTCGAACCCGTGCCGTGCCATCTCGACCCACCGCCCGCGCCGCTCCCCCGCGAAGCGCGTGGCGGCGAGCGTCGCGAACATGTACACGATCCGCCACTGCATCCAAAGGTGCTTGTCGGTGTCGAAGACCGAGCCGTCGCGGTCGAGCGAATTGAAGTATCCGCCGTGCTCCCGGTCGATGCAGTGCCGTTCCCAAAACGGGATGACCGAGTGAACAAGCTCGTCTTCGTAGCGTTTCAGGATTGTGCCCATTCCCGTCTCATTCCTTCAGGTTGCGCCCCGCCGTCGCCGTCACGGCACGCGCTCCAGTGCTCCGATGTCCGCGTACGGCGGAGCACCCTTCCCGGTGTCGCCGATCGCCGGGTCGTCGGTCCTTACGGCGCCGTCCTTGTCCTTTGGGGGCGCCGCATCCCCGTCCGCGGCGTCTATGCACGGCGAACCCGGTGCGAGCTGGAAATTCCCGTTCCCCGCGTTGACAAATGCGGGGTCGGCGTTGATGTTGCCATCGCCGTTGCGGCCGCCGCGGATGTCGCTGTACCGGACCCGCGCGTTCGACCCGTACCCGGGATAGTCGTAGACCTCGTCCGGGCTGTCGTTCCAGAAGATCGAGTTGACGATCTCGGGGGACGCGTTGATGTTGTTGAATATGGCGGCCCCGCCCAGCTTCGCGGAGTTTCCGTAAAACGTGCAGTTGGTCACGGTGTGCGTGGACGTGTAGTTGTTATAGATCCCCCCTGCAAACGCCCCCTGGGCGCTGTTCCCGTGGAATACGCAGTTGGTGACGGTCGACGCCGCGTTGTCGTTGAATATCCCGCCGCCGCCCCCGATTGCCCCCTGCGAGACGTTGCCCGAGACCGTGCTCCCGGTGAGCCGAACCACGGAGTTCTGGTTGAAGATGCCGCCGCCGTCGACCGCCGCGTTGGCCGAGATCACCGTGTCGGCGACATCGGCCTCCGACTGGAAGAGGTAGATCCCGCCGCCCCAGTGCGCGGAATTGCCGGTGATGATGCAATTGGCAATCTTCACCTGGGAGATGTTCGAAAGATACACGCCTCCGCCATCGCCCCCCGTAAACAGTCCTCCCGTTATCGTGATGCCGTCAAGCGACGAGTTTCCCGCGCCCACGACGACCCTGACACCGTTTTGGCCCACAAGTCTGGTTTCGTTTCCGGCGCCAAGGTCCCTGTCTTCGAGACGGGTTTCCGTGCCCGCGAACCCGCCGTAGACATTCACGCCTTGCTTGAGCCTTGCGACCTCGGCGCTGTTTCCCTTCCTCGTGTACTGTCCCCCCGCAATCCAGACCTCGCTTCCGTCGGCCGCCGCGTCGAGCGCGTCCTGGACGACGGTGAACGCGTCCGTCCACGAACTGCCGTCGCCCGCGCCGGCGGCGTCGGACTTCACGAATATCACTGCGCGGCAGCTCCCGCCGCGGCAGAGCTTCGAACCGCCGCACGCCGGGCAGTTCACCGATCCGCCGCACCCGTCGTCCCACGCGCCGCACTCCCTGCCCAGGCCGGCGCACGTGGCAGGCGTGCAGCACGCCGCGCCTAAGCAGACCTGCGATCCGGCGCAGTCGTCCTTTACCTCCTCGATGTTGCCGCACGAATCCACCCAGTACACGTCGTTGTTGTGACAGACACTCGCGGCGTGCGGCGTCGGCGTGCAGCCCCCGGCGTCCGGTCCGGTATCCAGCGAACCGTCAAAACCGGAATCGAGGGAGGCGTCCGGTCCGGTGTCGTAGGACCCGTCAGGCCCGGAATCAAGCGAGGCGTCCGGTTCGGTGTCAGGCGTTGCGCCCGTGTCGCCGCCGGGATCGGCATCCCCCGCCCCGGCTGCGTCGTCGGCGATGTCGGCCCCTGTGCCGCCATCCCTGGGTTGATCGCCCGAGTCGTTCGGCATTCCCAAATCCGCGCCAACGCCGCCGTCGCCGGTCGTGCCCGGTTTGAGTTCATTGGCCGGCACGCACGCCCATGTCGATCGGTCACAGGCGTAGTCCGCCGCGCACGCACCGGATGGATCGCATTTCTTTCCGGATAGCAGGCCGGCGTAGTCCACGCTGCACGCCGCGAGAAGGCCGGACAGTGTGCTTGCCAATATCGGCCCGAAAGCGCGCATTACAGGTTCCCCCGGGACCGCACCGGCGGTCCTAAAAGCCGTACTTCGCCCGCAGGAGCGTCGCCGCGACGCGGTCGTTGGTCGAATACCAACGGACCAGCGCCTCGTCGATCCTAGCATGCCACGTCCGGCCGTCGAACGCGCCGACCGAGTCCACAGCCACGGCCGGTGGGACCTTCTGCGAGCAGTCATTCTCGTCAGTTCGCTGGTAGAAATAGTTGCCCTCGCCCCTGAAGAGCCAGAGACCGTGGTGCCTGATGATCGCGTTTATGTGTTTCAGTTTGACCTTGCCCGTTTTTAGCTTTTTCAGCTCGACGCGGGCATCCTTGACGTCGTCCGGCTCGACGAACGTCCACACCGCCCGCCCGCCGGCGTGAACGACCACCCGGTATGCGCCCTTCTTTTCGAGCGTCGCATGGACCTCGGGCGCGGCTTCGGTTTCTTTTGAGGTTTTCGCTTTCACAATCCGATCACAAACTAACACACCCGCCAAGGCCGTCAAGCGGCGGAGCCGAGGATCGCCTTTTTGAGCAGCGCCTTCACGATCTGGATCTTGAACTTGTTGCCGCCAAGGGGTTGGACGCCGCGAACCGCGATTGTGCCCGCCGCTTCGGCAGTCTCCTCACACAACGTCTTGCCGGCAAGGAACCGCTCGACCTCCCGCGCGCGAAGCGGAACCGGGGCGACGGCGCCGAGCACCACCCGCGCGTCCTTGATTGTCGTCCCTTTCAGGGTGAATACCGTGGCGACGCCCACGATGGGGAAATCGATGGAGTTGCGGATCCGGAACTTCTGATAACCCTGCACGTTCCCGGGCGGCGGGACGGGAATCCGGATCTCGGTTACGATCTCGTCCGGGGCGAGCGCGGTGGTCGTCATGAGGCCGGCACCGAAGAAGTCCCCGGCCGCGATTGTCCGCCTCGTGGTCTTGATCGTGGCGTCAAGGGCCAAGAGCGCCGGCGCGAGATCCGAGGCGTTTACCGCCACGCAGCCGCAGTTTAAGCAGCGCCGCGACTCCGCTTCGACGGCGCGAAGATCGACGCCGGACACGTCCTCGGCGTCGATGGCGCGGGCCAAAGGCGCGCGCACTGTCGCCTGGATCGCCTTGGTCTCAACAAGTGCTTCGACGTTGACATCGACGCGCGTTTCGGCGGCGCCGGGTGCGGCAGTCGCGGCCGCCGCCCTGCCGCCCCTGAGCGCGGCGTCGATCGCCAGGGCCGCCCGCCGGCCCGCGGCGATGGCCGCTATCACGGTGGAGGCGCCGGTCACCGCCTCGCCGCCTGCGAACACGTCCGGGAGGTTCGTCGCCTGCGTGTCCTTGTCGGCGGCGATGACGCCCCCGCGGACCGCAAGCGAACGGCCGGCGTACGCGAGGTCGGCCCCCTGCCCTATGGCGAGCAGCACGCAGTCGGCGTTGACGGTCTTCTTCACCGACGGATCGAAGACGGGGCGGAACCGCCCCTCACGATCGAACACCGACGTGCACCTGACGAGCTCGATTCCGGTGAGCGAGCCGTCCCTGCACAGGACGCGGTGCGGCCCCCACGACGGCAGGATCTCGACCTTCTCCTCGATCGCCATTTCGAGCTCCTCGGGGAGAGCGGGCATGGCGTCGCGGGTCTCGAGGCAGGCCATTGTGACTTCGCGTGCGCCGAGGCGACGCGCCGAGAGGGCCACGTCTACCGCCACGCTTCCGCCGCCGATGACAAGCACCTTCTGTCCCGGGGCCTCCCTGCGGCCGCGCGAGACGTCGACGAGGAAGTCGAGGCCCGGGCGCATCAGTTCTTCGTGCTCGATCCCCAGCGTCTTCTGCCGCCACGCCCCGGTCGCAAGAAACACAAAATCGAAACCCTTGCGGAGGCCCGCCAGGGTCGCCTTTTTTCCCCCGATCTCGACGCCCCGCTCGAACTTGATGCCCATCCTCGCAAACGCCTGAACCTGCCGCCGCACGACCTCCTTGGGCAGGCGATAGGCGGGAATGCAGTACCTGAGCATGCCCCCGGCCTCGGGCATCTTGTCGAACACGGTGACCAGGTGTCCGGCCCGGCGAAGGAAGCAGGCGGCGGCAAGGCCTCCCGGACCGGCGCCGACGACCGCCACCCTTTTTCCGGTCTCCCTCGCGGGCGGCCTCATGAAAGTCGCGGCGTGCGCAAGGACATGGTCGCCCAGGCGCCGCTCGACGGCCCTCGTGGACACGGCTTCGTCGAACCCGCGGCGGATGCAGTGCGACTGGCAGAAGTGCGGGCAGACGCGGCCTGTGATCGCCGGCATCGGATTGCTCTCGAGTATTAGCCGCGCGGCCGCATCGATCTCACCCCGGCGGATCTTCTCGAGGTAGAGCGGGATGCGCACGTGCGCCGGGCAGTTTTTCGCGCAGCCGGGGATGGCCGTCCGCGCGGCCCCGAAGATGGAATGGTAGCGGTTCTCGCCGAGGACGGCGCCGCACCTGTCGCCGCCCTTGCGGAGGCAATTGAAGAGGTTGTCCGGCGTGCGGTAGTACCAGCAGCGCGGCTCCTGGCAGAGGTTGCCGCCGATCGTGCCCATGTTGCGGATCTGCGGCGAGGCCACCGCGCGGGCGGCCTGCGCGAGCACGGGATACAGCTCATTGACTACCTTGTGGCCCGCGATCTCGCGGAGGGTGGTCAGGGCGCCGATCCTCAGGCCCCGCCGGTCGTCCTTCACGCCGCGCAACGCCGCGATCGGCTTGATGTCGACCAGAACATCGGGGTAGCCGGGGTGAATGCCGTCCTTGAGGACGCCCAGCAGGTCCGTGCCCCCGGCGACGATGGCGGCCTTTTTCCCGCGCCCGGCGCAAAGCCTTACCGCCTCGGGAATCGAGGTCGCCGCCACATGCGCAAACTGTCGCAATGCCGGCATGGCCCGCCTCACACCTTTCCCAGAGCCGCGAGGACCTTCTCGGGTTTTAACGGGATCTCGTTTAACCTGACCCCGATGGCGTTGTGGACGGCGTTCAGGATTGCCCGCGGCGTGCATGTCACGGTGCCCTCGCCTATGCCGCAGGCGCCGTATTCGCCGCCGCCCCGCCACACCTCCATGAGCACCGGGTCGATGTCGGGCATGTCGGCGATGGTCGGGATCTTGTAGTCGATCCAGTTGAAGTTGAGCGGGATTCCGGTGGCCCGGTCGTAGATGATCTCCTCGGTGAGTGTCTCGCCCACGCCGATGACCTGGCCGCCGATCTGCTGGGCCTCCGCGCCCGAGGCGTACATCACCGTTCCGCAGTCGTTTACGACGACCAGCCTTACGACCTGCGTGAGACCGGTGCGAGTGTCGACCTCCACCTCGGCGAATGTGGCGATGAAAGGCACGCCGGTCCGCTGAGCGAGCGGCGGCCGGCTGAGCTTGACCGTGACGGGCGCGAGGTCCCCCTGCATGAGAAGATCCTTGACGCGCAGTCCCTTTGCCGGGGACGCTCTCGGGAAGACGCGCCCGTCTTCGACCTCGAGATCCGCCGGCGCGAGCCTGAACGAGGGCGCGAGCTTCTCCAGAAGCTTCTGCCTGATCTCTTTTGCAGCCACGGCCATCACTTCCGACTGCAGGAAGGCGACCGAACTGTCGGTCTGCACGCAGTCCTTGCCGCTTACATCGGTGTCGACCACCGCGAGCCAGTGGATGTCATCGGGCTGCACGCCGAGAAAACCGAGCGCCTCGGCGCAGCCGAGGACGTTGCAGGTGTTCGAGCCTGTCCCCGTCTCGACCGTCGGGGCGTCAAGCGTCACCGTGCAGTCGGGATTGAGCGTGATGGAAACCTGCACCTCGCCGCGCCGCTCCTCCTGCCACTCTGCGTGCCACCCTGGATGGAACGAGAACCCGACCCCGCGCTTCTTTGACCCCTCGAAGTTCGGTCCCCGGCCCGGAGGGTGCCGCTTCTCATTCCAGCCGATCCTCGCCGCGCCTTCGCCAAGGACCGCCATCAGGCTCTTGTCGGGGAGCGTCTCCCACTGGTGCCCGAAGTTTTTGATTGCGATGTCGATGGGGTCCATGCCGAGTTTCTCGGCCAAAAGATCGACCATGTGCCCCAGGATCAGGTTGAGCTGCGAGTTGCCGACGCCGCGCATCATGCAGGCCGGGAGCTTGTTGGTGTAGACCCCGTACGACTCGAACCTGACGTTGGGGATGTGGGCGAGGGCCACCTCGTTGAGCTCCTTCGGGGCGAACTTGAGCGCGAACATGGTGTGGTCCGCGTGTGCGCCGGCGTTGCCTATTGACTTGAAGGACATGGCGGTGATGGTGCCGTCCTTCCTGGCGCCCACCCTGGCCGTATAGATCGCTGCCTGCCGCCCGTCGTGGAAGCTCTCGCGGCGCGTGTGCTTGAACTTGACCGGCCGGCCGGTTTTTTTGGCCAAGAGCGCGGTGAAAAGGAAAAAGGGCTGGTCGCCGGTGTCGCCGCGGCCGAACTGGCCGCCGACGTACGGGCTGACCACGCGGACCTTGTGGAGAGGCAGGTCGAGCATCTGGCTCATGTGCATCCGGCTCTGGTCGGTCTCGTAGGAGTTGGACCAGACCGTGAGCCGGTCGTCGCGCCACTCCACCACGCAGCACCAGTTGTCGAGGGAGTTCTGCGTGGCGTTGTGGTGGGTCGAGGTGCCCTCGATCACGACCTCGGCCTCCCGAAGGCCGCGGTCGACGTCGCCCTTGTCGACGAACACGGCGGGTCCGCCCACGTCGTCCTCGGGCATGACGTTGTCGGGGGCGATCTCGGGGTGGAGCACCGGGGCGCCCGGCTTCATCGCCTCGTACGGGTCGAGCACAAACGGCAGGACCTCCCAGTCGACCTTTATGAGACGGAGCGCCTCCTCCGCGATCTCCTCGCTCTCGGCGGCCACGACCGCGCCGAGCTCGTCGCCGACCCAGACGGCGTAGTCGCCGAGCACGCGCCGATCGCGGAAGCGCCGCCACATCATCCGATCGTACGACACCGTGTCGACCCCGTCGGTCCAGCCTGCGCTGGTCGGCCTAAGCGAGGCGACCTCGGGGTCCCGGTACGTGAGGATCCCGCGCACGCCGGGGAGCTTTTCGGCCCGGCTGATGTCCATGTCCTTGATGCGCGCGTGGGCGTGAGGGCTGCGGAGGACCTTGGCGTACAGGAGATTGGGGATCCGGAGCTTGGTGGCTAGGTCATCGGCGTACGTGGCTTTGCCGCCGGCCTTCTCTTTGGCATCGATGCGGGGCCTGTAGCCGCCGATGTGTTTTCGCGCGACGCGCGGCGTGTAGGGTTTTTTCATCGGGCGCCTCCCCGGGCCGCGATCTTTTCGGAAGCGTGCAGCACCGCCTGCGCGATGCCGGCGTAGCAGCCGCAGCGGCAGATGTTGCCCGAGAGCGCCTCCTTGACTTCTTCAAGAGTGGGACTCGGGTTCTCGCCGAGCAGAGCCACCGAGGACATCACGAAACCGGGCGTGCAGTAGCCGCATTGCAGCGCGGTGCCGTAGCCCGGCCCGCACTGCCCGGCGAAGGCCTCGATGACCGGGTCGTCCGCGGGCAGGCCCTCGATCGTCGTCACCTCGTGTCCGCCGGCCTCGACGGCAAGGATCATGCACGAGAGCACCGCCCTGCCGTCCATGAGCACGGTGCACGCGCCGCACGCCCCCTCGTCGCAGGAGACCTTGAGGCCCGTGAGCCCGACGCCCTCGCGAAGCAGGTACGCGAGAGTCATGTTCGGGGCGATGTCGCGCCCCGGCAAAAAAGTGTGCTGCCGGCCGTTGATGGTGATGCAGACCGGGGACGGCGCCCGGGCCCCGCGCCCCTGCGCCGGCCTCTTCCGTCGCCGCGCCCGGCCCTTTTCGACAGTCGCCATGATCTCCCTCCTCGCCGCCGCGCCGCTGTCAAAAATCCGTGGTCGGCTGAGATCATCGCAGATTTCGCACCGAAAATACAGGGCGACGAAGGAAGAGCTATTCGCGCTGTAGCGTTTTTTTCGAGGCGGACAGGGGTTGGGGCAGGCCGGGATTCTCTGACTCCAGTTTCGCCAATTTGGAGCCGAAGATTTGACACGGGATGACACGCTCAACCCGGCATCACGCCGCAGGGCGCATGGAGCGACCCTCGATCGCCCATTCCTCTGTCCGTCGGTCGTTGTCGATTTCCCCC
>JACRCP010000395.1 GCA_016218965.1 Deltaproteobacteria bacterium | reverse complement strand
TCTGAAGTACCGGGCGTTCATCCACATCCTCGGCGGGAGGGAGATACTCGCAAACGGCATCGTCCGCACAATCTACAACATCAAGCCAGACTTCGAGCTCCCCGATACGGTTTCCCCGAAGTTCCGCAACTTCTTCGCGGATGTGAAGAAGGAGATAAAACCCCGAATCATCGAGGCAAGGCCGGCCGCAGCCGATGCGCCTCCCTCCCAGCCGAGGATTGCAGGCGTCGTACCCAAAAAGCCGAACCTCTTCTTCCGCTTCTGGCCGTCATGGACTTGCTTCGCGGTCGGCGCCGGTTTCCTCATTCCGGGTGCCGTAGTCGGGTTGGACGTCAACTCGGGACGGGACGAACTCAAGAACGCGGCCAAGGACGCCGCCGGCAGGATCCCGGACATGACGTACGAGGACGCAAAGGCCCTGCAGAACGATGCCGACCGGAAGGCCCTGACTGCGAACATTCTTCTTGGCACGGGCGCCGCCGTCGTCGCGACGGGCGTCGTGATGTTCTTCGTCTATGACGGAGACTGGCAGATCGGCGCTGCCAGGACGTCACCTCGGTTTACATCGAAACGGACGGTTACACGAAGCTGGTGAAGGCCGCGTGGGCATTCTAGGAGCAAGGAGGCACTCGTGAACCGCGCAAGAACGGCGTGCATGGCGGCCATCTGGGCCGCGACGCTCTGCGGGTGCACTGCGGACATCGGGATTGACGACTTCAAGTACGCCTGCGCGAAGAACAACGATTGCGGCGAAGGATATTCGTGCGAGGCAAACTGGTGCGTCAGGCTGCCGGGGAAAGGCGACGGGGGAACGACGGACGCGGGGATCCAAAGGGACGCCGGTGCGGACGCCGGCGACGCGGGCACGATCTCCGACGCCGGCTTCGTCATTAGATACATGAGCACCTTCGATTCCTCGGCAGGCACCGGCGCCTCGACGGGCTACAAGTTGAAAGTCGTCACGGGCTGGTCGGTGGGGCCCCGCTGGTCGCTGGGTGACTATGCCCTCAAGCCGGGCCAGCCGTTTGAGAAGGGAAATGGGGAATAGGAAAAAACCGGAGTGCGCAATGAAAAACGCCTTTTTTCGGGTGATGCTGGCCGTGACGGCCGTCTTGCCCGGGACGGCCCGCGCCGGCGTGCCGTTGATGCTGTCCCAAACGGGTTTCTCACGGACGGCCAGGACAAGCCTGTCAACGCCGCCCTTCCGCTTGCATTCAATATCTACCTTTCGCCTGACGGCGACGACCTCGTCTGGGGTGAGGACGTCTCGGACGTTGTCGTGACAAACGGGCACTACTCGGTGACGTTGGGGTCGAACAACTCCCTCAAAGACGTCTTCAAGGCGCAAAAGGACCTTTACCTCGAGATAGTTGTGGACGGGCAGAAGATCACGCCCCGGCAGAGGATTAGGGCGGTTCCCTACGCCCTTGTCGCGGGGGACGCGGTCGGTGACATCCACCCCAAATCCGTTTCTGTGAGCGGAAAACCAACCATAGATGAAACAGGCAAATGGGTCGGGGACACCTGCCGGGTTCGGCGACGTCACCGGCATCAGCGTGCCGCCGCCGCTCACCGGCGGGGGCCAGAGCGGCGACGTGACCGTCGGCATCCCCAGGGCCGACGCCTCCACCGACGGGTATGTCCCAAGCACGGACTGGCTCGCGTTCTCCAGCATGCAGAGCCGTGTGGCGGGCGCCTGCCAGACGGATCAGGTCTTGAGCACGATCAACGCCGACGGCACGGTCGCGTGTGTTTCGACGATTACTGCGACAGGCGACATATTTTCCGTCACCACGACCATGCCCTTGACCGGCGGTCGAACCGAGGGTGACGTGCTCTTGAGCCTCCCCCAGTGCGCGGCGTCCTCGGACGGGTACCTCTCGGCAGCGGACTGGACCGCGTTCAACAACAAGCAGAATCCCATCACCGGCACGTGCGCGGCGGGCAGTTCGATCCGGGAGACCATCGCCGACGGGACGGTGACCTGCGAGGCGGATGACGACACGACGTACGCCGCGGGGGCGGGGATCGGCGTTGACGGCGCGACTGTCCTGCTGGATGAAACGGGATGCGACGCATTCGACGTTCTCAAAAGGAACGTGGGGAACAACGGTTGGGAGTGCGTCACCGACGAGGACACGCACTACTCCACCGGGGCCGGCCTCGTTGTGACCGGCACGACATTCGCCCTGCCCTCGACCTGCGGTCAGAGCACGGTCCAGAGGTGGACCGGGGTGGATTGGGTCTGCTCCGCCTACGCGCCAGGCTGGCCGTTTGTCCAGAGCGTCACCGCCTCCGTGCCCCTTGTGGGCAGCGGGGGTTATATGCCGACCATCAGTTTGGGCCGCGCGACGGCCCTTGATGACGGCTATCTCGCCGCCGTCGATTGGGAGTCGTTCAACACAAAACAGAACCGCATCACCGGCTTCTGCGGTTCGGGAAGATATGTACGTGTCGTCAACCAGGACGGCTCTGTCGTGTGCGCCCTGGATGCAACCTCGACGTATGCCGCCGGCCAAGGGATTGAGCTGAACGGCAACACGTTTTCTTTGCCCCTCACATGCGCGGCGGGAAACACCCTCAAGTGGGACGGCGGGGTCTGGAACTGCGCAACAGACGAATACTCCAACGGCACCGTTTTCCAGATAGCCACGGGCGCGGGCCTGGCGGGAGGACCGATCACGACGACGGGGACGATAAGCCTTGCGGCGAGTTATCAGGACGGGTCTGTCCATGACGCCCGGTTCGTGAACGAGGGTCAGGCGAACAGCGTCACGACGGGGATGCTTGCGGACGGGACGATCGCGTTTGCCGACATCGGGGCAAACACGTGCTCCGCATACCAGGTCATGCGGAGGGACGCGGCGAACGCGGCCTGGGTGTGCGCGGACCCGAGCGGCGGGACGGTGACGGCGGTGAACACGAGCGGGCCGATAACCGGAGGCCCCATCACGACGACCGGGACGATCGGGATAACAAAGGCCAATGCCGGAACCGACGGGTATCTTTCGAGCGCGGACTGGACGGCGTTCAACAACAAGGAGAACGCTATGGCGGCTGGGGCGGTCACGCAGTACTGGCGGGGAGACAAGACGTGGCAGACGCTGGACACGACGGCGGTGGCGGAGGGGACCAGCCTGTACTACACGAACGCGCGGGCCAGGAACGCGCTGTCGGGGACGGCACCGATAACGTACAACTCCGGAACTGGTGTGATAGGCGTCTCGGCGAACTCTTCCACCTCGGCCGGCGTGGTGGCGACCGGGGCCGGGCAGGCAAGCAAGGTGTGGAAGACGGACGCGGCGGGGAACCCGGGGTGGAGGGACGACGCGGGTTCCGGGGGCACGGTGACGCAGGTTGACACGGGTGCGGGTCTGGCTGGGGGACCGATCACGACGACGGGGACGATAAGCCTTGCGGCGGGTTATCAGGACGGGTCGGCCTACGACGGTCGGTTTGTGAACGAGAACCAGGCGGACGGCGTGACGACGGGGATGATCACGGACGGGACGATTGCCTTTGCCGACATCGGGGCCAACTCGTGCCTTGCGAACCAGGTGATAAAGAGGGACGCGGGGAACGCGGCGTGGGTGTGTGCGGACGACGCGGGGTTGTCGTATTCGGGGGGTCCGGGGATCAACGTTACGGGCACGGTGATATCGCTTGACGAGACCGGGTGCTCCGCGTTCGAGGTGCTCAAGAGGAACGCGTTAAACAACGCCTGGGAGTGCGTGGCGGACTCGGACTCGGGGGGTACGGTCACGAGTGTCGCGATGGCGATGCCCGGGGAATTTGCGGTGAGCGGGTCCCCGGTGGTCGGGAGCGGGACGCTGACGGCCGCTTGGAACAGTCAGGCGGCAAATCTCATGCTCGCCTCGCCCGACGGCGCCGCCGGAGCGCCCGTATTCAGGGCGTTGACCGACGCCGACATTCCCGACACGATCACCGCCTCGAGTTACTCATTGACGTCCCACAACCACGACGCGACGTA
>JACRCP010000396.1 GCA_016218965.1 Deltaproteobacteria bacterium | reverse complement strand
GCCTGGCGGATATCGAAATGGCGTACGATATCTTCCACTGATTCACCCGTCATCCACCGTACCAACAACTCGCCGTCTCATCGTGCTGCCGCGACTTGTGGGTAAAGACCAGCCCAGCGGGAGAGGGTCAGGGTGAGGGTAGAAAGCGATGCGCTCTGTACCCCAGTGTATCCGATCAGGATTTTCACCTCATCACACGCCTTGAAAGGGCTGACAATGGCGACCTACCTTGCGGCGGCTGGGGTGAACCTGATGTGCAGCACGTCGCCGTCCCGGACCACGTAGTCCTTTCCCTCCACGGTCCCCTTGCCGTTCGCCCGCGCTTCCTTCTCTGACCCGCAGGCCAGGAGGTCCTCGGCCCGGATGCACTCGGCCTTCACGAAGCCTTTTGCCATGTCGGTGTGGATCTTTCCGGCGGCATCCACCGCCCTCGTCCCGCGCGGGACCGTCCACGCGCGTATCTCCGTTCCGACGGTCGTGTAGAATGTGATGATGTCCAGGAGCCGGTATCCTTCGCGCACCAGCGCATCGAGGCCCGTTTCCTTCATGCCCGCGTCGGCCATGAACGCGGCGCGGTCGTCGGGACCGAGGCCCAAAAGCTCGGCCTCAAAGCGCGCGCGGATCTCCAGGAGCCCGGTCCCTTCGGCCGCGGCGTGGGTCTTGAGCGCACGGAGCGCGGCCTCCTCCTCTGGCGGACGGGCCTCGCCCACGTTTGCCACGAAGAACGCCGGTTTGGTTGTGAGGAGTCCCAGCTCGGCCGAGATGCGCCGTTCGGAGTCGGTCTTTACAGCGGAGCGGAGGGCCGTGCCTCCGTCGGCATGCGCAACGAACCTGTCCACGATCTCAAGCTCGTCCTTGTACGCCTTCTCGCCCGACCTCGCGTGGTTGATGATCTTGTCCCGGCGTTTCCGAAGCGTGTCGAGGTCCTTGAGCAGAAGCTCGGTCTGAACGGTCTTCGCGTCGCCCGCGGGATCCACAGCGCCCGATACGTGGGCGACGTTGGGGTCCGAAAAACACCTGACCACGTGGGCTATGACGTCCACCTCGCGGATGTGCGAGAGGAACTGGTTCCCCAACCCCTCGCCGTTTGATGCGCCCTTCACCAGCCCGGCGATGTCGATGAACTCGAGCACCGATGGCGTCCACTTGTCCGGCGAAAGCAGCGCGACGAGCGCGTCGAGCCTGGAGTCGGGGACCGGGACGACCCCGGTGTTGGGGTCAACGGTGCAGAAAGGGTAGTTTTCGGCGGGGACCGAATTGCCCGTGATGGCGTTGAAAAGCGTCGACTTGCCGACGTTCGGCAGTCCGACGACACCGCACCTGAATCCCATTTTCTACCCCTTCCGCCTGCAAGGGCGCATCCGGACATTCAACCGCGACCTATTCAGGTTCTTCACTGTCTCTGCGCTCTCTGCGTCCTCTGCGGTTTGGGCGCCGGTCTTTGCGGGTGCCGCACGGTGACGACGGTGTGGAGGCCGCCGCGGACGTTGTAGTCGACGGTCACGGTCATCCGGGCGGGTTTGGCGGCTCGGGCGAGATCGCGGAGGATTCGTGCGGCGGCGTGCTCCTGGACGATGCCGACCTGCCGGAATGTGAGGAGATAGTGCTTCAACGACTTTAGCTCAAGAAGCAGGCGCCTCGGGGTGTAGGTGATGGTGAGTGCGCCCTGGTCGGGAAGCCCTGTCCACGGGCAGACGGCGGAAAACTCGTCGGTCTCGATGACGACCTCGGGCGCTCTCGCGGGGCCCCGGTATGGGAAGACAATCAGCAGGTCGGGTCGGATGGCGTCCTCGCCCTCGATTGGGAGCCGGATGCTCTTGTCGAGCGCGCGGTATCTCGCGGTCAGGGCCTTGTCGATTGTGCGACTCATCCGTTCGAACGCATTGTATTCGCGACGGTGCGCAGCGCAACAAAAATGTCACAGCGGGAATATCGCCGCCTTTCGCTATGTTGACCATCGGAGTATTCTGCTGTTAAAGTGACGGCTATGACACTTCTCCAAGGAGGGAGACATGCGGCTTTTCATCGGGATCTTGGCGGTTTGTCTTTTGGCGCCCGCGACCTTCGTCAGTTGCACGTCGACTGACGACGGGACCGATGCGGGACCCGGCGGTGGCGGCGGCGATACCGGCGGGGGAGGCGGTGACGACGGCGGCGGTGGTGGCGGCGGCTCGTGCGCCGAAGAAAACTGCGAGGCATTGTGTGAGCTGGGCAACTGCGACAGTTGCGTGTCCGCGTCCGACTGCAATGCGGACTGTTTCGGCGGCAACTGCGACTACGAGTGCAAGGGTTCGGTGACGTGTGACTTCGACTGCAAGGGCGGCAACTGTCGGCTGAAATGCGGCGAAAATGCGACCTGCGATCTCAACTGCAACGGCGGGAACTGCAAGTCGGAATGCACAGGCGCGGCCAACTGCCAGACGGACTGCCCGGGCGGGAACTGCACGTTCACGTGCGGGACAACGGGCACATGCGAAACGACCTGTCTCGGCGGGAACTGCACGGGACCGTAGTCGACGAGACACATGGAAGAGTTTCCGCGCATAGCGCGGCTGCCGCCGTATATCCTGGCGGTCGTCTCGGACCTCAAGACCCGGATGCGGCGGGCCGGCGAGGACATCGTCGATCTCGGGATGGGAAACCCCGACATCGCGACTCCGCCGCACATAGTCGAAAAGCTCATCGAGGCGGCGCGCAAGCCGCGGAATCACCGTTACTCGGCTTCCCGGGGAATCCCCAAGCTCCGGCTGGCGATCTGCAACTGGTATCACCGGCGTTACGGCGTCGATCTCGACCCCGAAACCGAAGCTGTCGCCGTCATCGGAGCCAAGGAGGGGCTTTCGCACCTCGTGCTCGCGGTGATGGGACAGGGCGACATAGCGCTCGTGCCCAACCCGACCTATCCAATCCACACCTATTCCGTGGTGATCGCCGGCGCCGACGTGCGCTCGATCCCGCTCGTCCCGGGCGCCGGGGACTTCCTCGAGCGGGCCGAGCGCGCCGTGAAATCGCTTTGGCCGGCGCCCAAGATGATGATCATCTCGTTTCCGCACAACCCCACCACCGAGGTGGTGGACCTCGACTTCTTCAAGAGGGCGGTCGAGTTCGCGCGCGAGCACAGGCTCCTTCTCGTGCACGACAACGCGTACGGCGACATCGTCTTCGACGGGTACAGGGCGCCTTCGATCCTCCAGGTACCCGGCGCCAAAGACGTCGCGGTCGAGCTGTACTCGATGTCCAAGGGCTACTCGATGCCCGGATGGCGGGTCGGTTTCGTCGTCGGCAATGGCCGGCTGGTCCATGCGCTCACGCGCCTCAAGAGCTACCTCGACTACGGGATGTTCCAGGCAATCCAGATCGCCGCGACCGTCGCGCTCAACGGGCCGTACAGGGCCGTTGACGAGGTCCGCGAGGTCTACCGGAAGCGCCGGGACTGCCTTGTGAACGGACTTTCGCGGATCGGCTGGGATTTCCCGAAGCCCAAAGGGACGATGTTCGTCTGGGCGCCGATCCCCGAGGCGTTCCGGCCGATGGGTTCCGTCGGGTTCTCCAAACTGCTCTTGCAGAAGGGAAAGGTCGCCGTTTCGCCCGGCGTGGGTTTCGGCGAGCACGGCGAAGGCTACGTCAGGTTCGCCCTCGTCGAAAACGAGCACCGGATCCGCCAGGCGGTCCGCGGAGTTAAAGCGGCGCTGAGCGGCCGAGGACTTTGTCCGAGGCCCTGAGCTTGGTGCTGAACACGACGGTGCGAACACGACGGTGCCACGTACCGCTGGGCCGTCCAGGCACCTACTGCAACTACGGCGTTTCGGGGAGGGACAGCCACCCGATCAACTGCGTGGACTGGAACCAAAGCAAGGCGTACTGCGCATGGGCGGGGAAGCGATTGCCGACGGAGGCGGAGTGGGAGGAGGCGGCGCTGGACTTGTACGAAAAGAAGGACGCAACCCCTTCAGGGTTGTATGATGTGTTTTCTTTTTCCGCGATCCCGGGGTAGCCTGCGGCAACCCCGGGCTTCAATACGATGCCCCCGTGGGGCATTCCGGCAGAAGCGTCGGACGACGAACGGGAAGGAAGGAACGTTCTGCACATTCCGAATGGCCGGTGACGGACGACCCCACGGGGGTCGCGTGTTGCAGCGGCTACCCTGGGATCTTATCGCGCCGTGGGCGAGCCGAGGCCGTCCTGGCCCTTCTCCCGGGCCGGCAGACGCCGGGCCGAAGAGTCCGCACCCCGGCTGCGACAAGCAGCCCGCGAGGGTCGAACGCCGCGGCCGGGGCCCACTTCATCGAAACGGCTAACCTTCCGTTGTGCTTGGTCCATTGACGATCCCGCCGGCGGAATGCATAATGGTGCTGGTCGTAGACCGGGAGGTAGGCGCGATGAAGGAGAGAATCGAAGTCGACCCGAAAGTACATTTCGGAAAGCCCTGCGTTGCGGGAACGCGAATTCCCGTTCACGACGTGCTGGAGCTGGTCAGGGAGAGCGTCCCTTTTGAGCGGATCGTCCGCGACTACTATCCTGATATCTCCGAGGATGACATCCGCGCGTGCGTGCAATACGCGATCGACGTTCTTGACGCCGAAGAGCTGCACGTTTCCACCCCGGCGCCCCCGGCATGAGACTTCTTGTCGATCAGGACGTCTATGCGGCCACTGTTCGGCATCTTCTGAGTCTCGGGCACGACGTTGTGACGGTGGCGCGGCTGCAAGTGCATCTTGCCGCTGACGAGGCCATCCTTAAGAAGGGCGCCGCCGAAGGCCGGGTTGTGGTAACGCGAGACAGGGACTTCGGTTCGCTGGTTTTTTTGGGGGGCCGGAGAGGGGGAGTGATCTACCTGCGGGTGTCGCCCGGTACGCTGGAAGCCGTTCACGACGAATTGACTGCTGTTTTCAGCCATCACTCACAGGACGATCTCCTGAGATCATTCATCGTCGTCGAACCCGGCAGGCACCGCGTGCGCAAGTTGCCGGACACCGCCGTGCCAATGAACTCCGACTGACATGGCGCTCACGCAGAAGTTCCCGAAGGCACGGCGGTTCGTGATGGCCAGTTGGATCGGCGTTCACGGACGCCGGGATACGGCCACATAGAGAAACACATCCTGTAAGGCGCTACGACGTGCGGCCCGCGGTCGTCCGGTCTCCTCCGATCATTTCAAAAAGGCACCGGCAGGTGGCGTCGCCGGGTTTTTCGTAGAGGTGCATGCTGCCGCCGAGGCAACGGTCGAACGACCTGCAACTGTGGCATTGGCCGACCCGCGTCCAGTCCCGTTTGCGGAAGACTTCGTATCTCGTCTCCCACACGTCCTTGAAACGGTCCCGGTCCACGTGGCCCTGTGTGAACGCGGGAGTCAGCTCGGGGCAGGCGCCGATCTTCCCGTCGTACGAGATGCCCGCGATGGTGAGACCCGCGCGGCAGAGGAACTTGTACGGGCGGACGGACTTTTCGGTCTCGTAGGGGTCGCCCAAAAACCCCTCCTCTCCAAGCTCGGGCGCCGGGCGCAAGCCGTCTTTGCGCGCGGTCTCGACGAACTTGAGAAGGGTCTTGAAGTCCTCGCAGTCCGGTAGGAGGTCGGGCCGCGTCGCCGCCTGACCTATGGGCATAACGGGGACAATCCGCCAGAGGCCGACCCGGAGTTGGGAGATGTACTTGCGAAGGGCGTCCAAGTGCGGCGTGACGGGTTTCGTAAACGTCGTCATGATCTCGAGCTTGCCGCGGTAACCGGCATCCTGAAGTGCTTTCGCGGCGCGCGCAACCCGCTCCGAGATCCCCTTCCCGCGGAGCGAGTCGTTCACCTCCGGCGGGGCGTCGAACGAGAGCGAGATTGACCCAATCCCGCATCCGGCGAGTCGTTCGGCCATCTTGTCGTCGATGAGCGTCGCGTTTGTGACCATCCCAAATGGAAAACCCAGCCTTTTTGCCGCGCCGAAGAGGTCGAACACGTCGGGCTTGAGAAGCGGCTCGCCGCCCGTGATGGCGAGCATGATCTTCTTCGAATCGAAGTCGGCAGCAATCTGTTCGAGCACCGCGACCCAGCGAGCGACCGGCATCTCCTCGGGGAGCGTCTTCGGGCCGCAGGAGCTTCCGCAGTAGACGCACTTGAGGTTACATCGGCGCGTGATCTCGAGGTAGAGGTACCCGAGCGGGTGCTTCGCGGCAAAGTGTCGGAATGCGTCAGATGCGGTGCGCGGCACAGCGGATGCTGGATGCCGGACGTTGGATGCTGGATTTCGATCTGCGCCATCTAGCATCTAGCATCCAGCATCGTTCTTTGCCTGTTCCGGTTTATTTGTCCCCGCCGGGAACGCACGTCGGCTGGGTCGTCAGCGTTCCGCAGACGTCAATGACGAAATCTTTGTCGCAGTACCACCCCGCGCCGTTCTGCGCAACGCATTCAGCATCGGTCTCGCAGGGCGCCGGCTGGGGACCGTACGCGGCGCAGGGCGTTCCGAAGTCGGCGTAGCCTGCGTCCGCATCGGCGGTCTCGATGCAGGTCGGCCACGTCATCGGTTCTCCGTTGCAGTAGCCCGCGACATGGTCCTTGTCGCAGACCCAGTTGCCGGCGTCGTTCCAGTCGCGGCAATCCTGGTCGGTGTCGCACGGCCGCGGGCCGTACGCGGCGCAGGTGTTCCCGTAGTCCTCGTAGCCTGCGTCCTGCGGGCCGGCGTCGCTCGTGACAACGCCTCCCTTGCAGGTTGGCCACGTGGTCGTCTCGCCGCACATGTTGATCTGATGATCCTTGTCGCAGTAGTAGCCGTCGCCGTACGCGGCGCAGTCCTCGTCGGACTCGCAGGGGGGAGGTCCGTAGGCGCCACAGGTGTTTCCAAAGTCCTCCGAGCCGCCGTCGGGCGAGGTGCTGCCATCCGCCAAAACAGCGTCGTCCCCGCCGGGGGACACGTCCGACATCTCGGCCCCGCCGTCCTTCTCGTCGGCCACGTTGCACCCGCCGCCAAGTGACGGGAAGATGTACAGCAGAAGCGAGAAGATGAACGCGCCGATGGTCCTTTTGGCCCGCGTGATGATGAGCGCCATGTTTCCCTCCTTGCCCGGTGCAGGCACATTATACGCCGGTCGGGTGGGGTGCGCAAGCATGCTTGCGCTTTGCGTTCGCGGCAGCTTGCTGCCGCAGGCCAAAAACGATCCTGTTGTTGCGGTCCTTAAAAGGTGCTAAATTCGGACATGTCAGGAGGTGAAACATGCGGCTTGCTAAAGCGATCAAACCCATCACGTATCTCAAGAACCACACGGCGGACGTTGTGCGAGAGGTGGTCGAGACCGGCGGCCAGATGGTCATCACGCAGAACGGCGAGGCCAAGGCCGTCTTGATGGACGTCGCGACCTGGGACCGCTGGCAGGAAACGCTGGCGATGCTCAAGATCATCGCGCAAAGCGACAGGGAATTTCGGGAAGGCCGCGGTGAAACCACGGACCAGGTATTTGCCCGCGTGCGGGCCGCGATGAAGAAGGCGAGAGATGAGCGGTCGTAGATTCGAGGTCAGCACTTCTCCTTTGGCGAGGGAGGACCTCGAGTCGATAGGCCGTTACATCGAGCGGGAATCGCGCGAAACAGCCGCGCGAATCATGGACACGATCGAGGCCAGATTTCGGACGCTCGACATGTCTCCGTTCCGTGGACGCAGGGTGCCGGAATTGGAGCTGGTCGGGCTGACAGGTTTCCGGGAGTTGATCGTCGCGCCATGGAGAATCATATACGAGGTTGTGGGCGGCACGGTCTACGTGTCGGCCGTTCTCGATAGTAGGAGGAACCTGGGTGATGTCCTGCTGGAACGGTTGACAAGGGCGTAGGCGCGCGCCGTCAAACCGCCGAACTTCAGGACATCGCACGTCGGTCTAATCGGCGGTGCCCGCATCGGGGGTGGCGTCCGCGTCGGGGTCGAAGCCGCCGTCAAAGTCTGTTTGCCCGGAAACGCATTGCTTTTTTTTGGGGTCGCAGAAAAAGGACTCTCCAAAGTGTTCTTGGCACTCCGAATCCGAATCGCACGAGAAGATGTATTCGCACCAGCCTCGCGCTTGATCGCAGTACGCGACTGCAGTCTGGTCTTCGGGAGATCGGCAGTCGTCGTCGGTCGTGCAGGAAGGCGGACCGTAACCCGCTTCCGAAGAACCGTAGTCCAACGGGCCGGCGTCTGACGAACCGGCATCTTCCGCGGGCAACACCTCCGCCCCGCCGTCCTTTTCTTCGGCCACGTTGCAGCCGCCGCCGAGTGACGGGAAGGTGTACATGAGAAGCGAGAAGATGAACGCGCCGATGGTCCTCTTTGCACGCGAGAGCATCAGTGCCATGGATCCCTCCAATCCTCGATCCATCTACCCGGCAGCCCGCATTGGCGGGAACCTTAGCCCTTCGACAGGCTCGGGGATGTTTCGCGCCACGCGACGACGTCGCGCGTCGCACACGGACAACCTGCGGTTGTCCGTGGCACCCCGGACGGCGCGGCGCGGCGGTCAACCGGGGCACGGGCTCAAGACTCGGGACTACTTCGCCTTTTCCTCCGACGAACTGATCTTCACCACCGCTCCCGCGCTGTACGCGTTGAACTCCGGCGCGTACATCGGTTGCACGGTCGCCGGCGCGACCTTGAAGGTGCCTGCCGTCGCGGCCCTTATCCGGTACTTGAACGTGTACTCGCCCTGCGGGAGTCTTTCGAAGAAGAAGTTGGTCCCGGAGTCGCGGTACTCCTCGTACCAGTAGATGCCCAGCTCCCACTTGTGCCTGCTCACGGCGCCTTCGGGCTCGAAACCGGCGCCCCTCGGGTCGCGCAGGTGAACGTACTCCATCTGGTGCTTTGAGCGGAGCGATATGTGGACCTCGACCTCGTCGCCGGGAGAAAGCGCTGTCCCGTCCTTGAGCGGCTGCAAGACGAACTCGCGGCCGGTGTTGACCCTCCTGAAGAACTGTCGCGAGACGGCAAGGTAGTCGCCGCGGTCTTCCTCGGGCAGCTTCTCGGTCGAGAAGTGCCACGTCGCCGAGGCGAAGAGATAGCCTTTGCTGTCCTTTTCGACCGTGATCGTCGATGTGCGCTTCGGGTCAACTTTCTCGCCCGGTACGACGATCTGGTTCTTCTTCCCGGTGTACTTGTCGGGCTCAAAAACGAACCGCGTCGTCTCGCCGTTTAACGTCACCGCCGCGTCCTCGCGCACGCCGAGCTGGTCGGTCTTCTTGAGGTAGTGCGCAAGCGAATAGACCACCTCGGCCGTGGCGCGCGTGGATTTCCAGTGGTTGAGTTTCTTGTTAAGGAAGATCCAGAGCACCATCCCGTCGAGCTTCGGCTCCTCGGGCATCAGCTCCATGGTCGTCCTGATCGCAAACGCATGTGTTTCGATCGTGTCGTTGTACCAGAGCCAGCCGCGGTCCTCTGGCGCCCAGAACGTCCCCTGGTCCTCCTTCTCCTTTGCCGAATCGAGGACCGACTCCCACACGAGGCGCGCGTCCTTCTCGCGCTTCATCCTCTTGAGCGTAAGCGCGAGATACCCCTTGAGATACGGCGAGTGCTTCTTCCACTTGCCAAACGAGAACAGCAGCATCTTCTGGCGCTCGTCGTCCGAGAAGACGCCTCCGGTCCAGCTCGAATCCGGATAGTTCGAGAGCACGTAGTTGATGAACGTGACGGTCTCCCAGCAGCAGTCGTGGCGGATCATGTCGCGTACGATCTCGTCAATGTAGTACCGGTGCACGTACGACCACGCGCGCTGGACCATGTCCTTGGGGACGTCCACGCCGAACTCGAGGGCCTTCGAGAAGCCGTAGAGCATGTAGACGGTCATCCACGGCGACGGCGGGCCGCCGGGGAACCACGGGAAGCCGCCGGAGCTGGTCTGCGCCTTGCGCAGTTTCGCGAGCGACGCGTCGCGCTGGGCGCGGGTGATCCGCGGGTCGAGGACGTTTACGAGATCGTCGTAGTCGTGCGTCCCGCCCTTGGCCATCCGGAGCCACGGCGTCTCCTCGAGCGCCATCTTCCTGTTGGGATCAGGCTGGTCCCACTGCTCGAACTCGGTCTTCCGGGTCGAGAACTCCTTTGCCATCTTTTCGATGGCGGGGTACTTCGCGTACATCGAAGAGAGTATCCCGGTCGAGACGAAGCGGTTGAGCGTCTGCTCGGTGCACTCGTACGGGTAGTTCACGAGGTAGGGGAGTGCCGAGAGCACCGAGTAGAAGAGTTGCGCGTCGAGCGTCACGACCATCTGTTCGTTAATCAGCGTCGAGTCGTCGGCCTTTTCAAGATCGGCGAACTTCATGACCCTCTGGCCCTTGCCCCGAAGCGTCACGAACCGGGACTGCGCAAGGTGCATCCGCCCGGGGAGCACCGGAATAGGCCGAAGCTCGCCGTCGGACACATCGCCCGACACGGCGGTGACCTTGAATGCTATCAGGCCGACCTTCGCAGGTGTCGCGAGCGAGAAACCGAGGTTTGTTCCGCCGCCTGCCGGAACGGTGAACGGGAGCTTCTTCGTGTCCTCTGGCCGCAGGCCGAAGGACTCGAGCACGCTCTTCTCTGTAGACGGGTCGATGATGTCGAATGCGAGATGTCCCTTGATCTCCTTGTCCGAGGCGTTGTTGACGACGACCTTGATCTCGGCCTTGTCCCCCTCGCGCAGGAAGCGCGGGATGTACGGGCGGACCATGAGGTCTTTGACGGTTTTGGCCTCTTTTGTCGTCGAGCCGGATTTTAGGTCCTTTGTGACCGCGTGGACCCAGACGTTCCACGAGGTGACCGAATCGGGTACCGAGAACTCGATTGACGCCGTGCCGTCGGCGCCCGTGATGAGGTGCGGCAAAAAGTACGCGGTCTCCGAAAAATCGGCGCGCATCTGCACCGGCGCCTCGGGTTCGCGGCGGTCCCTCCCGTCGCCGGCCTTTTGTTTCGTCTCCGACGTAGCCACGGCCTTGTCGGCGGCCTCCATCGGGGCCTGCGCGGCCGGCGCAGCGGGCGGCCTGGCCTCTTCGGCCTTCATTTCGGCCTCGTCGCGATCCATCCGGGCCATTGCCTTCATGGGCATCGACTTGCGCATGGCCGCGCCTTCCGGTGCGCCGCCGCCCTTGTAGTACCTTCGCCTCCCGGGCCCGCCGATCCCGTAGCCTTCGTAGAATTTCAGGCGGTCCGGATGGAGGTCGGGCCAACCGGGGAGCGGCTTGAACCCGCGGCTCTCGATCCACTCCTGGTGTGCCGTCCCGAGGTTCGCACGCGCCCAGACGACCGAGGCGCGGTGGGGCCAGATGGACAGCGGGCTCGGCGGACTGTGCGGGACGAAGGCGTCAAGCGATCGGTCGTACAGGTACGAAAGAACCTCGGCCGCCGCGACTGCAGTGTCCTTTCCCTCTGGGCCGGAAAGCTTCACCGTCCACTTCTCCTTCTGCCCGGGGCGGAGCTTGTCCCTAAACGTCGAGAACTCGACCTTCAACTCCTTGTCGTCCCACGGGACGAACACCGTCTGCGACGAGTGCATGAACTGGTGGTCGCGGAGGACCGAGAGCGTCACGCCGAAACCGCCGCGGTCTTTCTCGGTCACGGGTATCTCTATGAGCGTCGAGTCCCGGCCCGATTCGAGCTGCCGCCGATCCACGCGCTTCCCTTCACGGTAGACGTCGAGCACCATGTACTGGTCGCGCAGGCCCGAAAGCGCGAGAATCCGCGCCGTGCCGCCGACCTTGACCGACGATTCCTCGACGAGCAGGAGCGAGGGGAGGGCGATGTTCGCCCGGCGGCCGCCGACGACGAACTCCTTTGACATCTCGAACTTGGCGCCGAACTCGTCCTGTGTCTCGTACTTGAGGCGATAGACGCCCGCCGAGAGCGCGGGGATGGCAACCTTGCCTTCGCCCTTGTCGTTGTGCGAAACCTCGCCGCTCCCCTTGACGCCGCCGTCCTCCCACGCGCGCATCACGGCCTCGGGCGTGTACGAGAAATTCCAACGGGGCCGGATCGAGTCGCCCGGTGTCGCGAACTCCTTTTTCTTTTCTTTTCCCGGAAGCGTCGGGAACGGTTGTTCGGCCGGCGTGAGGGCCTCTTTGGGGCCGCTCGTCGCCAGAAGCTTCCACGCGCCTTTGCCGGCCTTGGGAACGCCGTCGAGATTCGTCCGAAGCACCGTGAGATCGCCCGTCTGCCCTTCCATCAGGAACCCGGTTTCCATCCTCACTGCGGCCTCGACGGAGACGAAGCCCAGCCTGAAGGATTTTGACGCGGACCGCGTCTCGCCGCCCTCGTCGGTGACGTCGGCGGTGACGGCGTACCGGAAGGTCAGGTGCTTCGACTCGGCGCCGCGCTCGTCGGCTTCGGGGGTGAAGGTGAACGTGAACGTGCCGTCCTCCTTCAGCGCGGCCGTGCCGGTCGCCACGGTCTGGATCTTCGCGGCCGCCGGGCGGGATTCGGCCCACCAGTACCAACCCCACCACCACGGATAGACCGGCTCGCGCGTGACGCGCCACTTGACCGCGCCGTTGGTCACCGGCAGACCAAAGTAGTACCGGGCCTCGCCCTTTAGAGTCGCGGGCTTGTTGAGGCGGAGGGCGCTTGCGGGGTCCAGAAACTTCGACTCGAACGTCGGGCGCTTGTACTCTTCGACGCGGACGTAGGCGGTCCCGTTGAGCGAGCTTTGCAGGTGCCACTGGCCCAGGATGCGTCCGGTCGGGATCGTGAACTCGCCCGACGCCGTGCCGTAGGCGTTGGTCGTCACGGTCTTTGTCTCGACGGTCTGGTGGTTCGGGTCCACGAGCGAGATCGTCACCGAGGTGTTAGTAGCGATCTTGTAGTCCGCCCTGTCGTACCTTCCGTGATAGACGAGGGCCTTCCAAAAGAGCTTTTGCATCGGCCGGTAGATGCTCCGGTCGGTGAAGATGAGGGTCGCGTGCTGGTCGGGCGCGGGCTGCTGGCGGTAGAAATACAGGTAGTTCGGGTCGTACGCGACCTCAACGCCTTTTTTTGCAAATAGGAAGTACGAACCGTCCTGCGATTTCCGCGAGAACCGAACCACGCCTTTTGCATCGGTCGTCTCGGAATCGACCGACTTGTGCTTGTTCCGCCAGTCGTATTTGTAGAGAGTCACCTCGGCACCCGGGACCGGCTTCCCCGCCGGGCCGTCAAGTACCGTGACCTCGACCTCGCCGCCCTCCTGCCTGGTCACCATCACGAGGTCCGTCACGACCACGTCGAGTCCGAGGATCTTGTTGTCGTCCTGCGCGTAGTCCTTCCGCGCCGAGGCCATGACGACGTACAAGCCGGACTTGGTCATTGGCGGCGTCACGAACGTTTCGTGCATCCTGTAGTCGGGTGTCGCGGGAAGCTCGACGGACCATGTGTGTGCCGGGCGTCCCGACTCGACCATCTTCTGGAGCGCCTTCCAGCCGGGGTAAATGCGGTAGTCGTCGGCGGTTTCTATCTGTCTCACGATGTCCACGGCGTATGCCCGGAAGTGCAGTGCCCCGAGGTTCTTGTGCGTCACCTCGATCGATCGCTTCTTCGGTCCGTCGCTTGACATGCCCGAAAGCGAGTAGTCCGGCGCCTCGATCGATTTGACGACGTGATTGCAGCGCTTTCCGCCGACCGAGTCGGGAAACGCCTCGCGGCCTTCGATGGCGATCTTGCGCGCGCGTATCAGCGCGTCGGAGGCGTCTTCGGCCTGCACGAAGGTCGAAAGCGTCGCCATCCCCATCGACCACCAGGGTTTTCCCGAAACGCCACCCAGACGTTTTTCGAGATCGTGCTTGATTCGGGCGCGGTCCTGGTCTTCGGTGAAACTCGCGTGGAGTCTCTCCAGCCGTTCCCGTCGTGCCTCGAACGCCGCTTCCTTCCGGGCCTTTTTTGCGTGCCATTGCTCGAGGTCGGCAAGGATCGCGGCGATCTTTTCCAGCGGGTGGACACCGGGGTCGGCGAGGTCGAACACCTTGCCGTCTTTCGCGGCCGGAGCGTCCGACAGGAGGTTTTTGAGATCGAGCCTGAAGACCTCGTTTGACTGCTCGGGGCGCCAGCCCTGCGTGTCGGCGAGGATCTCGACGCGAAGGTACGAAACGGCGTCGCGGAGGGTCGGCCGGATTCCCTCGGGATACGTGTTGGGTTCAAGGTATTCCGAGAGGTGTTTTGC
This sequence comes from Deltaproteobacteria bacterium, assembly GCA_016218965.1. GTDB lineage: Bacteria > Myxococcota > SpSt-1050 > SpSt-1050 > JACRCP01 > JACRCP01. The sequence goes on along the minus strand of JACRCP010000396.1, from coordinate 34,006 downwards.
CGGCAGGTCGCCGAGCTGTTCCCTGTGTTTCCAGACCTCCTCGTACGCGCGCTGGGCCTCGGCAAAGATCTGGTCCATGGTCCACGCCTTGAGGTCCACGACGCCCTTCGTCTCGACGCGCTCGCGCTTGTTGATCTCCCACGAGTAGCTGTGGGCGTACGTCACGAGCGTCCGCGCGTAGTACAGGTTCAGGACCGTGCTTCCCAGAAGGTCTTCAGGCCACGGCTGTTCGCGCAGGAAGCGCACGGAGGTTTCGTACCCGTGGAGCGCGACACGGAGGGTCGTCCACTTGATGAGGCAGCGGACCCACTCCTCGGAGTCTTTCGACGACTTGGCCGATTCGAGCATCTTTTCGACAAGCTCCGAGGCCTTCTCGTGCTTCTGCTCGTTTGCGAGCTTGTCGAATTCCTTCCAGCCGTCGGAGAACTTCCCGGTCCACTTGATTACCTTCAACGGCGCAACCTCCTCGGCGGCGCCCGCGCCGCCCGCGTCGGCACCCGCCTGTTTGGCGTCGGCCGCCCCGGCGTGACCGCCGCAGCCCGCAAGGGCGGAGAGCACAGCAGCCGCCAGGAAAAGGCCGCTCAATGTCCTGGGTTCGCCCGCCGCGGTTCTTCTGCGAGGACGGTGAGGCTGAGCGCTGAAGGCGCGAGATTCTTCAGCCCGGGGAAGCGCCCCGGGTGGGGGTTGGGATCGCGATGCGAGCCCTGAAAGGGCGAGACTCGTCGGATCGCAACCGCTGACTCGAACGTTTCGCCCCTTCAGGGCTTCGCCGGGTTTCGGCCCCGTGTACCTGGGGCGTTGCCCCAGGCTCAAGAGTTCCCGCGCTTTCAGCGCGCCGGACGACACCGTCCGAACAACAGCAGGGCGGTGAGTCACGCTCGGACTTGTCATAGAACCTCCTCGCGTTTTCGCATCAGTTCATTCTCACGGTTACGCACCCGCAGCCCAACGCGTCGTACTCGAACGGCTCGGCGCCGGCGTCGCCGCCAGCCGCGCCAGCGTCCGGCGGCTGGCGCGCGGCATCCGACAGATCGGACAGATCTGACGGCTCGGACCGGTCGGATGCCGCCGCATCGGGCGCGCTTGAAAGGTCAGACAGGCCGGTGACGTCGAAAGTTCCCGCGTCGAAAGCGTCGGGCGGGTCGGACGTGTCGGACATGTCGGACGCGTCAGGCGCGTCCGGCGTCCCTTCGTCCGTCGTCCCCCCGTCCTTCGTTCCTCCGTCGTACCCCGGCGGATACGCGCACTCGCACCAGTCGGAGTTGTGGCCCTCGGTCGCGGCGCACTCAAGCGGGTTCTCAAGCTCCTTGTTGCAGCCCGGCGAGGCGCCGAACGCTTCCGTGCAAACCATGTTCGCCGTTGCGCAATACGCGGCGCAGCCCGCGCCGTTGGTGAACACCCCCGCGCAGGTTGTCTCGGTTTCCACACACAGCTCGAATCCCGGCGTCGATCGGATGGCGGCGCACGTCCCGGCCGGGCCGCCGGTGTCGGCGACGCCTCCGTCGAGCGGGGTGGGGTCGTCGGATACACGCCTGACCCTGGCGCCGCCGTACGCGACCGAGCGGCCGTCGTATTCCGGGAAATCGCCCTTGTCGGCGCTCCACTTGAGCGTGAACGAGCTCTGGACGCCTATCGGATTGCTCCTCGTTTCCGGGATGAGGTACCACTCGCCGCAGCACGCCACGTCCTCGTACTGGTCAATGATTCCCCCTGCCGTATTGTTCGTGGCCGCGTCGGTCGTGACCTTCCACGGGACGTTTCGCGAACGGTTGGTGGACTTGCGGTAGAAGACCCAGAGCTCGTACTTGCCGGGAGGGAGGTTGTTGAAGACGGCGGTCGCCGATCCCATGTAGAGGTACGGCGCGCTCTGGTCGGGGTCGCGCGTTTCGTCGAGCCTGGGCTCGCCCGAGTCGCCGTGGCGCGTGGTGCTGTAGTACTCGGGGCGCGGGTGGGCCCAGTTCCAGCGGCGGGTGAACACGGTGTTCGGTTCCTCTTTCGGCACCGTGAACTCCTCGCCGGCGGCGCGGGCGGGCGGCGAAGGAACGGTGAGCAGGGAGAAGAAGGAGAAGAGGACGATCCGCAGGGACCAGTACCCGACTCCGCGGGAATCCATGTGCCACCCCTTTCCGGTTCACCTCGAAACGCTGAATCTCTTCCGGTCTATCACGCGCGAGTTCCCGTCGGCATCTTCTGCGACAGCCTCGACGAGGTGCTGGCACGCCGAAAGCGAAGATGTGTCGAGCGTCCCGCCGTATCCCACGTTTGGGCATTTTCTGTACTGCGGCCAGACCTTGCAGACGTCCGGGCGTGCAGAGCCATACGTCATTGCGCCCGCCGGTTTTCCGTCTACCAGCAGTTCAACTGACGTGACGTCCTTGTTGTCGAGCGCCCAGCCCGAGATCTCCACCGCTCCCGAAACCGTCGCATCGGCCGAGGGGACGTCGAGCGAGCCGAACGGCGCGAGGTGTGCGTCGAGCCAGGCCGCCTCGGCCGAAACCGTGCCGTAGCCGCCGACGATGAGATACGCCCTTGCGCGAACCGATGCGTGCGGGGGAATGGCGAACGGGAAGATCGCGCGCACGTTGTTGAACGGGAGCGAGCGGAGCTGCCAGCCCTGGAACGACGACAGACGGTTCTCGTAGTAGATCCCCACTCCGTAGTCTTCGGCCGTGTTCTGCATGGTCACCCAGCCGCCTGGGCTGGTGAGGTTCTTGTAGTTGAAGCCGTCGCCGCCCGCGGGCTGATCTATCGGGACCTCCGTGCCGTTCGAGTCCACGAGTTTCCAGAGGTCGGGGCCGTTTTCGCCGTTGGCCGAGTAAAGCGTGGGCATCTCCTGAGCGGTCTCGGCGTGGTCGAAGTCGGCGAGGTTGGAAATGGTGTAGTCGATCTCGACAACGTGCGTCCGGACGAACCTCAACCGCTGCGTCACCTGCACGTCGGATTTGCGGTACTTCTTCTGCGGGTCGCTGCAGCCGCCCGAGTTGCAGTCCTGGCGGTCCCAGTCGGGGTTCCAGAAAAGCGGCGTGGTGACGACTGACAGGAGTCCGTTTGCGTTCGCCACCGAGTCGACTCCCGAGCCGTTGTTGCAGCGGTTCCCGCCCTGAACCGGGTCCCAGCCCAAGAAAGTGATCGACTGCGCGCACGATGTCGGGACGGTCCGGCACGAGGCGTTCCACGCGCAGTTCTGCATCGCCCGGTCGGGGTCGTAGAACGCCACCTGCACCTCGCGGCCGGTGTCGTTGGCGTCTATGGTGTTGGTTCCATTCATCCCCGCTCCGCCCGAGACGAGGCCGAAGAAGATCACCGAGCCGCCCCACTCGCGCCGCACGCCGATCTTGATGTAGTTCGTCGAGTCGTAGAGGTACTCGTCGTGGAACGAGCCCTGAAGGCGCGCCTCGGATTTCCCCGGCGGATTCTCGCCGGGGAGCGTCGAATCTTCGACCTTCGGGGGGACGTCCACCGGGACACAACCGTTGCCGGCGTCCGGAACCCCCGTATCTGCAACCCCCGTATCGGCCCCGCTGTCGGCTTGCACGCCCGTGTCTGTACCCGCGTCCGTCGTCCCCTCGTCCCCTCCACCGCCCGCGTCGGCGCCGGAGTCCTGCGGCGTGGCAACATCGGACGGATCGGACCGATCGGACGGATCGGACGCATCGGACGCGTCAAACCCGCCCGCATCGGACATGTTTGACCTGTCGGACATGTCGGACCGGTCGGACGGCTCGGACGCGTCCTCTGCGCCCGCGTCCATCGTCCCGGCGTCCGTCGGCCCTTCGTCCCCTCCGCCGCCCGCGTCGCGCCCGACCGGCACGTCCGCTCCGTTTTCCGTCACGCCCCCGCCGCAGGCAAGGGCCGCAAGGCACGACATCACGCCGACACATGCGGTGGCTTTCATGCGTTTGGTCCTTTCGGCGCACATTGAAGCACATCGCGAGGTCATGTACAATGGCGAGAGTTTCGAGAGTTTCGAGCGGAGGTTGCCAATGACCAGATGGGTTGCGGCCGTCGCGTGCATGTTGGCGCTTTACGCCTGCTACGACACGGGGGACAACGGGGCGTTGTCCGACAAAGGTGTTGTTGCCCCTGACACGGGCGGTTCGGGGGATGGCGGCGGCGGGCAGAATGACACCGGCCAGGCGCACCAGGACACGGGCGCCCCGGATGACGCACAGGCACCAGACGATGCGGGAGGAACGCCGGAGGCAGGCGCACCCGATTCGGGGGATGTGGCGGACTCGGGAACCGATGATGGAGGCGCTGTTGCGGCGGACGTGGGAACAGATGCGGGCACCCAGCAGCCCGTCGATCTCAAGATCAACTTCGGGCCGCCGGGGTTTTCGCCGCCCGCTGGGTGGCAGCACGACGACGGCTCGACATTTGACAACGGACGCGGGCGCGGGTGGTCCCGCGACCTGACCTCGGCGACCCGAAAACGGAACGTCACGGGCGACCCGATCCTGGACACGGTAATGTTCCCCGGGGGCATTGGCGTTGTGGACATGTGGGAGATCGTGGTTCCCAACGGTGACTACAAGGTTTCGCTGGCCAGCGGTGACGAGTTCGAGCAGGGGCCCAACCGCATCGAAATCGAGGGAGTGGTTGCCGTCGACTCCGTCATGTCGGCGGCGGGTCAGTTCATACGCGTCAACGACCTGCCTGTCACCGTGACGGACGGCCGGCTGACGCTCCGGGCGGGCGACGGGACCGAAGACACGGCATTGAACTTCATCACCATTACCTCCGGCACGGTCCAGTGCACGCCCGAACCGGAGGTGTGTGACGGCAAGGACAACGACTGCAACAACCAGATCGACGAGGGCGGCGTGTGCCAGCCCGATCAGGTGTGTTACTCCTCGTCCCTGTCGAGCCAGCAGGAGGTCGAGGCCGCCGGCTTCAGGTTCAAGGGCGGCAGCTTCCGAGACGGGGGCTACGCCGTGGACGGTACGGGGGACCGCATCGAGCGGACGCTTTCGGGAGTCTTTGACAAGGGCGCCATGGAGTTTGAGGCAAAGGACCTGCTAAGGATCATCCCCTTCGAGTCGGGGACCCACGGGTGCGAGCGGTTCGTCTTCAACCTGAACATCCACGAGGGCGAGAACCCCCAGAAGGCAAGGATGGTGCTCGCCAACATGGCCTCGGACTGCGGGCAGCCGCGCGGGAACCTACGTGTGATCCTCGCGGGCGCCTTCTGCTGCATGGATACGAAGCGGCTGCCGGACCAGTCCGACGGACAGTGGCACAAGCTCAAGGTGACCTGGGACGGCGCCGAGGTGCGCCTGCTGGTGGATGGAGTCGAGTGGGGGAGCGAGGGGTACGGCGGCATCACCCTCGGTACGGACCCTTATCTCTGGTTCGGGAGCGAAAGCGCCGGCGGCGACGAAACTGGGGCCGTCTTCCGCAACCTGAAGGCCTGCAACTACGTATTCTGAACTGCCCGGCCGGGTCACTCGGGCAGGTGCCGGATGTGCAATGCGACCTCGGTTCCCAGCCCGCCGGGGCGGGTGAACGTGCGGTCGCCCGCCGCGGTCGTGACCTCCTCCTCCTTTTCCGTGCCGGTGACGGTGTCCAGCCAGCGCAGGAGATAGGTTCCCGCGTCCAGCCCGCGCAGGCCGGGGTCGCCATTTCCCGCCGCGTAGACGATGTAGTCCCGCCCGGGGTCCGCCATCACGTATTCCGTCGCGCCAAACGACAGCTCGTCGTGGGGCGACATCGAGGCGAAACCGGCCGATTCCATGAAGCGCGCCAGCCTCCCGCAGTCCTCCAGGTCGGAGACAGGCGTGGAGGCCACGTCCATTCCGAGCACGAGCACGTAGGCGCCGCCCAGGGCGGCGGCCCAGTTCTTCCTCCGCGCCGAGTCCCCCGAGCCGTGATTTGCGGCCTCGGACATCGTGAGGTTGTACCTCCCCGCTGCGGTGTCCCAGGCACTCTGCATTCCGGCGTGAAGCTCGCCGGCTGTGTCCACGTTGTACTGGATGGCGAAGACATCGATGCCGGGGTCGGTCGCGAACTCGGAGAAGTCCAGACCGTGGTTCTTGTGCACGCCTATCGGGTGCATTGCGTCGGCGGCGCGGATGGCGGCCGCAATCGCCGATACCCTCGCGGGCGCGTATCTCTCGGCGTACTCCTCCGCAACGACCCACACAATCCCGCGATGATGGCTGAAGCGTCCCACGAGGCCCTGAACGAAGGCCCGTTCATCGGCGCCGCTTGCGCCGCCGGTGTCCCAGATTCGTGCGCTGTCGTCGTAGACGAAGAAGAACATCGCGACGCCCGCCTCGTCGAGGGCCTCAAACCACCGCTCCCACTGGTCGAGGATCGGGTCACTCAATCCCTTGGCGGGGTCGCCGTCCACAAACGGGTTGTGCGTTGAATCTCCGTCGCCCCCGTGGGACCTCACAGCCTGGAAATAGATCCCGTTGGCGCCCGTCCCCGCAAGCTTCGAGATGATCTCGTCCTGGTCGCCGTCGCGCGTCCCGTCGGCAAGACGGGCGCCGCGGTACAGGAAGCCTTCGGGGTCCCCGGGGCCGCATATGAACGTGTGCGGGCCGTTCTTCCATTTGAGCCAGCGTGCGTTCGCGGGGTCGGGGACAAGCGGTCCGGAGCGGGAGCCCGCGTCCGGCGTTTCCGAACCGGCGTCGTACGAGCCGGCGTCGACGCGCGCATCCTCTCGCCCGGAATCCTCGAGATTCCCCGTATCGGAAGCGCCCGCGCCGTCCTGCAATCCCGCATCATGGGACGTCCCCGCGTCCGCCCCCCCGTCCGGATGTGAGTCCGAATCGCTTTCCGCGTCGAAGTCTTCGGTGTCCATGACCTTCGGGTTTCCGGAGTCTCCGGCCCGGTCCTCTTCCGTGCCTGAGCTGCAACCGGCCACCCAGCACGCCGGCGCAGAGGGCAACAGGAACACGAGTGCAAGCCCGGGAATGGTTTTGCTGATGCCCATCATTGCACCGACGCGACGAGCCTTTTCAGCGCCTCATTTGCCTTCTCCGGCGTGTCGATGCCGGAGTCGTTCCAACTCGTCACGATATCCAGGCTGGGAATCACCACCATCGCACGCTTCCCGCCGTGTCCGAAAGCGCCGTAGGTGTCGAGCGGCGCGTCGGGCCACTGCCGGTTCCCGTCCCGATCCACGCCGTTTGTCCACCACAGGTAGCTGTAGCTCCCGTAGTGGTCGGTCTGGTTGTCGGGGATCGTGTTCGAGCCCAGGGACCTTTGTCCGGCGATCATCTCGGCTTCGACGCCGTTTGTCCTCGGGATCGCGTTCGGCAGAGGGCTGGTCGTTGCGGCGAGCACGACGTCGGCCGGGATCAGTTCACGGTCGTTCCATCGCCCCCCGCGCATGTACAGCAGGCCGAAGCGCGCGAAGTCACGGACCGAGATCGCGGTTCTCCCGGGGCGGTCGTTCTTCCCGAAGGCAAAGAAGGTGGGACTGTCCTCGCACTCGATGACGTCGCACAGGCGTGCCCTGAACACGTCGGCGTCCAGGTTGTCGTAGGTTTTTCCGTACACCTTGAGAAACAGCGTGTCGAAAAACAGGGCCATCTGGAAGTCGTTGTAGTCGAAGGCGGTTCCGGGGGACTCGGTGACGCCGTAGCACGATGTCTGCGTGGCAAAGTGGCGGAAGAGTATCCCGCGGTCCTTGTAGCCCAGGTCCTTGTTGATAGCGTCGAGCCTCGGCTCGAACTGCCTCGCCGGTACGTCAATGTTCTCCAGCAGCCCCTCCTCGACCGCCGTGAACAGGAAGTGGCTGAAGAAAGGCTTGCAGGCGGACGCGACGTCGCCCCTGGCGGCCTGATCGCCCCACGTGTACACCATGTACCCGCCCCGCGTCACGCAGCCCCTGCCGAGAACGGAGCCCTTGTACGAGTCGAGCCTGGCGCTGTCCAGCCCTGCCTCGCCGGGGTCCTTTTCGTCCCATGTCTTCCCGGGATAGTGAAGCGGCGGCCCCGCGTCGGTGCCGGCGTCCTGCGGTGTTGCAACGTCGGACGGATCGGACCGATCGGACAGATCGGACGCATCGGACGCGTCAAACCCACCCACATCGGACAGGTCAGACCTGTCGGACGTGTCGGACCGGTCGGACGGTTCCGACGCGTCCTGCGCGCCCGCGTCCGTCGTCCCTTCGTCCCTCGTCTCCTCGTCCCGCCCGCCGCCCGCGTCGCGACCCGCCGGCGCGTCCGCTCTGTTTTCAGTCACGCCCTCGCCGCAGGCAAGGGCCGCAAGGCAGAACGTCACGCCGACAAATGCGGTGGCTTTCATGCAGGTGGACCTCTGGTCACACATTGAAGCACATCGCGGGGTACTGTACAATGATCGCCGGACCCTTGAGCCCGAACCGGGAAGGGAGTTGCCAATGTCCAGAGGGGTTGCGGCAGGCATCACGGCCCTGGCTGTCTTCTGTGTTCAGGGCGGCTACGCGCATTCCGGTTACTCGAAATCCGGTACGCGGCACGTCTGGGATGACGCGAAGATCAAGGCGGTCATGGATTCGGCCATGGGCGGGGCAATGGTCGAACTGTGGCGGAAGGGGGCCGGGGTGCAGTTTCTGGCGGGGGACGGCTACCACTATCTCGGGAGCCTGTACGGCGGCGACGGGGTCGGGAACAACACATTCGACCAGTCGTGGGAGCAGAATGCGCAGGTCACAATCCAGGAAAACACGGCCTCCCGGCTCGTGATCGCTTTTTCCGGGGCTCTCAGACTCACCGAGGCCGCGCGGAGGTCGGTGGGCCTGCGCTTCTCGCGCACATACACGTTCGAGAAGGACTCGTCACGCATCGCCGTGAGCCACCTCATCACGGTCGACACGGCCGAGATGGACGCAATAGGTCTCGACGAGCACCGCGTCATGATGCTCTCGTGCCCCGTGGACGTTCTGGGCGTGGACGCGGGGCTGCTCAACTTCGCGTGGGATACGCGGGAATGGTGGTACGGCTGCTGCAACTCGTGGGAACATCACACGGCGTCCGGAGTGACCGCCGGGCCTATTCCCGATCGGCGGCCGGGGCAGGCAAACAGCGGGATCATGGTCGTCCCCGGGGTCGGACAGAGCGGGCTCCAGAACTCGTGGTACGACATCTGGGGACCCAACGGCGGGATCGGGCGCGTGGTGAGTTCGTCCCAGGTCGCCACGTTCAACTTCTGGCGCAACGTCGAGGTGATAGACCCGGTGCGCACGATCGAGTTCTTCTTCGTCAACCGGGACCGCGAGCCGATAGACGGATCGTACCACCCGCCGGTGTTCACAAACGGCCAGACGCTCTCGGCGACCGAGGTGCTCTACGTCCACGCGGGGGACTGGCAGGCGTTCTTCGCCGAGTACATGGGGTCGCAGACCGAAGACGCAGCCGTGGAATCGCACACCATTCCCGTGTACATGACGCCGGGCTCGACTGTTCGCGTCGAGGTCGCGATGAAGAACACGGGGACGGTCGCGTGGCAGGAGCCGCAAGACCACATCGGGGGGACACGGCTGGGATCCGTCCAGGACAACACCGTCATGTGGGCCAACGGCACAGCCGGCGGGTACCACAACTCGGCGGCCGATCAGAGGCTCTACATGGCGGCACCGGTGGCGCCGGGGCAGACGAACAAGTTCACCTTCGACCTTGTGGCGCCCGCCTCGCCAGGCACGGCCCGTTTCAGCGCCCGAATGGTCCATGACGGCGTCGCCTGGTTCGGGCAGACGCTCTCGCGGGACATTTCGGTGACGACGCAGATCCCCGACGCGGGGCAGCCCGACACCGGAACGGCGGACGCCGGAACATTCGACTCCGGCGCCGGTTTGGATGCGGGACCGGTCGATACCGGCGCGGCGGATTCGGGTGTCCCGGACGCCGGTCCTGCGCCCGATGCCGGGTTCGACGATGCCGGACCCCCGGTTGACGGGGCGGCGCCGGATTCCGGTTCCGAGGCCGATGCTCAGGTCGCGGCCGACAACGGGGGCCCGGATGTCCCGGCCCCGGCCGACGGCGGTGGGGGAGCGGTGGAGGATCAGGGATCGGGCGAAGCACCCGACGTCGGCTCGGGGAATGACGAATCGTCCGGCTGTTCGTGCTCGGCGGTGCGTTGAGAGTTCGCGGGGGATTCGGTCAATGAGGAGGTCTTCGATGATGCGGTTGAGAACGATCCCTCTTGCCGTTTCGTTTGCAGCCGCGACGATGTTCCTTGCGGCGTGCGGCGGCGGGGTCACTACGGAGGGCGGGGGCGGGGGTCCGAAAGGCGCCGGGACCGGATCGGCTAAGGACGGCGGCCCGTCGGGCCGGGACGCTGGCGCCTTTGCGGACAGCGGGACGAAGGACGAAGGGACGATTGACGACGGGACGGAAGACGCGTCCGATCTGCCCGGCGTGTCCGATCTGTCCGATCGGTCTGATCCGTCCGATGTTGCCGCCCCTCAGGACGCCGGCGCCGACGCGGGCGGGACGGACGGTGGCGTGTTGCCGGGCCTTTCCGTCGGGCCTTCGGGGTACTACCTCCGGCTCGACGGGAAACCGGTCATTCTTGTCGGCGACTCGCTGACGCAGGGTTGGATGGAGCTGGGCGCCGACTTCAACTACGTGGAATACCTCGACGCGCTCTCGAGCAGGGGGCTCAACGTGGTGATGATCTGGTCGTACATCGGGATCACCGACCAGAGGGACGACGAGCGGATCGGCTACGACGCGCCGGAGTTCTGGCCCTGGAACGGTGGGCCGGGGAAGTTCGACTTGAACAGCCTCAACCCCGTGTATTTCGAACAGCTTGGCGAGTTCGTCCGCGCGGCCCGCGCAAGGGACATGGTCGTCCTGATCACGGTGCACGACGGCGGCGTGAAGTGGCGGTTCGACGGTCACCCGTTCAACTCCGCGCTCGGCGGGCCGCTTGCCGACAAGGCCGGGTACGTGGAGCTCGACGACTACGGGGCCGAGGCCCCGGCCGCGTTCGACCCCTCGTGGCGATGGCAAAAAAAGAACCAGTTCTTCCAGGAACGCTTCTGCGAACGCATGATTGACACGCTCAAGGGCTTCGACAACGTGATGTTCGAGATGTTCAACGAGGGCGAGTGGTACGACCAGGGCAACCTCCTGAAGCACCAGACGCACTTCCTGTCGTTCTTCAGGAAGCGGACGGACGCGATCACCGCGGTAAACGACGACCACGTGCTCGCGGGCGACTACCAGGGCAATCCCGAGTGCGACGTCATCACCAACCACTCGCCGCGGTGGGACGCCATGCCGCCGGCGCGGGACTTCTTTGACCACTATGTTGCGGCGTTCGGGAAGACCCCGCCCAAGCCTTGTTTCTTCAGCGAGCCGGTCCCCGAGTTCAGGGGCGAGGCCGACCGGCTGGACGCCCTCATGCGGATGGCGTGGGGCACGGCGCTCGGCGGTGCCGGTTTCGTGTTGCAGAACGACGCGTCGTTCGGGTTCGACACCAAGGCGGCCATCGCGTCGAAAGCGGCGGAGCGCGATGCGGCGCTCGACCGGCTGGGGCACATCACGAAGGTCCTAGACGATCCTTCGCTCAACATCGAGGCGATGCGCCCAGACGCAGCCGTGGCGGCGGGTCTCCCGGCGCTTTGCGAGCGCGGCCGCATGTACATCGTCTATGTCGAGTCCCAGAAGTCCGTCACTCTCGATCTCTCCGACGCGCCCGGCGCCTTCGACGCGCGTTTCTTCGACCCAAAAACCGGGAAACCCGGGCCGCCCGTCGAGGTGTCCGGCGGCGCAAAACGCTCCATCGACAAACCGGGGACGGACGATCAAGTGCTCTGGGTCGTGATCCGGAAGTGACCTCGGGCCATAGGCGCCGGAAATTCGCTTTCGGTCGGAATTCTGAACGGTGCCGGGACCAATACGGGCAGTCATTTCAGCATGTTGCGCGTGGCATCGGATTTGAAAGTTGTTTGTCCGTTTTTCGGGGCATCAGTGTATAATGGCGCGAAAGCAAACGCTGGAGGGTGTCATGCCTGAGTTCAAGCCGGTCAACTGCGTGTGGGAGTTCACACTGGCGTGCGATCTGCGGTGCGGGCACTGCGGCTCGCGGGCGGGTACGGCCCGGCCCGACGAGATGGACACCGCCGAGTGCCTTGGCGTCGTTGGCTCGCTCGCGAGGCTCGGGGGCAGGCTCATCACGCTATCGGGCGGCGAGCCGACACTTCGGCCCGACTGGGAGGTCGTGGCGAAAGCCATCCGCGACCGCGGGATGATCGCCAACATCGTGACCAATGGGAACTCCATGACGGCGGAGCTTGCACGCCGAATGAAGGACGCGGGGCTCGCCAACGCCGCGGTGAGCATCGATGGCCCCGAGGCGGTGCACGAGAAGATCCGCGGCAGGGGGACGTTCGCGAAGACCGTGCGCGCCCTCTCATTCCTTGCCGACGCGGGCGTCTCGACGGCCATCATGACCACGGCCAACAAGCTCAACCTTGCGCACCTCGAAGAGACCTGCGGCATGGCCGAGAAGCTCGGCGCCGCGTCGTGGCGCGTCCAGCTCGGCAAATCCATGGGGAACTTGAAGGATCGGGATGACTGGGTGCTCGAGCCCGAGGACCTTCTTGATCTGCTCCCGCGCCTCTACCGGCTCGAATCGAAGGGCGGGATTCGAGTCCACATTGGCGATTCGATCGGTTTCTACGGGCCGTACGACTCGCGCCTGCGGGCCATGTCGTGGGACGGGAAACCCCAGCGCTGGGGCGGGTGCCAGGCAGGGCTCCAGGCGATCGGGATCGAGTCGAACGGAAACATCAAGGGCTGCCTCTCGATGCAGGCGTTCTCGGACCGCGATCGCGACCCGTTTGTCGAAGGGAACGTCCGCGAGAGGGCGCTATCTGACATCTGGAACGACCCGGCGGCATTTTCGTACAACCGGCTCTTCCGGGCCGCCGACCTCACGGGATTCTGCAAGACCTGCCGGTACGCAAAACTCTGCCGGGGCGGCGCGAAATGCGTGGCCGCGGCAATGGGACCGTCGGTCTTCGAGGACCCCTACTGCTACTACAGGGTCTCGGAGCTTGTCCGCCAGCGGCCGCTTAGGCGCGTGGCGCGGCACATGGCCGCGGCTGCGTCGGCGTTTTCGCTGGTAGTCGGCGGGTGCGACGTCGCGGTCACTTCCGGGGATGCGGGTGCCGTGGTGGAGGACTCGGGAGGCCCGGCCGAGGACGGGGGCGTTTCCGGGGACGCCGCCGTGGGACAGGACGCCGGTCCCGCTCCGGACGGCGGAGGAACGAACTGCAAGGACGTCTGTTGCGAGTGCGAATACGGCGTGATCCCGCCGGACGTTTACGAAGAGTGCTGTGCCATCCAGCCGGAGTACGGTGTCGAGCCGCCGGACGGCGGAGTCATCGGCGAGGACGCCGGTCCCGCGCCGGACGCCGGCATCAACTGCGGCGACGTGTGCTGCGAGTGCGACTACGGCGTGATCCCCCCGGATGTCTACGAGCAGTGCTGCGCCGCCCCCGAGTACGGCATCCCTCCCCCGGATTGCGACAAGGTCGATCCGGCTGTGATAGACGAATGCTGCCCCAAGGAACCGGTCGACTGCACCGTGGCGTCGCAATGCTGCATCACGCTCGACTACGGAGTGGAGCCGCCGGATTGCGGTTCGGTGACGCCCGAGCAGTTCGCCGAGTGCTGCGTCAGCTGCGAAGACGTCTGCTGCGAGTGCGACTACGGCGTGCTGCCGCCCGAGGTGAACGAGAAGTGCTGTGCGCCGAAACCGGACTGCGGCACCGTGGACCCGGCGATCATAGACAATTGCTGCACGCCGCCCGAGTGCAAGGACGTCTGCTGCGCCTGCGAATACGGCGTCCAGCCGCCGGACCTGATAGAGAAGTGCTGCAAGTAGGCGGGACGCTGTAGGGGTGGCTGAAGCACCCGCGTTCATCGCGGGTGCGGAACCCGCCCGTTCCAATCCGAGGGTGCCACGGACAAGCCCTGCTTGTCCGTGCGCGTTTGCACTCCGTTCGGCGTCTCCACCAACGTAAGGACCTTGGCCCAAGGTTTGCGCGAGCGGGGGCCATCGGTCTCGAGACAACGGTTGCGGTACTCGCTCCGTGCCGGCCCTTTTCTCAACAATACCAAAGTCACCATCACCAACGTCAGAAAAACCCAGAACAGAAACACCCACACGAACAGTGCGGCTGGAATCAGGACACCGTGTCCAGCCGGGCCGATGATACGGAGATAATCCAGTGCGATCAGTATTATCCCGATGACCAATATCGCCCCCAGTATCCATGCGAAAATGATTGAAAGGTTCTTCCATGTGGTGAGGAAAGTTTTCCAGTCCGGTGGCCTGTTTTCGTTGTTGGGCATGTACGCCTCGGCTGCGCAGTGTCCTTGCACGGGAGGTGACGGCAATCCGCCGGCGTCAGGCGACGGTGATTTGGCCTTTCCGGAAGTCGATCCCCAGCTTCCGGTCTCGGAAGAAATCCAATCCCAGAAGCCCGTCCACACCTGCGCTCGGCGGCAGGGTATGCGCCAGTACGCGGAATGAACGTCTCTCTGAGCCGAGGACGAACAGTCTTTTCAGCCCAACCCGAGGTGCAAACTCCACCCCGCTCCCTGTGGTCACCTCGACGCGTTCCCTGGAGGTCGCCGGATCGCAGCCGATCGCGACAAGCATGCCGACATTGATCAGGGTGTTCGTCGCCCCCGTGTCGAGTGCCAGCCGCAAGGAGGCTTTCCCAGTCGGGCCGGTCAGTTCCGCCCGAACGACGACAAGGCCCTGTTTGGCTTTGAACCGGTGGATCACAGGATGATCGCCGCGTCCTTCGGCATCCGGCCGGTGTACAGAACGGCGAAGTTTCTGGGTTTTCGCGATGCGGCCACTCGGTAGACCTCGTCACGGTCCTTGCTGTGACACACGACTTTTCCGCTCCGGATCTCCAGGGTCTCGTCCGTCGTCGGGTCTTCCACCAGGACCCACTCGGATTTGTACCGCGCCTCGATTTCTTTTATTGCCAAGACCTTGTCCATGATCAAACTCCCGCGAACGGCGTTCATTAGCCAGATTCTCATTCAAAGTATAGCATGGAGAAAGTGAGGAATCGAACTGTGTAGGCCGCGTTGCGTTCGTGCCACGTCCGTTGTATAGGGTGACGAGCCCGGTCGCCTGAGGGGAGAAGTTCATGAAAACCCGTCGATTGCTCGCGATTTTGTTCATTTCGGTGTTCACCTTCCTCATGGCCGTTTCCGCCTGCAGCTCCGACGAGGCGGGGCAGGGCGCCGCCGGGGACGGTGCGGCCCCGGGCGGGGATTCAGGGCCAATCGTAGACACCGGCGCAATCGAAGATGCCGGAGCAGATGCCTGGACAGGGGACGTCGGCACCGACGCCGGGATTGTTCCCGACACCGGCGAGGATGCGGGGGAGTCGCCTGATACCAGTGCCGTTGATGCGTCTGCGGACAGTTATCTCTCGACAAAGAACGGTGCGCCGTCGGTTGCCGAGACGGTCGCCGACATGACCGCACCGTTCTCGCTCTCCCCCGACTACGACCTCGCCGTCGACAACGCGGGGAATGTCCACGCGGTCTACAGCAAGCCCGGGAGCAGCGACTTCAACAACGTCCTGTACCGCCGGAAGAGGACCGCCGCTGGTTGGGACGCGGAGAAGGGGCTCACCGCACTCGACCGGGATGTCTGGTCGCCGGCGATCGGGCTCGACGGGGCCGGGGTCGTGCACCTCGCGTACGCAGATGGCGCGGACTGGGACCACAAGACGCTCACGTACAATCGGCTCGAGGCCGGCGCGTGGAAAGGAGTGCAGGCGATCTCGACGTCGACCGACGACCGGACGTACTACCTCGGAGTCGCCGGTGATCCCGTGGCAGGAGTTCACATCGCGTTCAAGCGATTCTTTGACTCGATGAGTGACGTTCTCTACATCCGAGGCAACGGCGGCGCTTTTGAAACCGAGGAGATAGTGACCGCCACACCCGACATGGATGAGGACACCCCGTCGCTCACAGTGACATCGAGCGGCCTGCCGCAGATCGTTTTCACCGAAAACCTCAAAGACGCGCCGAACGGAAAAGTGTACCTGGCGACGAAGAGACGTTGACCGGGGCGGTCAGCTTCCGAGCAGTGCCAGCGCATCCTTGACCGTCACGATGCGGCAGCGGCCGTGTTTTTTCAACACGAGCAGGTCGTCGTCGCCGGTGACTATGAAATCCGCCCTTCCTGCGGCCGCGCAGGCCAGGAACTTGTCGTCATCGGGGTCGCGGCAGGTCGGGGGGAACTTCGAACCCGGTTTGACGGGGGTGATGAACGGCACTACCTCGTTGTCCAGCAACGCCCGCACTTCGTTTTCGGCAAGCGCGAATTTTGGGTAAGCCAGAACGCGGACGTACTCGGCGAACATTTCGCCGGATGCGAGCATTGTGAATGCGCCGGATTTCCAAAGTTCTCTTATCCCGGCCGTGAGGCCCGGAAAGAGGAGCGCCGAAACAACGACATTCGTGTCAACGACGACCCGGAGGCGTTTCACCTGCGTTTGCCCCTCGCCCACGAAATCGCATTCCGGATGTCTTCCTCTGTGATCCCAAGCGCAGCGATCTTCTTCCGGACCTTTTCAATGGTGCCGGCCGCGGACTCGAACTTCACCGGAATGAGGCAGATTCTGCCGTCGGCGACGGACACGTCGAAGTAGTCGACTCCGGGGAATTCCTTTACCGCGTCCCTGGGCAGCGTGATCTGGTTTTTCGACGTCTTCTTGGCAAGCATTCCTTGCCTCCTTGTTTCCTTACATCAAGGGTACCACGGTCACGCGATTTTACAAGCCGATTTCCGGTCTCGCCTCGGCGCGGGGCCGGGTCCTGGCGGCGGCGAAAAAAATTTTTCCCGGGCGGAGTGTACGAACGTGGGCGGCACCCGGGCGTGGTATTGATGATGCGCAAAAGGTCAAGCGCCGACAGCGAGAACCTGACGACGAGGAGCGCTCCCGCGATCGTGGCGAAAATGCTCGAAAGTCGCTTCCACGCGGACAGGAATCGAGTTCAGTAGGGTCGCGCCGGAGCCGCTTTTTCCAGATCAGTGAGGCCAACGTGACCTCGGAGTTCCCGGAAAAACGGATCGAATACACTTCGTGGAAAGCAATGACGTACCACGCGGCCGCCGCCAGGCCGCCGCCCATCACGTATCCCAGACCCCAAGGAGAATCAGCACCGGCCGAAAACGTCAACAACAAAGAGAACGACGCCAAGGGAACGGCGACCACGCCCACTTGGAAAAACCCGGCTCTGGTGATGCGAAAGTCGTTTCTTTGAGCTTCTTCTCCCACGACGGGTCCCCCGCTCAAGTTGGCAACGCGGACCCTTTACCTCGCGATGTGGCGTGCGGTGTCTTTGCACCTTCCCGCGCCGCGGCGCCCGTTTCGCGCGGTCTTCCGGCCGGGCGCTCGTTTTTGCCGGGATTCGACCCACGCGGCCAGCGAACGCTGGCTTTCCTGCGACCCGACTCCGGCCACCAGCGCTTCGACGCTGATGTCCTCGTCAAGGTCGGGCCAGTGAATTCCGGCGCCGATTCCGATGAGCCGCCAGTTCGCCCGTTCCGCCATGTTCCCGTGGAGCAAACGAGGAAACCAGGCGAGGGGCACCGAAATGGTCCGCCCGTCCGAGAGATCGACGCTCAGACTGTCCCGGTTCACCCGGACATCAGTAGCCCTGATCCCCGCCGTCTCAATCCCCGAAGTAGTCATGCCATGCCTCCGCAATCCCGTCCTCGTGGTCCGACACGAGGCGTTCGATTCTCCCCAACTCGATCGGCCTGAAACCGTTGTTTCGTGCGAGCCGCACCGGCCCGAGCCAGAACTTCGCGTTCGATGCCTCGCGCTCGACGTGAACATGGACCGGCTCCGCTCTGTCGTTGGCGTAGAAAAACAACCGGTACGGTCCCAGATGCATCACCGTCGGCATGGTCGCATTGTATCACGAGGCAACCGAAAATCCATTCATCGAGCACCCGTGCGCCTTTGCGTCTCTGCGTGTTTGCGCGACAGAAATGCCACAATTCGGTTGGCGCTCGAAGTGGATGCTGGTAGAGTCCAATCGAAGGAGGGAGGCGCCCATGAAAAGAGCCATCGCCGCGGTTCTCATCGGTTCGGTCCTGATGCTCTCGCTCGCGTCGTGTTTCGGGTCGTTCAAGGCGATTCGGACGGTGTACAAGTGGAACGACAGCCTCGACAACAAGTGGGTAAAGACGCTTGTGCTGTGGGCGTTCACGATCATCCCGGTCTACGGCGTCATCGCGCTTGCCGATGCGATTGTCTTCAACCTGATCGAGTTTTGGACCGGGGACAACCCGCTCACGTCCGGCGCCCTCCCCGACGGGGCGCTCGCCGAGTTCGCGCGCGTGGACGACTCCACCGTGCGCGTGCGGGTGATCTTCACCGACGGGTCCGAAACCGAATTCGATGTCGTGAGGCTGGGCGAACGCGCGCTGGCCGTTCTGGCGGCCGACGGAACGCTGCTGTCCCGGACCGAGTTGTGCGACGACGGGACAGTGGCCCTCACCGCCGGCGGCACAAACCGCCCCGCCCCCGCCGCGGACGTCGAATAGGTTTCCGAATATCGGAAAGGGGGACGCGTGAAGGATATCTGCGAAGCGTACGTCCGGAGGGCGAGGCTCATCGGAGCGCTGTACAGCATCGTGCCGACGGTGCTGTGGTCGGTCGGATCGCTCGTTTCAATTCCGTTCCGGCCGGTTTATGCCCTGCGGATCGTTCTTTCGCTTGTCGTCGGGGGTCTCTCGGCCGTGGTCGCCAACGATCTCGGGACCAGACTCTGGGTTGCCAGGCACCGGTCCGCCGCCGGCCCGGCGACGGCTTTGGACGGGATTTTCGTCGGGGCGGCAGTGGGCCTTTTTTCGGTCCTTCTCCCCCCGCTTACGATGCTCATCGCCAGCAATCATCCGGAGGAAGCCAAGACCTTCATCATCGCGATGTGGCTCGCCGGGCCGATCATCGGCGGCACTCTGGGCGGCGTCTTCGGCGCCATCGGCTCGCGTCACCTCGATCGCGGCTGATGCCGGGATCATGCTCCTGACCCTCCGAAACAGCCTCGTTCATTTGGGCACGCGCGACCCGCTTAGGTGGCACCCGCTTCTTGCCGTGTACTACCTCACCTACGCCTGCAACTACCGGTGCCCGTATTGCAGCGACGGGACGGGCACGCCGTACTACCGGCTGGCCTCACCGGTGCTTTCGGCCCCCGAGGTCCTGCGGGTTCTTGCAACGATTCGGCGCTATGCCGATTTCCTGGTCCTCACCGGCGGTGAGCCGCTCAGGTATCCGGCGCTCAACGACGTCCTTCGCGGCCTGCCGTCGCTGGGTTTCGACGGCGTCGTGCTTACGACGATCGGCGACGACGTCGAGCGGCACCTTACGCTCATCAACGAAGCCGTCAAACATCTCGTGTTCAGCCTCGACACCCTCGACGCCGCCAAGGCCGATCGCTGGCTTGGAGCGGGGCCGGGGGCGCACGCCCGCATCTTGGGGCAGATTGAGAGGGCACGTACGTTTCCCGGCAGGCGTTACGAGATCATCATCTCGTCGGTCGCGACCGAAGACAACCTCGCGGACCTCTACGACGTCTACGAATACGCGAGCTCGTGCGGTTTTCGGTTCGCCCTCTGCCCGCAACTTCTGGGCGTGAAGGCCCCGGCACGGTTCGACGGCGACCCGGAGTACCGCCGGCTGTTTGACTTCCTGATTGCCCGGAAGAGGCGCGGCGGAAAGGTCCACGGCACCGTCGCGTATCTCGAGCACATGCGCGACCTTTCAAAGTTCCTGTGCCGCCCCTCGACCGTGCTGGCTGTGTCCCCGGTCGGCGACGTGTTCTACCCGTGCCTCGAGATCGGCCGCGTGGCGGGGAACCTGCTCTCCGAGCCCGACCTCGACCGAATCAGGGCGGCGGGGCGCGAACAAATCGGCCCCGAGCCCTCGTGCGACACCCGCTGCCACTCGGCGTGCGCGCTCGGGCTTTCGCTCGCGTTCAATCACCCGGCGTCGGTGTTGCGGGAGGCGATGCTGGCGGCGAAGGCGGGTCTCAGGCGATAGCAACAGGCCTCGTCATCCGATAGTAGTCGAGCAGGTTGGCGGGCGCACCGCCGCCGTACATGAGCGTTTCAATGGACCCGCGGCACGAGGTCCAGCACGCGCGGCAGGTGTTCGACTCGTGCTTTGAAAGGAGCCTCTCCTCGATCACCAGCGGGTCATCGGCGAGGATGTTCCCCACGGGTTCGTCCATCCTGTCGATGCAGAGCGCGACGTTCCCGCGGTTGTCTATGTTGCACAGGTTCCTCCCGGCGAAACACGGCCCTATCCCTCCCGACCCGACCGATTCCGAGAACTTGCCGAGGTAGCCGCGCAGGGCGACGAACTCGGGGTGCCTGCGTTTCAGAGCGACGAGGCGGGCGCTCACGTCACGCGGCACCGCGCGCGTCTCCTTGCTCCCGCGGCTGTCGGAATACAGCGTGACGAGGTAGGTGATCCCCATCGAACGGCACAGACGGATCAAAGGCTCGATCTCCTCGAGGTTGTCGTCCATGACGACCGTGATCATGTGGACGCGCTGCCACGGCCCCGACCGGGCCTGGTTGAGAATGTTCAGCGCATCGAGGGCGCGCCGGTGTGCCCCTTCGACCCCGCGTTGGGAGTCGTGCCGCCGGGGGTCGGCGTAGTCCACCGACACGCTCACCTCGTACGCCCCCGCCGAAAAGACCGCCCGGGCGATCGCCGGCGTCACGAACCAGCCGTTGCAGATCATCACCGGGAAATGCCGCGAGCCCAACGCCCGGACGACATCGACAATCTGCGGATGCAAAAGCGGCTCCCCTCCGCCGATTGATACGATCTGCGGGCCGATCCTTGCGAGGTTCTCCGAGATCGTCTCGACCTGCCGGGCGGTGAGCGCCGGTTCGTCACGGTAGCGGTCGGTCCAGAAGTCGCAGATCCGGCATCGCATTGGGCAGTCGTAAAGGAGTTGAAGGTTGACGTGGACCAGCCGTTTCCGGAGGAATGACGCCGCGTAGCGCGCCATCTTTGCCGCTTCGAGGACGTCCCGGGCGCGAATCATGCCGCCTCCCCGGTTTCGTGAGAGCCTTTCAACAAAAGGCGCTTGCGGAAAAGTGCGACGAAGATGATCAGTCCGGCGGTCAGGAGGAGCTCGGTGACCTCCTCCCAGAAGTCGGCCCGCACGACGGCCTCGCGGTACGCGGCAAGCAGGAAATACTTGAACGTACCGTACGAAAAGAACCCGAGGCCGAAGGCGAAAGGGTACTTCGCAACGCCCACCGGCGAGTTCCTGATCCAGAGCAGGGCGAGAAATGACGCACAGAAAAGCACCACGGCGGTCGCCGGATAGATGCGCATCTCGAAGAGTTGCAGGAAAACGGGGTGGTTCTGGCAGACGTCGGTGCCGAAGACCTTGACGGTCCTGTCGATCTGGATGAACGGCGAGGCGAAAGGCATGCACGAGACGACCGCGAGCGACAGCGAGAAGAACATGAACAGATGCTCGAAACGGCACGGCGTCCGGGTGTTTTTGGCGCAGGTGCCGCAGAAACGCGTCAACGCGCAGGCGCGGCCGGGCGCCGAGAAGAAAAGCACTCTTCGGTCCGCCGTGTTGATGAAGCCGAGAAACAAAATCCCGGAGCCGGCGATCATGCCAAGGCCGTGAAGCCACTCCAGTGCAACGTTTTTTCCGCCGGCAAAAAGGTAGTCGGCCGCGCAGAAGACCTCCCCGAGCAGGAAAACCGCCGTTCCGGCGCCGAGTTGCCGGACGTCCGGCTCGCTGTTTCGCCCGACGATCAGCACGAACACGAGCATCGCGATCATGTAGGCGGGTTTGATCACGAAACCCGAGGCGAACGCGACGATCTGTTCGAGCATGCTGAGTTCGGTTGCCACGGGCACCTCTGCCGGTTTAGTATCCGAATTATAGGTATGAACCCCGCGGAAGACAAACCTGATTCGCGACCCGGCGGTCCGGTGCGTGTCGTCGCCACGGTCGTCGTTGTTGCCGGTGCGGCCGCTGCCGTGGCGTTTGCATTTGACGCGGCGAGGTTTTTTGGCGTCAAGGAAATCAGTGCCGCCGATCTCGAGTCGCTTCTTCGGGACTGGAAGGGCGTGGTGATCGTGGACGTCCGGGAGCCGGCCGAATTCGCGCGCGGGCGCATCCCGGGCGCCGTCCTGATGCCGCTTGGCGGGCTTCCCGGAAGCGCAGCCGCGCTGAGTGCCGACGCCGACGTCGTGACGTACTGTCAAAAAGGGCACCGGAGCAAAGTGGCGGCCAAAAGGCTTATGAGCCGGGGCTTCGGGAAGGTCAGGAACCTGGCCGGCGGGATCGAGGCGTGGCGCGGACCGGTTGACAGGGGGGCACCGTGAAGGCGCGGCGGGTCTTGTCGCTGGCGAAGTCCGCGCGTTTCCTCCTTGAGGTCGTAGACCCGATGGCGGTGGGCGACGGTCCTGGCGTTTTGGAGCGACGCCCCCGGACCCCGGGCGGTACGTCGTACTGTCTGTATGAACCGGCGCGCGCGGCGCGGACGTGGATCACGGTTCACGGGATGACGCTCGCGGGCGAAATGGACCGGCGGCTCGTGGGGTTTTCGCGGGCGCTGGCGCGCCGGGGTGTGCGTGCGGCCGCAGTCGAGCTTCCGGGCCTCAAGAACGGGCGGTTCGAGCGCGGCGATCTTTCGGCGATCACCGACTTGTCGGGGCATCTGGCGCGGCTGGACGGCCGGCCGGCCGGGATCGTCGCGTTCAGCTTCGGGGCCGGTATCTCGCTCACCGCAGCGGCGGACGACGCGGGGCGGGGCACGATTGACACCGTGATATCGTTCGGTGCGTACCACTCCCTTTACGAGGCGCTTCAATGGGTCTGGAACCGCTATTCCGGAGCGCCGCGGACGGACGAGGAGTGGGACAACCATCTGTATCTGAGATTTCTGATGGCGCACGCGCTCGGAACGCGGGCCGGAATCTCCCGCGCGGATGGGGACGAGGTGGCGCGTCTGTTGCGCACGTGGTGCGAGGACCGGGATCTCGCGCCGCGGCGCGCCTTCTGCGAACGCGCGCTCAACGCGGCCGATCTCCGTCGCCTGTACGAGAAGACCCTGTCGCGCGAGACGCTCCGCGAGCTTTCGCCGGCGGGCAGGACGTTCGGACCCGGATGCCGGGTCCTGCTTCTGCACGACGCAAACGACCCTCTCATCCCTCCGGTCCACTCGAAGAGGATATCCGCCGAACTGCGCGGGAGTGCCGGGTCGGGGCGTCACCGGCTCCTGGTCACTCCGGCCTTGTCGCACGTCAACGCCGGGTCGTTCCGCCGCGTCCAGGACGTCGCGCATCTCGTCGCCATCATGGCGGCCGTTTTCGAATGATGCGGCCTGCCTACGACTCGGCGACGGCGATGACCTTGTCGCCCTGGGCGAAGGTGACGGTCTCGTCCTTTTTGGGGTTGGTCCGCACGCCGTAGGCCTTTGACGCGTCATGGGCGTGGACCTTGATTGACCAGCCGATGGCAAGCTCGCTCTTCTGCCTGCCGGATTCGACCACGGTCGCGAAGTTCACCGGGACGCCCGTCTTCACGTAGCGCTCGACGGGCTTGAGGTAGATCTCGGATCCCTCCGGGTCGAAGACGTCGGCAAAGACCGCGTTCAAGTGTTTGTTCTCGGAGACTTGTGTGAGCATCAGGCTCACCAGACGGTCGCTCACGATGAAGTCGTCCACCCGCGTCACCTCTGCGAGCTCGCGGTTCTTCACGTCGAGCATCTCGCTCACGATCGAGAACGACTTTCCGAACTTGTCGGCGATGTCGCGGAGGTGAAGGAGCGTGAAGAGCGTGTGCGCGTCGGCCGCCTCGGGGGTCATCGTGTCGGAGTTCGAGAGCAGGATGACGTGGTGATAGCCGGGGATGTTAAGCGAGTCGAGCAGGCGGCGGTCGGCGGGGTCGCCCTCGCGGATTTCCGCCTTGAGGTTCTTGAGGTCGGTGCAGAGCTTCTTGAACTGCGCGGTCGCGTCGGGGTTGGTGGATACCACCGTCACCAGGGAGCCGGGGGCGACGTAGGCGTCGAGCTGGTTGATTAGGATCGGCGCGCGCCAGTTCCACCCGAGGATGATCGTCTTTTCGGGGGCGGGCGGCGGGACGGGAGCGTCCGAGAAGGCGGCGGTGTCCACCCGGGGAGCGGCCGCGCCGATCTTCGTCGTGTCGTCGTCCTCCGCAATCACCACGAGCCGATCACCGGCGCGCAGGACGGTATCCATTGGCGGATTGAGCGCCGGGGCGCCGTCGTGCGGGTGCCAGCCCATGACCGTGGATTCCGGGAAGAGGTTGAGCGTGTCGCCGAACTTTTTTCCGACGAGCGCGGGATCGTCGAAGAAGTAGATCTCGTCACCGCCGAAGTCCAGGAGCTCCTGGTACACGACCGACAGTCCCGACTGCCGGCACGTCTGGGCGATAACCCTCGCGACCAGGTCCGAGACGAGGACGACCTCGACCTCGTCCTTTCCGACCATCTTCGCGACTTCGACGTTTCTGGGGTCGTGCAGCTCGGCCACGATGTGGTACGGCTCCTGCCGGCGGAAGGGGTGGTTTGTGATTGCGAGGACCACTTTGACCACCTCGGGGTCCGGGTCCGCCACGTCGGGGGCGAGGACGACGATCGACTTCGATGAGTGGATGCCGATGATGTCGAGGTCGTTGAGATCGATCGGGCTGCCGGTGCGGCAGACGACACGCGTGTTTTTGGTGTCGCCGACCTTGTCGCGGATGGTGTCCTCCATCTCGACCTTGTCCTTGTCGGCGAGGATCGCCACGCAGGGGTTCTTCTGGTTCTCGTTGGCGACGGTGAGCTCGGAGACGATCGTGAAGACCGCCTCGGACCATCCGAGAATGACCGTGTGGTTCTGCTCGACCACCTTGCTGCGGCCCTTTCGGAGCGCCCCGAGCCGGGCCTCGATGCCGGTGGTGAGCACGCCGATGAGCGTCGAGATGATGAAGATCCCCGCGATGGTGACGCCGAGCATCGCAAACAGGAACGCCCAATCGCCTTCGTCGCCGCCCATCGTGCCGGCGTCGAGCGTGCGCATGAGGCTCATCCACAGGAGCTTCGCGAAATCGCCCTTTCCCTCCGGGGCGATGCCGACCGCCCACACGATGGCCGAGATGAAGGCGATGACTACGACCGAAAGGACCGCCAGCCAGCCAATGAGCGCGATGGTCCCCTTGGACATGGTATTGTCAAAGGCGTACCGCAGGCGCTCCCCAATGGTGAAGTTCTTCATCGCACTCCTCTCTTTTTGTTGTCTACTCGCACACGCGCGGGCCGTAAGGCAGGGTCTGGTCGGCCGCGATGCCGAGCGTCAGGGTGCTCTCGTGGCCGGTGCGCAAAAAGAAATGAGTCTCTTCGGGCGTCCCGCCGATGTTCGAGAGATCACCGGGGCCGGTCTCGTATCCGGCCGCCACGACGACCGCATGGGACGAATCCGGGTCCTTGAGGATCATTCTCGTCCCGCGGGACGGGCGGGCGGCCGCGGTCCAGTACATGTTGACGTACCAACCCTCGTGCAGAACGGGGAACAGGGACGGATCACCGATCCCCGCGCCGTAAAAACTCCCGCCCTCGAGCGGCGCCCAGACCTCCTCGCGATACATCACGAAACCCGTCTCCGTCTGCGAGAGGGCGTAGTGCTCGGTCAGGTGCTGTGTCGAGGAAGCGGGCCGATAAGACTCTTCCTGCGTGACAAGGTGCGCCTCGAGGACCATCGGCCCGGTGGCCGGCATTTGAAGATGATTGCCGCCGTCACCCACGCGAGGCATCTCGCCCGTCTCCATGGCGCACGAACCGCGTGACGGGACGTAGAAGCCGATGTCCACATGGAACTTCCCGGCCTGGGGAGTTCCGCCGCTGACGTACGTGTCTATCACGACCCAGTGGACTCCCGCCTCGACGTCCGCGCGGGCGTGGAAATTCCCGCGGTCGATGCACTTAGACTGGTTCAGTTCCGAGAGGATGTGGACGTCCACGTCCACGCCGCTCTCCTCGTACACGGCCGCCGAAAGGAACCCCGCCTCCGGAACGGTGACGCGGTAGATCACCTCCGGCCCGCCCTCGTTGACTGTCGGCTTGCATGAGTACGACGAGAACGTGCCAGGCGGCTCGGCCGAGGTGTCGCGGTCGTCGCCGAACGGGAATGAATCGACGCACGTCACGCCGACCGGGCAGGTGCCCTGGCCGGCGTCGGTGCCGCCGTCAGTGCCGCCGGCGTCAAACCCCGCGTCGGCGGCATCGGACAGGTCTGACACGTCGGACATGTCGGACACATCGGACAGATCAGGACCGTCCAGCGAACCGGCGTCGTTGGTGTCGGGCGTCACGCCCGTGTCGGACTGGTCCGACGTGTCTGACATGTCGGACGAATCAGGCGTCCCCGCGTCCGGCACGTCCGGAATCACGCAACGTCCATCAACGCACGTCTCGAACGCGAGGCAGTCGTCGTCACGCGCGCAGGCCCCCGGCGCGCCTCCCGAGTCCCCTTCGGCGGCTCCGCCGGAATCGCGCGAGCCGGCGTCCGTGGAGGTCTCGGACTCGCCCGCGCAGGAGGCCAGCAGCAACGCCACTACGAACAACGCTGCGGTTCTCATGCGTCACACCACCATTTCGAAATCTACCTTCCCCGCTTCATCAGGCCGGCCGTAGAAGGCGTTCACCTGCACGTGGTACTGCTCGCGGAGGTCAGAGGCGACCGCAACGAGATCGCTCTGCTGGCGCCTTCGAAGGTCAACGTGAATCGGTCCCCAGCGGAAGTCCTTGTACCAGGCGCAATCCTCGTGGCCGAAGACGATGATCCGCATGAGGCCGTGCTTTTTCAACATGAACTCGAGCCACTGCCTCGGGAGCGATGCGAATTTCGGGACGTAGTTGGCCATCGTGAGGACCTGGATTCCGCCGGGGACGGCCAGCAGGTCATACTCGTGGATGCCCAGCTTGTGGAGGACGAAGCTCTCGAAGTACGGACGGTACTCGAAACTCGAACATTGGACGACCAGCGCGTCCGTCCGACGCCCCCGTTGCTCACGCGGTGTTTGCTCTTCCGCGGGCATCGCTCAGGCCTTTTTGGCCGGCGGAGCGGCTGTTTCCCTGACCGTTGGAATCGCCGACTTCACAGCCTGTTCGACGCCGAGATTTTCGACGACCTTCACGCCGAGCTTGTCGAACAGAGTCGTCGGGTCGAGGCCCAACGCCCGGGCCTGCTGGAGGACCTGGAAGAATACCGTCGGCGCCGTGCTCGCGAACCTGGCCACGCCGCCCTGGCCGCTTCCGTCTCCCGTCTCGATGATAGTGACCTTGTCGATGCTCGCCATCCCGCTGCCGACCGCCTGGAATGCCGGCGTCAGGGCCTTGGCGGCCGCCTCGCCCGCCGAATCAATCACCGTGGGCAGGCGGTCGAGGATGAACATGAGCTTGGCGGCCTCCTCCATCTGGCGCATCGCCTCGGCCTTCTTGAGCGTCCCCTCGGCCTCGGCCAGGAGTTTCGCGCGGATCGCGGCGCCCTCGGCCTCGCCTTTCTGCCTGATCTGGGCCGATTCACCCTCGGCCTGGGCCAGCATGACCGCCCGGGTCCTGGCCGCCTCGGCCTCGCCAATCTGTTTGATCTTGGACGCCTCGCCCTGACCCTCACGCACGGCGACCTCTTTGCCCGCCTCGGCCTTGGTGATGGCCGCATCGCGGTCGCCCTGGGCCCTGACGACCGTGGCAGTCTGGTACGCCTCGGCGTCGATGAGCGCCTTCTGCCGCCCGGCCTCGGCCTGGCGGATAACGGTGGCTTGAAGTTCCTGCTGGGTGCGTTCGGCGAGCTTCTGCTGGAGCGTGATCTCGGCCTCGATCTTGGCCTTCTGCGCGTCGACCTGGGCGACAAGCACCGCCTTCTCGGATTCGGCCTTCGACTTGGGGCCGGCCTGGTCCCTGACCGCCTCTTCCGCCGCGATCTCGGACTGGAGTTGGGCCTGCTTGACCTTGAGGTTCCTTTCCGCCTGGGCGATCTCCTCGAGGTTCTTGTTCCTTGTCACCGCGCCCTCGCGCTGGGCGTCGGTCCCCTTCTTGGTGGCGTCGCGCTGGGCCTCGGCGGTGCGGATCGCCGCGTCACGGCCGGCCTCGGCCTGGCCGATCTCGGCGTCGCGCTTGACCTCGGCGGTGCGCTTCTTGCCGAGAGATTCGAGGTATCCCTGCTCGTCCTGGATATGCTGGACGACGAGCGCGTCAATGACAATCCCCATGCGCCGCAGGTCGTCGGCCGCCTCGGTGATCATCTGCTGGGCGAACTTCTGCCGGTCCGAGTTGATCTGCTCGATGGTGAGCGTGCAGCAGATCGCCCGGAGGTGTCCTTCGAGCGTGTTCTCGACGATGTGCCGCATCTCGTCGGCCTGCATCCCGAGGAACCGCTCGGCGGCGTTGCCCATCGAACTCTCGTCGCCGCCGATCTTCACGTTGGCGATGGCATCGACGTTGAGCGGCACGCCCTCCTTGGTAATGACGTTCTTGGTCGAGACCGGGATGCTGATGACCTCGAGGTTCATGTAGTGGGCGATCTCGAGAAACGGCCAGCGGAACGTCGCGCCGCCGCTCACGAGCCGGAATCCGACCGCCGAGCCGTCGGCGAGCGAGCGCTTTCGTCCCGAGATTACCGCGACCTGGTTGGGCGGGACCTTGACGTAGTTCCGGAGGAATATCGCGATTGCGATGATCGTCGCCAGAACACAGACGAGGACGATGACCGGTATGAACAGGGCCGACAGGTTAAACGCCTCGACCGCCGACTCCGCCGCCGCCTCTGAGGCGGCGAACGCGACGGTCAGGAATGTTCCGAAAACCACGAAAATCCGCATCCGTGCCTGCATTGTGCTGTCCTCCCTAAGGTTGTCTTGCAACTGTGATCTGGTCCCCCACCACTTCCTTCACCACGACGACGGAGCCATACTCGATCTCCGCGCCGTCCTGAGCCCTTGCCATTACGGTCATCGTCGAGCCTTTGGCGGGCAGCGTTACCTGCCCGACGCCCCCGGCGGGGATCGTGATAGAAACCTTGGCGATCTTCCCGACCAGCTGGGAGACCACGACGGTGCTGGATGCCTGTTGCTTGTAGACGAAGCTCACGACGACGTACACGAGCCCGGCGATCGCCATGCCGCCGCCGAGGCCGACGGCCGAGCTCGCGAAGTACGACAGATCGAGGTGGCGCCCGATGGCCCCCGCGCCGCCGAACCCGGTGACGAAGCTTGCCATCATCCTCAGGCTGAAAAAGCTCGGGCCGGAGGTCTCGAGGGCGTCATGGTCGCCGCCGATGTCGTGCAGCAGCTCCCCGCCGTGGTCCGCGATCTCGCCGAGCAGGAGCGACACCAGCAGGATCGTGAACCCCACCGCGCAGATCGTCAAAAAGATCACCATCCCCGCGCCTCCTTGAAACCGCAGTTTCGGTCGCTCGACCTTCGGGCTGCGGGCAGTCTATACAACTCCGGGCGCTCCCGCAAGTGCGACGCCGCGTTTGGAGTGCGCAAGCTTGCTTGCGCTTTTGTGCGGCAGCTTGCTGCCGCGTGTCGCGAGCAAGCTCGCTTCAATTCAAAGCGGTAGCAAGCTGCCGCACTCCAAAGTTCAGAACAAATGCATCTGGCGGGGGTAGGGGTGGTCGTCGAACTTGATGGGGTAGTTGCCGGTGAAGCAGGCGTCGCAGAAACCGTTGCCGTTGCTGCCGACGGCGCGGTGGAGCCCTTCGACCGAGAGATAGCCCAGTGAATCGGCGGTGATGTACTTCCGGACCTCGTCTATGGAGTGGCTCGACGCGATGAGCTCCTGCCGGGTCGGGGTGTCGATGCCGTAGAAGCACGGGCAGACCGTGGGCGGGCTCGAGATGATCACGTGAACCTCGCGCGCGCCCGCGGCGCGGACCATCTTCACGAGTTTCCGCGAGGTCGTCCCCCGTACTATCGAGTCGTCGACCACGACGACGCGTTTGCCGTCGATGAATTTGCGGACGGGATTCAACTTGAGTTTTACCCCGAAATGCCTGATGTGCTGCTGCGGCTCGATGAACGTGCGGCCGACGTAGTGGCTCCGGATGAGGCCCATTTCGAACGGGATCCGGCGCCCCTCGGCGAATCCCAGCGCGGCGACCGTGCCCGAGTCGGGGACCGACATGACCATGTCGGCCTCGACGCAGTGCTCGCGGGCGAGCTCGTGCCCCAGCGCCTTGCGCACGCCGTACACTTCCTGCCCGAAGATGAATGAGTCGGGGCGGGCGAAGTAGATGAACTCGAAGATGCAGTGCCTGTGCGGCACCGGATCAGCGAAACGGACCGACTGCATGCCTTTTTCGTCCAGGATGACCATCTCGCCCGGCTGGACGTCGCGGACGTACTCGCCCTCGATGAGGTCGAGCGCGGTCGTTTCGGATGCCACCACCCAGGCGTTCTTGATCCGGCCCAGGCACATCGGCCTGATGCCAAGCGGGTCGCGGGCCGCGATGATGCTCTTTTCAGTCAGGAAGAGCATCGAGTAGGACCCTTTCAGCAGGCCCAGCGCCTCCCGGATTCGGTCCACCAGCGACGGCAGGCGCGAGGTGGCGATCAGGTGCACGACCACCTCGGTGTCCATACTCGACTGGAAAATCGAGCCGCGCTGTTCGAGCGAGTAGCGCAGGTCCATGGCGTTGACGAGGTTTCCGTTGTGGGCCAGGGCGATCGAGCCGAGCGAGAAGTCGACGGCGAACGGCTGGGCGTTCCTGACGTGGGAACCCCCGGTCGTCGAGTACCGGACGTGACCGATGGCGATATCGCCCTTGAGTGTTGCCAGCAGGGGCGCGTCGAAGATGTCGCTCACCAGCCCCATCGCCTTGTGCGAGTACAGGCGGTCGCGGTCAGAAGAGACGATCCCCGCCGATTCCTGTCCCCGGTGTTGGAGGGCGTGCAGTCCAAGGTAGGTCAGATTCGCGGCCTCGGCGTGGCCGAAGATCCCGAAGACCCCGCAGTGATCGTGGAACTTGTCCTGCACGGGCAGTGCCTACTTCTTCGCCGCTTCCTCTGCAGCCCTGGCCTTGGCGGTCTGTTCCTTCACTTTCGCCGCCACGAGCGGCGGGGTCTCCTCGTAGTGCGAGAACTCCATGGTGTAGTAACCGAGCCCCTGCGTTCGGGAGTGGAGTTCGGGCGAGTACGTGAGGATCTCGGCCTGCGGGACTAGCGCCCTGATGGTGCTTCCGCGCCGCGTCGATTCCATGCCGAGGATCTTCCCGCGGCGGGAGTTGAGGTCGCCGATGACGTCGCCCATGTATTCCTCGGGAATGGTCACCTCGATCTTCATGATCGGCTCGAGGAGGATGGGATTCGCCTCGGCGATGCAGTTCTGGAAGCCGAACGAGCCGGCCATCTTGAACGCGAGTTCCGACGAGTCCACGTCGTGGTACGAGCCGTCGTAGACCGTCACCTTGACGTCGACCACCGGATACCCGGCCACCGGGCCTTCGAGCATCGCTCCCTCGACGCCCTTCTGGACAGCCGGGATGAAGTTCTTGGGGATGGAGCCGCCGAAGATCTCGTCGGCAAACTCGAACCCGGTGCCCCGCGCGAGCGGCTCCATCTTGAGCCAGCAGTCGCCGTACTGCCCGCGCCCGCCGGTCTGTTTCTTGTACTTTCCCTGGGCCTCGGATTTGCCCTTGACCGTCTCGCGGTACGCGATCTTGGGCGGCGACGAGGACACCTCGACCTCGAACTTGCGGCGCAGCCTCTCGATGGTCACCTCTATGTGCGCCTGCCCCATGGCCGCAAGGATTGCCTCCTTGGTGACGGGGTCCCGCGAGTACTCGAGGACGGGGTCCTCCTCGACCAGCTTGAGGATCCCCTGCGCCATCTTGTCCTCGTCGGCCTTGTTTCTTGGCTTGATGGCGACCGACATGACGCGTTTCGGCGCGCCGAACGGTGAGAGCAGCACGGGGCTGGCGGAATCGCAGAGGGTGTTTCCCGTTTGGGTTTCCTTGAGCTTGGTCAGGGCGACGACGTCTCCGGCGGCGGCCTGTTTGACGGGGACGAGGTTTTTCCCGTCGAGCTTCGCGAGGCCGGCAAACTTCTCTTCGACCCTCTTCGCGGGGTTGTAGACCGCCATGTCGGTAGTGAGCGTCCCGGAAACCACGCGTAGAAACGAGACGTTGCCGGTGAAGCGGTCAATGGTCGTCTTGAACACCAGCGCCGAGAACGGCTCCGAGGCGAGCGGCTTGCGCATGATGGCCTGGCCGCCCTTTGGATCCGATCCGACCCACTCGGCCCGCTCATTGGGGGCGGGGAAC
Organism: Deltaproteobacteria bacterium; assembly: GCA_016218965.1. GTDB lineage: Bacteria > Myxococcota > SpSt-1050 > SpSt-1050 > JACRCP01 > JACRCP01. The sequence goes on along the minus strand of JACRCP010000396.1, from coordinate 1,695 downwards.
GACTGCGCGACGCAGTCAAGGAGGAGGCCCAACCCCGTGCCCTTCTTGGCCGATCCGCAGAAAAGCGGGAAGATCTTGCGGGCGGCGAACCCCTTGGCGAAGGCGGCCTCGAGTTCCGCGGGCGTCGGCTCGGTGCCCTCGAGGTACTTGTTGAGCAGCTCGTCGTCGCATTCGGCGATCGACTCGATGAGCTGGGTCCGGTAGGTCGCGACCTCGTCCTTCATGTCGGCCGGGACGTCCTTCTCACCCATCTTCCCGAACGCGCCCTCGATGATCCACGCCTTGCCGGTGAAAAGGTCCACGACACCGCGGTGCAGCGAGTCGGTGCCGACGGGGAGCTGGCACACCACCACCCGCGCCTGGATCTCGGCCTCGATCCCCTTGACCGCGTTCGCGAGACTGGCGCTTTCGGTGTCCATGCGGTTCACGTAAAACGCGACCGGCAGCTTTGCGTCCTCGGCGATGAACCAGAAACGTTCGGTCAGGTGTTTGGCGGCGCCGGTCGCCGAACAGACCATCACCGCGGCCTCGGTCATGGACGCCATGTTGGCGGTCTCGGTCAGGAAGTTCGAGAAGCCGGGCGTGTCCAGCACGTTGATCGTGAGGCCTTTCCACTGGAGGTGGGTGACGTGGGTGGTGACCGAGAAGTTGCGCTTGCCTTCCTCCGGTTCATGGTCCAGCCGCGAAGTCGAGCCGTCCTTGCTCGCGCGATCGGGGGCGCCCAGGCGCGCCAGCGCCTCTGTGAACGCGGTCTTGCCGGCGCCGTCGTAGCCGATCACCGATATGTTCCTGATGGGGTCCCTGCCTGCCATGGAAAGAGCTCCTTTGGTCGGTCCCCGGGGGGCCGGGTGGAGGGCAGTTTGTATGCCAGATGGTCCGCTTTCGTCAAGGAATTTCGCCCCCGGAAGCCCGCCGCGGGCAGCACAGTGTTGGCCCAGGTCGTGAGACTTGGGATCTATGTGCCAACTGCCAGTGTCTGACCCCCAGTGCCCCGGGGCCGCTGTTCGTAACGGGTTTTTTTCAGGCAACAGTGGACTTCGGCGGGGGGGAACTCGCCAGTGCGGGAAGCTCTGATGCCTTCCTCGCGAAATACAACGCAGCCGGCGACCATCTTTGGAGCAGGTCTTTTGGATCATTCGATTGGGATGAAGGCATCTCCGTTTCGGCTGACACCTCCGGGAGTGTATTTCTGACCGCGGCCTGCCAGGGGACAATGGACTTCGGAGGTGGGGACCTGATCGTAGCCGGTGTCGCACCGGGCATCTGTCTCGCCAAATTCGACGCGAATGGTGGCCACTTGTGGAGCAAACATTTTCAATCGACCGGGTCTGCATGGGGAAATTCGGTTTCCAGTGACCCTCGGGGCAACGTCTTTTTGACCGGGTCGTTCGACGATACCGTCGATTTCGGCGGCGAACGGTTTGTCAGCGTCGGCAACAGCGATGCCTATGTCGTGAAACATGATGAATCGGGCCACCATCTATGGAGCAAAAAAGTTCGGTTCGAACAGGATCGATGGCGGGGACTCCGTTTCTGCTGACCCGTCGGGCAATTTGTTGATCCTTCCGTAAGAACCCCCTGTTCGCGGACATGCGCGTTGTCAGCGCTCGTGACAACGTGACGGTTCCGCCGTGAGCCAATCGGATCATGGCGGTCAGATTTCCACACCGGCAACCGCTTCCGGGTAGCAAATCG
>JACRCP010000394.1 GCA_016218965.1 Deltaproteobacteria bacterium | reverse complement strand
TCTCTTTGTCGCAAAACTCAGGGACCGCGCCGCCGCCGAAAAGATGTCCGAGGCGCTCTCAAAGTTCCCCGGCGTTACGGGGGCGCGCATGCTCATGTTCAAGGACGAGTACGCAAAATTCGCGCTCTCGGGGAAGGGCGGCGAGAATCTCAAGAGGCTCGCCGGGGCGCTGGAGTCGTCTCGGGCCGTCAATCTCAAGGTTGCCTACGCGACCGAGCGCGTCATCCACGCCGAGTTCAACTTCGACCGGGCATTTACGCGATCCACAGCCGTCTATTTCGTGCCCCCGCCCGGCGCGGGCAGGAAGACGACCGCGGGGATGATGGCCGAGCGCGGCCCGGAGGTCATCAAGTCCTACCTCGGCAACATCGGCTGTCTCGACGTCACCTCCGTCGAGAAGATTGGGGAGAAAGATCTCAAGGGCGCGGGAAGGACCCGCAAGGCCGCCGATCTCAAAAAGGCCGGCACGCCGCTCATGCTGATCGCTTCGCTCTCGCAGGCAAAGGGCGAGTGGCTCTCGACTCTGGAGATCGTCGCCTCATCGGACGGGAAACCCGTCGCGACTGCGATCGGCACGGCAAAAGACCCGATTGGTGCCGTCGAAAAGTCAGCCTTGAAACTCGACGCCGCCTACCGCGCCGCGCTTTCAAAGAAGGAGACGCTGGCGCGCCTCGGGTTGTCGGCGGGAGCGGCCGAGGTCGCCGCGGCGCGCGGCCTCGTTGTCGAATCGTTTGAGGCCGCTCAGGTCTTTCCGGCGCGCCTTCCGGTTTACCGCGAGAAAGGGATCGGAAACCTCACTATCCGAAACACCGGGCGGCAAAAAGTCACCGATGCCGAGGTGCGGTTTTTGCTCAAGGACGCGGTAGTCTCGTCCGTCAAGGTCGCCGAGATAGCGCCGGGAAAGGCGGCGGCAGTCCCTGTGACACTCTCCGAGCTTCCGAAGGGGTCCGAGTCGGGCACGCAGTACCTCCAGCTTGCAGCCGCCGTCACCTACCGCACGGGCGAAACCTACGGGAAGACCGATGCGTTCGCCCCGCTCATCGTCCACCAGAGGGAGACCATAGATTGGTCCGAGCCGCTCTCAGTAGCGTCATTCATCGACGCGTCAAACCCGACGGTCCGCGCGGTCGCGACAAAGGCGCTCTCGCTCGCCAAACCGGCCGGTGCGGCGCACAAGAAGATCGCCCAGGCCGGGGCGATCTTCGACGCCCTGTGGCACAAACCTCTGCAGTACGTCGCCGATTCGGTCGCGACGAATTTCGGGAACAGCATCGACTCGGTTCAATCCCCGGCGCAGACGATGGCGCGCGGGGCGGGCGACTGCGATGACCTCACCGTTCTTCTGGCCTCGCTTTTCGAGTCCGTCGGCCTCGCGACGGCGATCATCATCACGCCGAGTCATGTGCTTTTGGGCGTCGAAAGCGGAGCGCTTTCGGGCGGGCACCTGCCGCTGGGTCTCCCGAAGGCGGCGTTCGTCAACGTCGACGGCGCGCTCTTTATCCCTCTGGAGGCGACGGCCATTGGAAGCGGGTTCGCGGAGGCATGGAAAAAGGGGGTCGAGGTCGCGGGACGGGAGAAGGGCAAGGCGGCAGCGTTCAGGACGCGGGCGGCGTGGAGGCAGTATCCGCCGCTCCCGGAGGGAGGCGCAGGAGGGACAATGGAACCTGATGCCGCAGCGGTCTCTGGTGCGGATTCGGCGCTCAAGGCACTCGCGGCGCACGTCAAGGGCGACGTCCCGGCCTGGTCGAAGGCGCTGGCATCGCAACTGCCCGGCGGCTCGGCGCCGGGCATCGAAAGGGCTTCGGTCAAGGGGCAGCCGCTTGCCGCCCCGCTTGTGGCGTGGCTCGCGGGAGAGAGGGCGGCGGGGATAAACGAGAGCGCCGGTCTTTGCGCAAAAGGCCGCGCAGAGGCGTGTTACAATCTCAACGCCATGCTTGCGCTCGAGCCGGATCGGGGCGACGACGTTGCCGCCGCCGCCGCCGTCGCCGAAACCGCGCTCGAATCGCTTCCGGCCTCAGTCGCCGACATGCTCCTCGACCACGGCGGCACCGGCCTCGGCGACGAGGCGTCGCGGGAAGCGGAGGCCAAGAAGAAGATGAAAGAGGCACTGGAAAAGGCCAAGGATCTCATCAAGAAGAAGCAGCAGAACAAGAAACCCCGCGAGATCAAGATCGCCCCGGTCGGCGGGCGCAAGGGAAAACCCGCGGTCGGTCTTGATGCGGCGGCGCTGATGTTTTTCTGGGCGGCGGCAAATGACTGAGCAGCGCGCCATAACCGTGCGTACCTTGATTCGGCTGCGGAAGATGAAAAAGCCGGATTTGGTCTGGCGAGCCGCCATCGGACTCGCGGGCGGGGCCGCCGGGCTGGCGGTATGCCTTTTGGGATTCGGCGAAAGGCTCGACCTCGCCGTTCTGGACGTTTTTCAGCGGAACCTTCTTCCATCCCCGCCGTCGCAGGTGGCCATCGTTGAGATCGACGCCGCGGCTTCCGAGGACCTGGGCTGGCCTCTGCCGAGGGAACTTTTCGCCGCCGCGCTGCACGCGCTCAAAGAGGCCGGCGCCGAGGGGATCGGGTTCGACGTGTTTGTTTCCGAGGGGAAGGGGGCCGGGAGCGACGCTCTCGAAGGCGGCGACAACTCCGCGCCAAAAGAAGGCATTTTCGCCTCGGCCGCGCGTTCCACTGATGCGGTCCTCGCGTCATTCGTGATGACCGAAGAAGGCGGCGTGCCGGCTCCGTCGTCGAGTCCTCCGCGAAGCATCGTGACGTGCCCCCAAAAAAAACCCCGCTCGCACCTCAAGCAGCTTCTCCCCGATGCGCCTGTCGAGGGCCTGCGCGTCGGACACGTCCACGTCGATCCCTCGGTGGACGGCGCCTTCCGGACGCTCATCCCGTGCGTCCCCGTTCACGACGGCTGCATCGCCGATTTCTCGTCGATGGTGGCAAAAAAGGCACCCGATGCATCCCGCTGCGCCCATCCTGAGGTCGTGCCTTTTCTAAGGGCATACCGTGATTTTCGCCGGATGTCGTTTGGCGAACTGGTCATGCACGCCGGCGGTGGAGAAGGGGCCGGCAGGCTTCGCGCGTTCGCGGGCGGGAGGTTCGTGCTCGTGGGCCCGACCGATCCGACCCTTGGCGATTTCGGGCCGACGCCGTGGGCGCGAAGCGAGCCGCTCATCACCGTCCACGCCAACCGGGTGGACGCCCTGCTGGCCGGCGTGAAGATCTCGCCGATTGAAAACTGGACACTGGCCGTCGCGTCGCTTCTTGCCCTGGGGGGTTTCCTTGCGGCGGCCGGGAAGGCCCGGACGCTGTTTGCGGGCGCGGGGCTAGTCGCGCCGGCCGCGTTCGCCGCGGAGGCGCTCGTCTTCCGCACGGGGCAGATTTTCGCTGCACCGGTCCCGGCGGTCCTCCCGTTTTTCGCCGGCGCCGTCTCGGCCGGGTCGTTTGCCCTGTGGCGGTATATCTCGTTTAACAAGATGCTCAACCAGGCTTTCGACTCTTACGTCTCGCCCGAAGTTCTGGAATGGCTCAAAAAGACCGGCGGGACGGCGCTCAAATCCGACCACGCCGAGAGCCGGGAGATCACAATCCTGTTTTCGGACATCGCCGGGTACACGACTCTTTCGAACCGCCTAAACACGCAGGAGATCAACAAGTCGCTCAGGTTTTACCTTGACAACATGGTGGCGATCGCGCTCAAGCGAAAGGGCTACGTGGACAAAATCAACGGCGACGGTCTGATGATCCTCTTTGGCGCGCCCAAGGCATCGGATCGGCACGCCGACGACGCGATCGTGTGCGCCCTCGACATGCAGCAGACGATCGAGGAGATCAACCCCAAGTGGAAGGAGCTTACAGGGGGGGCGGACTTGAACGTCCGGATAGGCGTCGCGACGGGGCACGTGTTCATCGGAAACCTGGGCGGAAAAGGGCATGTCGAATACACGGCGGTCGGCGCCGCGGTGAACCTTGCGGCAAGGCTCGAGAAGGAATGCCAGCGCAACGGCATCCTGATGTCCGAGGAGACGTACAAGGTCGTCACGCTCAAACCAGCGGGAGAGTGGCGCGAAGTCGATCTCAAAGGCTACGAAAAACAAGGCCCGGTGAAGGCGTGGCAGACGAAATCCGTGATCCGTAATCCGTAGTCCGTGATCCGTGGTCGGTAATCCGTGATCCGAACGGGCAACGGACAACGGACCGCGGTAGGCTGTAATGGCGTCTTGGAGTGCGGCGGTAGACCCTGAGCCTGTCGAAGGGCTTGACGCCGCCTTGTGTTCGCGCCGGCTTGACGGCGCGGCGGCCTGAAGTCTGAGGCCTGAAGCCTGAAGCCGTTCGGGAGGGGACGATGCATCGAAGACTGCTGGCGAACATCCTGCTGGTCGTTCTGCCGTGGATCCTGGCCGCATCCGCCTGCGACCTCAAAAAATCCCCCGGCATGTTCACCGTGAACTTCGTCTGGCCAGAAGGCGTAAAACCCTCCCCGACGCTCACCCTGTACGCCCGCGCCGTGCTGAACTGGCTGCCCGACGGCTCGCAGGTGAACGACAACGGCGAGGTCCCCCTCGCGTCCGGCACGCCCGAGCTGACATTTGACGGCCTCAACTACGAACGGCCCTACACCCTGACCGTCGAGATCTTCGAAAAGACCGCCCAAAAGACCCAAGTCGTCTATTTCGGCAAGTCCAAGGAGTTCACGCTGAAGGCCGACAAAACCACAATCGTTGAAGTGGCCGTCCCCCTCAAACCCGCCCCCGGGAGAAAAAACGACGGCACTCCGGCGCCGATTGCACCGCGCATTGCGGAGGTCAGAAACGGTGTCTTTGTGACGGTTTCAAACGTCACGATTCATTACCACGCCGAAAACGCCGAGACCGTCTCGATATCGAACGAGCCGACGTTCGGCAGCGGAGAGGATTTCACGATTGGCGACCGGACGTCGTCAGGCGAGTACTCCCTCCCCTGGGATCTGAACAGCGTCCTTGGCGATACGGACGGCCAACGGACCGTGTACCTAAAACTGTCGAATGATCACGCGTACGAAACCGATCTCGAAGCGATGACGGTCATATACGATCACGCGGCGCCCGTAGTGACGATCGACGACCCGAAACCGCCACAGGTGACCAACTCGGTTTCAGCGACACTGCTGTTCTCGTGCAATGAAGATGTGTGCGTAACTTCTCAAAAAGTGGTGGCGAAGCGCTTGCAGATTTCTTGACTTGGGCATTCGGTGGCTGAATAGATGATATCCGAGATGAACGAGCTTCCACCGATTCCGCCGTTGCCTGAGCTTCCGCCGTCCGGGGAACGTC
>JACRCP010000401.1 GCA_016218965.1 Deltaproteobacteria bacterium | reverse complement strand
TCACGAGGTGCCCGTTCTCCGTAGTACTACGAAGGATGAAGGCGTGGGAGTTCATGCTACTCTGCGTAGTAGCGGCACGCTACGTAGCACGAGTGACGCAGTAGCCGTATAACTTGAACTTGTACTCGAGCTTGTAGTGGGCGACGACGCAGAGGACGGACTCGAGGTCCTTGCGGGTCTTGATCAGGAGTTCCTTGTTGTTGCACCGCAAGGTGACGTGATAGACGGTGTCGGGGGCGACGGGACGAGGTTTTCGGGGCACTGGGACCTCCTGGCACAGACAACAGGCACAAACAATGGACGCGAGCCGAAGGCGCGGCGGGGAGGTTTACAAGGCCCATGCCAACAGGTAGACTGTTCTTGTAAGTTCACGGCAGGCAGGCAGAAACCGCTGAAAACGAGACGAGGTGTGTGGCATCACCGAAGGCAGAAACCGACCGCCAACGGCCCGATTCCGTACCTGACACCCTTGCCCCTCGTACCTGACACCCTTGCCCCTCCACACCCTTGCCCCTCCCTGACACCCTTGCCCCTCGCGTTCGCCGTGGTTGCGCTCGCGAAGATCGTGGCGGGCGGGTTGTAACCTGACCTCACGCAACCCAGGGCTGCAATTTGATGCCCCCTTGGGGCATGCCGGCGGCGCGGAAGCCTCACCGGCCGATCCATGGATGACGGGTGCCGACACCCGTTTCCACGAAGGCGCCAAAGTACCTTTGAAGCACGTCGAGGTGATGCCGTCCACCCGCGGCACGCCGGCACGCGACGAAACGTACTGCGGCTATCACCTTGGATATGGTCTCGTAGAGGTCCAGGAGAAATGCTGGTCCAAGGGCATGCTCGTTTTGGATAGAACGGCCGCAACCATTGGCAGGCCGCGACCCGTCGCAGAATTCTCTCTGTGCTCTCTGAAAACTCTGTGGTAAAAGTCCTGTGTCTCGGAATGGGGTGTTTCAGGGGAGGTCTGACGCATGACACGGGTGAAAGTCGGGATCATCGGCGGGAGCGGGCTTTATTCGATCGAGGGCTTGAAGAAGGTCAAGGAGGTCGCGGTCCGGACGCCGTTCGGGGCGCCTTCGGACAAGATCGTCACCGGAGTGCTGGAAGGAGTTGATGTGGCGTTCCTCCCGCGGCACGGGCGCGCCCATACGATCCCGCCGCACAGGATCAACTACCGGGCGAACGTCATGGCGCTCAAGATGATTGGTGCGGGCCAGATCGTGAGCGTCTCGGCGGTCGGGTCGATGAAGGAGGACATACACCCCGGCGACGTCGTCCTGCCCGACCAGTTCATCGACCGCACGCGCTTCCGCGCCTCGACGTTTTTCGACGAGGCCGGCGCCGTTGCGCACGTCGCGTTCTCGGACCCCGTAGACCCCGCGCTCAGATCCGCCCTCGTCTGCGCGGCAACCGATGCGGGCGCCCGCGTTCATGACGGGGGCGTGTACATCGTGATCGACGGCCCGCAGTTCTCGACAAGGGCCGAATCGAACCTCTACCGGTCGTGGGGCGTGGACGTCATAGGAATGACCAACATGCCCGAGGCCAAACTCGCGCGCGAGGCCGAACTCCCGTACGCGACGATCGCCCTACCGACCGACTACGACTGCTGGCACGTGACTGAGGCGCCGGTCACGGTCGAGGCGATTCTTTCGGTCATGGAAAAGAACGTGGCGCTCGCCAAGGAGATCATCCGGCGGGCCGTCACCTTTCTTCCCGATCCGGCGGAGAGCCCCGCTTCGAGGGCTCTCGATGGCGCGATACTCACTTCCCGCGCCAGGGTCCCGGCAGCCATGCGGCGGCGGCTTGCGCCTCTGTGCGCCCGGTATTTCGGAAAGGGGAAGTCATGAGCGCTTCCCCGGTACTGGTCGTCGGTTCGGTCGCGTTCGACACGCTGCACCTGCCGAGCGGTTCGCACCCGAAGGTCCTCGGCGGATCGGCGACCTTCGCCTCGCTCGCGGCATCCCACTTTGCGCCCGTGCGCCTGGTCGGCGTCGTGGGGCGGGACTGGCCCGGACGTGCGACGAGAATGCTCGGGGACCACCGCGTCGACACCTCGGGTCTCGAAGTCGATGCCTGCGGCGACACGTTTCACTGGGAGGGAAAGTACGCGAGTGACCTCTCCTCGCGCGAAACACTCGCCACCGACCTGAACGTATTCGCAGATTTCTCGCCCAAGATTCCAGCGGCCTTCCGGCGGTCGCGCTGGGTGATGCTGGGCAACATCCACCCCGCCCTTCAGCTCGAGGTGCTGGGCCAGATGGAGGAATCCGGGCTGGTGGTCGCCGACACGATGAATTTCTGGATTCGCGGCGAACTGCCCGCGCTCAAGAAGACGCTCAGGCGGGTCGATCTGCTGGTGTTAAACGACGAAGAGGCGCGCGAGCTCTCGGGCGAACACAACCTCGTGCGGGCCGCCCGCGCCCTCATGCGGATGGGACCGCGGATCGTCATCGTCAAGAAGGGCGAGCACGGGGCGCTCCTGTTCGAAGGTCCAAACGTGTTCAGCGCGCCGGCGTACCCCACCACCGAGGTCATGGACCCCACGGGCGCCGGGGACACGTTCGCCGGCGGGCTGATCGGGTACATCGCCGGCCGCGGGAACTCCCGCCACGAGACCCTTCGGAGCGCCGTCATCTTCGGAAGCACCCTGGCGAGCTTCTGCGTCGAGGGGGTGGGGACGTCGCGCCTCCAGAGCGTGACGCACGGCCAGATCGCCCGCCGCGTCGGCAGGTTCCAAAAGATAGTCCGCTTCGGCCCGGACGCAAAACCGCGATAGGGGCCGGTTTCGACCCGGGCAAGTCCGACTGGCGCCCGGGTGGCGTTACTTCCTGGCCTTGAGCGAGGCGATGATCTTGGTCTTGACCGGCGGGTCGGCGCGGCCGGGTCGGGCGATGGTGGAGAGTTTCGCGAAGATCCCCCGTTCGACGTCGGCTATCTGGGCGGCGAGGCGCGGGTTGTCGGCGGCCTTCGATTCGAGCTCGTCATCGGGGTCGAGTACGGCGCCCCGTCGCATGCGGTAGACCTTCTCCTCCATGGAGGTCAGTGTCTTGAGTTGTGTCGTGGTCCTGGTCTGGACGGCCATAGAAGTGTCTCCTGTCCCCCTTACCTCGCCAAGTATCGCAGAAAACCGGGGTCCGTCAAGAAATCAGACGGACCTTTTTCCCGGGGGATCGCTGCGCGAACTTCTCCCCCGGTCCCCCTGCTCACTTCGGCGGAGTGAATCCGCCTGCGTTCGCTTTCTTTTGCAGGATGTCCATGATCTCGTGGAGACCCCTTTTTACCTCGGCGGCAAGCTCCTCCCGGGTGCTCTTCAGGAACGAAAGGTCAGGCGCAGAACCCGCCTCCTGTTCGGCCATGTGCCTGCGCGCACCGGGTATGGTGAACTTCTTTTCGTACAGTAGGTGCCGGATGGCGAGCAGGCGCTCGATGTCCGCCCGGCGGTAGAGCCGACGGTTGGCGCGGGATTTCTGCGGGCGCACCGCGGGGAACTCGGTTTCCCAGTAACGGAGCACGAATGGTTTGACACCCACGATCCTGCTCGCCTCGCCGATGGTGTAGTAGAGCTTTTCCTCGGCGAAGAACTGTCTTTGTGCCTCGGTCTTGCCCATCGGGCCATGTATATCACTTGTTCACCGATTTTTTAAGTGCCGGTGACGGCTTGAACACCAGCGACCGCCTTCCGGCGATCACCATGCGCTCGCCCGTCTGCGGATTGCGGCCCCGGCGGGACTTCCGGTACCTCGCCTCGAAGTTCCCGAAACCCGAAAGCTTCACCTTCCCCTCGGTGAGCACGACCTTTTTCATGATCGCAAACGTCTCGTCCACGATCTCCTCGATCTCGGTCTTGGGATACCCCATCTTGTCGTGAAGGTACTCGACGATCTCGTGCTTGGTCATCTCAACCTCCCACCGAACCGTTCGTTGAGCTCAGCGACGATCCGGGCGTGGATCGCATCGACCTCGGCGTCCGTAAGCGTCCGATCGGCGGCGCGGTAGCAGATGCCTATCGCCACGTTCTTGCGGCCTTCGCCGACCTGGGGCCCCGTGTAGACATCGAACACGCGGGCACCCTCGACCTCGGCGATCCGCATGGCCGCGATCTCGGCCGTGAGATCCCCGGCCGGGACGGAGTTGTCGACCAAAAACGCCATGTCGCGCTCGACCCCCGGGAAATCGGCGTAAGGCCTGAATGCGCCGGCGCCGGCTGATGCCCTTGTGAGTGCATCAACGAGCAGATCGAAGACGAATGCCGCCTCCGGGAGGTCGTGCTTGGCGCTAATGCCCGGGTGGAGCTGCCCGAGTGATCCGGCCGGGATGCCTCCAATGTTGACCGTCGCCCCGCGCCCCGGGTGCAGGTGGGCCGGGAGCCCGTCGCGGCCGAGCGCCAACGGGCCCGCCTTGAGCGCCGCGCAGAGCGACTCGACGGCCCCCTTGACGTCGTAGAAGTCCGCGTCGGTTTCGGGGTGGGTCCACGAGCGTTCCTCGCGCCGCCCGAGCACGATCCCCGCAAGGCGGATCGGCTCGTCCGGGAGAGCGGCGCCGGCCACGGGCACGAAGACCCGGCCAAGCTCGAAGAGCCGAAGCGACTTCTGCCGCCGCCGCACGTTGTGGCTCGCGGCCGAAAGGATCCCGGGCAGAAGCGACATCCGCATCACCGACTGTTCATCGGAGAGCGGGTTTCGGATGGGGAGCGGCCGGCCGGGAATGCCGAGCACGTCGAGCGAGCCGGGTGCGACAAACGAGTAGCTGATGATCTCCTGGAACCCCGCCGCCGTCATCGAGGCACGAACAGCGGCGCAAAGGTCCCGCCCGGCGCGTTCGGGCGCGCAGAACTCCCTGTTTGCCGGGAGCGTCGGCGTCACGCGGTCGTACCCCCAGAGCCTCAACACCTCCTCGATGAGATCCTCTTCGAGCACAAGATCGGGTCGCGCGGTCGGAACCGAGAACTCGATGGAATCGGCGTCCCCTTCTGTCTTCTCGACGCCCAGGGCCGCGAGGATTCGCAACGCATCGCCGGCCGGGATTGTCGCCCCCGCGACGGCCGCCAGACGCGCGGGCCTCAACCGGACGGTGCGCCGCGGGGGCACCGGCCCGCCGCCGGCCACCCTCCCCTTGAGCACCCGCCCGCCGCACGACGCGACGATGAGCTCGGCGCACCGGTCCACGGCGCGCTCGAGGCCCGCGGGGTCCACGCCGCGCTCGAACCGGTACGACGACTCGGACGAAAGCCCCAGCCGCGACGACGTCCTGCGCACGCCCCGCGGCTCGAAAGACGCGCACTCCAGGACGACGTCTTTTGTGTCGCCGCCGATTCCCGAGCGCTCGCCGCCCATGACCCCCGCGACCGCCACGGGGCCTTCCCCGTCGGCAATCACCAGGTCTTCCGGGCGGAGGCCCCGCTCGACGCCGTCGATGGCGATGATGCGTTCCCCCTCCCCGGCGCGCCGCACCACGATCGTGCCGCCGCGTATCCTTCTTGAGTCGAACGCGTGCATCGGGTGCCCGAGCTCCAGCATCACGTAGTTGGTGGCATCGACCACGTTGTTGATCGCCCGGACCCCCGCGGCGGCGAGGCGGCGCACCAGCCAGCCGGGAGAGGGCCCGACGGTGACGTCGCGGAGGACGCGCGCGAGGTACCGGGGACACCCGGCGGCGTCGCGGACCGAAACCGAGATCGCGGCGGAAGCGGACTCTTCGGCTTCTGTGAGCGCGGGTGACGGAGTCTTGAGCGGCAGGCCGAAGATCGCGGCGACCTCGCGGGCGATCCCGACGTGACACAGGCAGTCGCCGCGGTTGGGGGTCACGTTGACATCGAGCACGCATGCGCCCTTTCCGAGCGCCTGGGCGAGTATCTCGCCCGGGGTGAGACCCGGAGGGAGGACATAGATCCCGGCCGATGACGCCTCGATCCCGAGGTCCTCGCCCGACGCGAGCATCCCGCGCGAAAGGACGCCGTGGATCGACGCCTCTTCGACCTTCTTTCCGCCTGCAGTGATGGCGTCGGGTGGAAGCCAGGGGACGAGATCGCCCGGTTTGACGTTGACGGCGCCGCACACGACCACGGGCCTGTCGGTGCCGGCATCGAGATCACAGACCGAAAGACCGGCCGCCTTTGGGTGCGGCGACATCGACGCGACCCGCGCCACGCGCGCGCCCGTCATGTCATCGAAGGGGTTCCGGACCGCCTCGACCTCGAAACCTGCCATCGTGAGGCGGTCGGCGACCTCGCGCACGTCCGGCGCCTCGACGTATTCCCTGAGCCACTCGTACGAGATGATCATCAGAACTGCCTCAGAAACCGCACGTCGTTTTCGAAAAAACGCCGCAGGTCGTCGATCCCGTAGCGCAGGCGCGCGATCCGTTCGACGCCCATCCCGAACGCGAACCCCGTGTACATCTCGGGGTCGTACCCGACGTTTTTCAGGACCTGCGGGTGCACCATTCCGGAACCGAGGATCTCGGTCCAGCCGGACCCCTTGCACGATCGGCAGCCGGCCCCGCGGCAGGTCACGCACTCGATGTCCACCTCGGCCGACGGTTCGGTGAAAGGGAAGTACGACGGACGGAACCTGGTCTTCGTGCGCGGTCCGTAGAAGGCATGGACGAACGCCATGAGCGTCCCCTTTAGGTCCGAAAACGAGACCCCGCGATCCACGAGCAGGCCCTCGACCTGGTGGAACATCGGGGTGTGCGAAATGTCCGAGTCGCAGCGGTAGACCTTGCCGGGGGCGACGATCTTCACGGGCGGCTTCTTTTCGAGCATGGTCCTGATCTGCACGGGCGACGTGTGCGTCCGGAGTACCACGTCGTCGTTAATGAAGAACGTCGCCTGCATGTCGCGCGCCGGGTGGTGCTTCGGAATATTGAGCTTTTCGAAGTTGTAGTCCTCGAACTCGATCTCGGGCCCCTCGGCCACGTCAAAGCCCATCCGGGCGAAAATGTCGACGATCTCCCGCATTACCTGCGTGAGCGGGTGGAGCCGCCCGATGGGCACCGCGCGGCCGGAGAGCGTGACGTCGCAGGTCTCGTTCTTCATGCGCCGGTCGAGATCGGCTGACGCAAGCCGCGCCCCCGCTTGGGCGACCATGGCGGCGATCCGCCCCTTGGCCTCGTTGAGATCCTTCCCGGCCGCGGGGCGCTCGGCCGCGGGGAGTTTCCCCAGCTCCTTGAGCATGGCGGTGAGCACGCCTTTCGCGCCGAGGTACTTGACGCGAAGCGCCTCCACCTCGGCCGGTGTCTTTGCGGCCCAAAGCGCCGCCTCGGCCTCGCGGAGCAGTTCCAAAGCATTCATGGCCGTTCGGGATCGCTACGCCTTCACGGCCTGCCGGGCGACGTCCACGATGGCCCCGAACGCGGCCGGGTCGTCAACGGCGATCTGCGCCATGACCTTGCGGTCGAGCGCCACACCCGCCTTTTTGAGGCCGTCGACGAACCTGCTGTACGAAAGACCGTGCGTCCGGACCGCGGCGTTGATGCGCTCGATCCAGAGCGCGCGGAAGTCGCGCTTCTTCTCCTTGCGGCCCGAAAACGCAAACGCCTTTGCGCGCTGGAGCGTGAGCAAGGCCATCTTGAAGCCGGTCCGCCGGCCCGCGTAGTAACCCTTGGCCTGTTTGAGCACCTTGCGGTGCCGGTTCTTGGTCTTTGGTCCGCCTTTGACTCTGGGCATGGTCGTGCTCCTTCTCCCGCCCCTGCGTTCTCGTCAGGCGTACGGGATCAACCTCTTGATCTTGGCGGCGTTGGTCTTGTCGACGTACGTGCCCTTCCGCAGCCGGCGTTTCCGCTTCCGGTCCTTGCTCGTGAGGATGTGGCTGTGGTAGGCGCGCTTCCTCTTGATCTTGCCGGAGCCGGTCTTCCTGAACCGCTTGTACGCCCCGCGTTTGGTCTTGATCTTGGGCATCGTAGATCTCCCGTCTGTGTTGGGGTTCGCCCGCCCTATTGTTGCTGCACCGCCTTCGGGGCGAGTATGACGTACATGTTGCGCCCTTCGGTCCTGGGCGGCTGCTCGATCTTGGCGAACTCGGTCGTCATCCCGATCACCTTCTGAAGAAGGGCGGCGCCGAGGTCCATGTGGGCCATCTCGCGCCCGCGGAACATCAGTGTCACCTTGGTCTTGTAGCCTTCCTCGATGAAACGTTTGATGTGCGCAACTTTGAAACCTATGTCGTGCTCCTCGGTCTTGGGCCGGAACTTGATCTCCTTGAGGTCGACGACCGTCTGGTGCTTGCGCGCCTCGTGGTCCTTCTTCTTCTGCTGGTACTTGAACTTCCCGAAGTCCATTATTTTGCATACCGGCGGCCGGGCCATGGGCGAAACCTCGACCAGGTCCATCCCCTTGTCGTAGGCCCGCCGCAGCGCCTCTTCGGTGGGGAGTATCCCCAGTTGTTGCCCGTCCGCGTCGATGACCCGCACCTCCCTGATGCGAATCTTCTCGTTGACCCTCATTTCCTTTTCGATGTCCGTACCTCCTTGTTTGCCGCGCGGCGCGCGGCGGTGTTGTCAGCCGCGCCTCGGAGCCGGCCGAACGGCCCGCTCCCGGAGCAGCGAAACGAACGACTCGATCGTCATGAACTTCAGGTCCTCGCGCCCCCGCGTGCGCGGGGAGACGCCTCCGTCCGCAACCTCCCTGTCGCCCACCACCAGCATGAACGGGATCTTCTGCATCTCGCCTTCGCGGATCTTGTAACCGAGCTTCTCGTTGCGCTCGTCTGCCTGCACCCTGAAACCCGCTCCCGCGACCTCGCCGCGCACCTTCCGCGCGTACTCGACGTGGCGCTCGGAGACCGGGATGACGACGGCCTGCACCGGGCTGAGCCACACCGGAAACGCCCCGGCGTGGTGCTCGGTGAGCACGCCGAAGAATCTCTCGAGCGACCCCAGAAGGGCCCGGTGGAGCACGTACGGCTGGTGCGGCGCGTTGTCGTCGCCGATATATTCGACCCCGAACCGCTCGGGCAGGTTGAAATCGACCTGGATCGTGGTGCACTGCCACGCGCGGCCGAGCGAATCCTTGACCTTGATGTCAATCTTGGGCCCGTAGAACACTCCCTCGCCCGGGTCCACTTGGAACGGAAGCCCCTTGGCGACCAGTCCCGACCTGAGGGCCTCGGTGGCGGCATCCCACCGCGCGGGGGCGCCGGCGAATTTTTCGGGGCGGGTCGAGAGGTATGTGTCGAACTCCGAAAACCCGAAAGAGCGGAGCATGTAGACCGAGAAGTCTATGAGACCCTCGACCTCGGCCGAAAGCTGGTCGGGCCGGCAGAAGATGTGCGCGTCGTCCTGGGTGAACCCGCGCACGCGCATGAGCCCGTGGAGCACGCCGGAACGCTCGTAACGGTACACCGTCCCCAGCTCGGCGTACCGGATAGGCAGGTCGCGGTACGATCGCTGACGCGACCTGAAGATCTGGATGTGAAACGGGCAGTTCATGGGCTTGATGAAGTAGTTCTGCCCGTCGATGTCCATCGGGGAGTACATGTTCTCGCGGTAGAACCCGAGGTGCCCGCTGGTCTGCCAGAGGTTCTCGCGCCCGATGTGCGGCGAGAAGACCAGGTCGTAGCCGTTCTCGAGGTGCCGCTCGCGCCAGAAATCCTCGATGAGTTTCCGGATCAGCGCGCCTTTGGGGTGCCAGAGAATCAGGCCGCCGCCGACGTCTTCGGAGGTCGAAAACAGGTCGAGCTCGCGCCCGAGCCTCCGGTGGTCGCGCTTTTTGGCCTCTTCAATCCGGCGCACGTGCTTGTCGAGCTGTTCCTTTGTCTTAAACGCCGTCCCGTAGAGGCGCTGGAGCATCTTGTTGTGCTCGTCGCCCCGCCAGTACGCGCCGGCAAACGACATGAGCTTGAACGCCTTGATGCCGCCGGTGCGCGGGACGTGCGGGCCGCGGCACAGATCGACAAACTGCCCATGACGGTAGATCGAAATCGGTCCGGGTTCGAGCTCGCGCAGGATCTCGAGCTTGTAGCTCTCGCCCTTTTCCGAAAACAGCCGCTCGGCCTCCTCGCGCGAGACATCCTCGCGGACGAACGGGAGATCCTCCTTGATGATCCGGGCCATTTCGGCCTCGATCTTGGGGAGGTCCTCGGGCGCAAACGCGTGCGCCGTGTCAAAATCGTAGTAGAAACCGTCCTCTACCGCGGGGCCTATGGTGAGCTTTGTGTCGGGGTAGAGCCGTTTTACGGCGTCGGCCATGACATGCGAGGTCGAGTGCCGAAGGATCTCGAGCCCCTCGGGTGAGTCGGCGGTCACGAACTCGACTTGCGCGCCGTCGCCGGGCTTGACCGATAGGTCGCAGAGGTTCCCGTCCAGGCGGGCGGCGATGACCCCCGCCTGTTTTCCGGCGTGCGCCCGCGCTATCTCGCCAAGCGCCGCACCGTCGTCAACCTGTATGGACCCTTGGTCTTTTGTGTGGACCGTAATCACCAGTTCTCCGCCCTTGCCGCGCACTCGGCGGGTTCGGGCAAAACCACGTCCCCTTCCCCTTTCGGCCGGCGCCGACCGGAAAGGCCGGGCACGTCACCGGGAATGGGCCGCGGGCTGTTGCTGGTGAGCTCGGACGGTCTCGAACCGTCGGCCTCTGCCGTGTCAGAGCAGCGCTCTACCGCTGAGCTACGAGCTCGTACTACCGGGGGACGCTACGCTTACGTCCCCCCCGGACCCCCCGCTCTCTCCGGCGGAGCAAGTCCGCCTGCGTTCGCCAACCGCATTCTACCGGGGGACGCTACGCCTACGTCCCCCCCGGACCCCCCGCTCTCTCCGGCGGAGCAAGTCCGCCTGCGTTCGCCAACCGCATTCTCCCCGAGTGCCGACAGATTCAACCGCCTGTCCTCGCAGGAAACGCCCGAAAAGGCGAGGGCAACGGATACCAGCAAACGCCCGTGGTGTCAAGGAACAGCCGCGTTTTTAGGGCAGTTTTGGGTGTGCTTATGCGGCCTTGATAGACCGACGAGCGGCCGTCGGGAGGCGCCTCTGTCTTGCCATGCCCCCACCTTACGCCAGAGCCGGGCAAGTGACAAGTGACGGTGTCTGACGTGCGCCGGGATAAACCGGCGTGGAGAAGAGGATGAGAGAGCCTTACATCGAAGGGTTGGCAGCCCACGGTGGCCCCGAGTCATGCGTTGACTCTCG
>JACRCP010000400.1 GCA_016218965.1 Deltaproteobacteria bacterium | reverse complement strand
GTTGTGCGCGCACTGCCCCGCCTGGCACACGTCGTCCGTGCACGAGTTCCCGTCGGACCCGCACGACAGCCCGTTCGTCTTGTTCACCACTATGCACCCCCCCAGCCCGTCGCACTGGCTGGACACCTGGCACTCGTTGGGCGGCCCGCACACGTACGCCGTCCCAACGCACACGCCCTGGCTGTCGCACCGATCGTCCTTCGTGCACACCGACCCGTCGTCGCACGCGCTCCCCTCGACCTTCACAGGGTTCGAACACTCCCCCGTCTGCGGGTCGCACACCCCGGCCTCGTGGCACGAATCCTGCGCCTGGCACTGCACGGGCGCACTCCCGACGCACACACCGGCCTGGCACTTGTCCACCGTCGTGCACAGGCTGCCGTCGCCGCACGGAGTGTTGTTCGGCACGCTCTGATGCACGCACTGGCCGTTCCGGCAGACGTCGTCGGTGCAGCCGTTCCCGTCCGACGTGCAGAACGTGTACTCCGGTTTCCACGTCGTCGCGCACGCCCCCGTCCCGTCGCACACGCTCGTGTACTGGCATTCGTTCGGCTCGCACGTGTACGGGGTCCCGGCGCAGCCCCCGGCCCCGTCGCACACGTCGTCCCAGGTGCAGATCTGACCGTCGCCGCACGCCGTCCCCTGGTCCTTGAACACGCGGGCGCACCCTCCGGCCCCGTCGCAAGTCACGGACTCCTCGCACTGGCCGGGCGCGGGACACGAGTAGGCGGTCCCCGCGCACGTCCCCGCCCCGTCACAATGGTCATCCCACGTGCACCCCTGGTCGTCGTCGCACTGTTTCGTGTCCGGTTCCGCCGTGCCGACACACTGCGCGGAGGCATCGCACGTCTCTTCCCTCACGCATTCATTCCCGCTCACGCACGGGGTCCCCGGAGGGCGGGGCTGCCACTGCCGCGGGTCGACACCGGCCTGGCACCAGCGGCAATCGTCCGAGGGGTCGATCTCGCCGTCGTCGTAGCACACGCCGCCTATCGCGCACTTGCCCGCGACAGGCGTGCCAAGACATTCATAAGAGGCGCAGACGTCGTCTTCGGTGCAGTCGAGACCGTCGTCGCACGGGGCGGTGCTCGGAGGGTGCACACACTGCGACCCGTCCCACTCCTCCTCCGTGCACGGATCATTGTCGTTGCAGTAGGTCGCCGTCACCACCGCCAGTGCCTTGATGCACGCGCTCGTGTACTGATTGACGGGCGCGTTAAGGTCGGTCCATTCCACGCCGTCCGAAGACGTAAAACTCTCTCCCGGATTCGCGTCGGCGGCGTTCGTGTAGCCTGCAATCCGCGTCTCGACGGGGATCATCTCCCCGCATCCCGTCGGGCTGTACTTCACGACGACCGAGAACTTTTCGCCCGCCGAAACCGGCACCGCCGGCCCGGGGATTGGAAGGACGTGGAAACCGGAGTATTCCTGCGCCCCCGCGTAGACCGCAGCGAGCGTTCCGGACGTCGGCAGGGCATCAACACCGGTGTAGATCAACACGGAATACCCCGCCTTCTCCCAGACAGTGTACGTCGCAACGGCGGTGACAAACAGCGTCTCGGTGGCGGTGAAGACGTTTGCCGCCCAACCGTCAGCCGCGCCGTTCGGGAGCGAGTCGGTCCAGCCGAAGGGATCGTACTCAACGATCCTGTCGAATCTCGTCGGTGAGTCCGCCGCCGCATAGACCGTCGGGACCTGACCGAACGACGCATCGTTGTACGAAACGTAAAAATAACCCGCATCACCCCAGCCGGTGCCCCATGCGTTCTTGACGATCCAGGCGCCGTCCGAACCCGGGTTGTAGTTGAAGTTCGACGCGGGAAAAGTGTCATCCCACCCCACGATCGTGACTGTGAGGTTGAGACCGAGGTAGCCGGTGACGTAGGCATATGTCGCGGGGTTGTAGTCGGCGCTCCTGTAGTACATGCCCACCGCGACGGCGCCGAACTGGAGCACGAGGTTCTTGGTGTAGTCGGTGTAACTGCTGGGCTGGACCGGGAGGTGCAGTACGTCCATGATCTGTTTCTGCCTCGCAAGCCCCGGAGGGGAAACGCCGCTTCCCGGGTCGTACGGGTCATCGGACTCGCTGACGGGCCCGGAACCCCGCGCATGGTAGGCGGTCGACATGTAAAAGTTGCCGCCGCCGCACGGGGCGCGGTCGAAGCCGTGGGTGTTCTTCAGGTTGTTTTCGGAGAAGTCCCGGGTTTCGTCGGGCAGAAGCAGCGATTCGAACGCCGCGCAAGTCGCGAACGCCCAGCTGGCGTTGCACGCCCCCTGGTCGCGGACGGGCGTCACCAAGCCGAGCGGCCTCGGATCGTAGGCGGGATCAAACGAAAACTTCGGAGGACGGGCTTCCTCCGAGGCCTTGAGGCAGCCCAGGGCTTCGTTCGAAAAGCGGGGAGGAGGGGGATCGAGTCCAAGGGGGTGCCCGTCGTCAGTGAACTGCTGCTGCGGGTGCGAAGGGACCGCCACGTGCTCTTGGAAGCGCGGGCCGGGCGCCACGGTCGCCGGCTTGCGTAGGACGCCGGCCACAACGGCTTCTTTGCGGACGCCGGCGGCAGGCGCGCCCTCAGTCGCGTCGCCGCCGCCCGGCTCGACGCAACTGCACCCAGTCTGCGAAATCGCCAGAGAGAAAAGCCCCACCAGCACAAAAAGGCAGGCAAACCGGTTCGTCGTCTTCATGGTGTCCTCCACCGGCTCACGCTTTCGATACATGATACACGACGAAACGCCTGCTGTCCGCACTTTTTCCTTTCGGAGCGCGGCCAGCGCAACTCGTCGTCGGAACACATTCTGATTTGCAATGTGGAGAATGGGCCAGTCGACGTCTGTGACCTGAATGCCTGGCGCCCACACCGGCCCCACGTGCGTTCGCCCGCCGAGATGGGCGAGGACCAGATCCGCCACTACCTGCTCCACATGGTGGAAGAGATGAAGATCTCGCGCGAGACCTACCGCCAGGTCCGCGCGGCGCTCATCTTTCTTTTCACCATCACGCTCAAGCGATCGACGGAAGTCGAGCACCTGCCGGTACGGCGCAAGCAGGTTTCGGTGCCAGGCTCGAGTTTGCCAGGCTCGAGTTTGCAGACTACGTTCGGTTTGTTGGGTCCCGTGTACTGGCTCAGGCCCGTGTTTTGGGCGTCGTGGCGGTCCTTGGGCCACGGGGTCTCGGCCAGTTGGCCGATGAGAACGAGCGGAAGCGCCGATGCCGCGGGGGTTTCCATGAATCACATCCCCAAAGCCGCGCACCCGCAGCCGGGGGCGGAGACGACGACCTCGGCGGCCGAATCCGTTGAATACCGCGCGTCGCGTACGCCCGTGTCGGCCCCCGCGCCGGCATCGGCTGCCGGAGCAACGTCGGTGGACCCGATGTCCGGGCCGTGGTCCGAAACGTCTTCTTCGACGCCGGCCGCGTCGGCCCCGTTGTCTTCAACGCCTGCGTCCGACCCGCCGTCCGACCCGCCGTCCCGTCCTCCACCCCCGTCCGGGTACACGCATTCTGTCATGCCGCCGTCCGGCGCCTCGTCGCCCAGCGCGCACAGCACGTTGTTGCCCACGAAATAGAGCCTGTTGCAGTACCCGATCGAAACGGGGCCGATCATCACACCAACATAGTAGTCATAGTTGTACACACCGAATCTCCACTTCAGGGTCCCGTCGGCACTGATGGCTCTGAGAAAACCCTGTTGAGTCATTTGCACTTCATCTCCGATGTATATCGTCCCGTCCGCGTCAACTGTGGGTGGGTACCAAAGGTTTATTCTGATTGTGTCGGGGTCGTTTTCGTATATCCATTTCGTGCCGCCGTACGGACCGATGGAATACAGTTTGAAGGTCCTTTCGTCGTCGTCCCACACGCCGACCGCCACGATCTCTCCTTTTGGTCCAAGAGCCACGTCTCTGAATTGGACTTCCTGCTCCGCAACCCACTTGAACGAACCGTCGGCGTTCAAGGCGTACAACCCCAGCCGCGTGGGCAAATATATCGTGCCGTCGCCCCCGACCACCGGTGTGTCGAACCGTCCGATCTCCGGCCGTTCAAACGCCCAGTTAAGTTTCCCGCCGGGACTGATTGAATACAGGATACCTGCATCAAACGCCGCCAGGTACGTGTCGCCGTTTTGACCAATTGTGAAGTCACGCACGGACTTGTCCATCGAAAAGCTCCAGCGTGTGGTCCCGTCCTTTCCTATCGAAAGAAGTCTGTTTTGGCCTCCGGGCCATCCGTAACAAGTCAGAAGTACAAAACCGCCGGCGATCACATTGTGAATGCTGCAAAAATATTGGTTCTTCTGGAAATAGTGTGGGTAAACCCGCCGAAGGTCATTTCTGAGCGTTCGTAGATAAAATCGAGGGCATCGCCAGCTCTTGGTACAAGGATGTTGTCTACACACCTTGACCAGGAGCCAGGAGGATGCCCGAC
>JACRCP010000392.1 GCA_016218965.1 Deltaproteobacteria bacterium | reverse complement strand
TCGGCATGCAAGTCTTTTTTTGCGACCCTGGCTGGGATGACCCTGCAGGGATGCTTGGAGCTGAACACCGACGAGTAAGCGGCTGGCAGGCCAAAGCAATGGCTACCCTCACATAGACACTCGGCATATATGTTGTTGTAGACACTTCTGAACAGGCTGCTCACCGGCCTAAGCGCCGCAAACCACAGAGGAAACGTCACTTGACGGTAGGTCGAACCACCTCAACGGCAGGCTAGCACGGTAAACTCACGCTAGCCGCCGCGCCACGTCAGCCCCGCTCATCCCAAGCTTCTTAGCGGGCAGGCGTGCCAGGTACGCAGGGCCGGGCAGGGCCGGGAACGACGGGCGGGAGGCGGGGCATAGCCGCGCGGGTGGGGGATCGGGGGCGGATTTCGGGGCGGATTTCGAACCTGGCACGCCTGCGACGCCCGAAGGCGACTCGACGCCCGCTCGGCGCGCCTCTGGGACTTGAGGCGCGACCAACCGCCCGACCGAATGAGATTTCCCGATCGTTGACCCCGCGACGCGGATCGCCTACCCTTCGGCTCGGGTCCGGACGCAACCAGGAGGCCATGGTGCTCGTTCCGCCGAGAAAACAGATGATCGAGGCGACCGTCACATTCCTGCCGAAATCGGAGGGCGGGCGCAATTGGTACGACGGGATGCTCCGGACCGGCCAGTCCTGGCCGCACATCGTCATCGGCGACCCGGGACAAAGGAAAGCGATCGTCACGGAAACCAATCTTTGCACCGAGGAATACCTGGGCGTCGCCTTCACGGACGGTCCCGAGCACGTCGAGCCGGGGGTCCCCACCACCGTGACCATGGCGCTTGTGTACTGGCAGCCCGGGTTTGAATACTCCGCGGCCGTGCCTGGAGCCACGTTCACGCTTCGCGAGGGGCCGGCGGTCATCGGGTTCGGGACGATCGCGCGGCGGTGGGCAGGAGAGTAACGGTTTTGGCCCGGTGGCTCGCCGCCGGTTCGTCAGCATCATTCGTGGATCTCCCCGTCACGGCTGGGGTGGGCAGGCGTGCCAGGTACGCAGGGCCGGCAGGGCCGGGAACGACGGGCGGGAGGCGGGGCATAGCCGCGCGGGTGGCCCTACCGCGGCAATTCCACCGTGACTTCGTCCGGGCCGGTGGCGTAGAAGAACCTGCCCGAGCCCATCACGTCGGAGTGCCGGAAGCCGAACCTCTTGAACGTCACGGCCCCGACCTTGACCGCCGCCATGTTGAGCACGACGCGGACCTGGCTCGTCCAGCCCGGGTGTTTGATGACCTTCTCGATCCGGTCGCCGATCTCGGCGGCGAGGAGTTCGTCGTCCGACGGGACGTACTCCTTGGCGTTTGCGCCCAGCATGACCCGCCCCTCGGTCCACTGTCCGGGGTTCTTGTCGGCGTCCTTCTTCGTCTTCTCGAGCAGCTTGAGAAGCACCGGCAGCGACGGAATGTGCGCGGCCGGCAGCGAATCGACCTTCTCGCGCAAACGCGGACGATAATCCAGAACGGTGTCGGGCGTGTCCTTGGGCTTGTAGCCGGGGAACGCCTCGGCGGCTTTCGCCGGCGGCTGCCCGGCGCCCGCCTCGGCCGGTTTCGCATCTGGAGTTTTCTCGGCCGGCGCGGCGGGCGCGGCGTCTGTGGGTTTCCCGGCCGGTGCGGCCTCGGCGGGTTTCCCGGCCGGCGCCGGCGGCGCGGGCGTCTCGACTTGTGGGACTTTTGCCAAATCGACCTCCTGTCCCGCCCCCTTCTGCCCGTGACATATCGCGCACCCCGCGACCCCGAGGATGACGAATCCCAGAACGATGATCGACGCCAGCGTCCGTGTGTTCATTTGTTCCCTTTCACTTTGCTTTGCGCCATACGTTGTCTGCCGGTAAATGACCGCTTGTCGCCGTTTTCTCCCACAGGTCTGCGGCTCCGGCGGGCAAGCCCGCCGGGGGCCGAAAGCACCAACACGCCCTCACCGTCCATGTTCCGTCACGCCAGCGGATCCTTGAGCGCCTTCTCGGCCTCGGCCTCCTTCTGCCGCGACAGGCTTCCCTTCACAAAGTCCAACATCCTGTCGGCGTAACCGTCAAACGACGGGCACGTGATCGCCGAGTCCTTGAGCGCCGCAATCGTGTTGGAGCAGTTGTAGATTGTGAACCGCCCCAGGATGTCCGTGGCGTTGACGTACGCGGGGGACAGCCGCGACACCCATTTGACCTTCGAGAGGATCTCGGTGACGCGCCCCGGCAGCGGTACGATCGAAAGCCCCGGGCGCCCGGCCTTTTTTGCGATCATCTCGAGGACCTTCCTCACCGGGAGCGGGTTCGGGTCCACGAGGTGAAACGTCTTTCCGGCCGCGTCGTCCCTGTCGGCGATGTGGAGCGCCGCCTCGGTCACGAAATCGACGGGGACCACGTTGAGCGGCGCCGCCCCCCTTCGCGGAACCGGCAGGGGCAGGTTGAAACCCGGCGTCAAGATGAGCTTGACGAACGAATAGAAACCCTCGAGCCGGTCCACCTCGCCGGTAATCGAGTTGCCCACCACCATGGAGGGACGGAATACGCTGGCCGGCACGCGGTCCGCCGCCGCGCGGACTTCTTTTTCGGCCAGGAACTTGGTCCGCTGAATATGGTCCGTGAAACGCTGGCCCCGGTCAAGCTCGTCTTCGGTGACGACGCCCGTGCGGCCGCCGGACACGAACGCCGACGAAAAGTGGTTGAACCGGCCGAGGTTCCGCGCATCCGACGCGAGGTCGAGCATGTTCCGCGTCCCGATGACGTTGATGTTGTACGCGGTCTTCTCCGGGGTCCCGGCGAACGACGCCGACGCCGCGTGGAAGATGTGCGTCACGTTGTTGGTGAGGATCGAGTACTCGTCGCTGGATAGCCCCAGGTGCATGTTGAGGACGTCGCCGGTGACCACGCGCGCCCGCCGCCCCGCACCGATCTTCCTGACGAAGGCCTTGGCGTCCTTGTGATATTTCGACTGGACGAGCAGCGCGACGATCGCCTGCGGGTACCACGCCAGGATCCCCTCGACCAGGTTCTTGGCAAGGAATGTCGGGTACCCCGTCAGGAAACACACCTGCCATCTGTCCTTGTGCGGCATTAGCTCATTTCTCCACAGCGGCCCGCGCCGCGAGCGCCTCGCGGAAAAAGGCCTCGTTTTCCCTGATGAGCTTGGTCAGATCCATGACGAGCGCGAGCAGAAGCTTCATTGCCTGCTGCGGCCGCTCCTTGTGCATGTTGTCCAGGAACTTCTGCTGCGACAGCTCCAGAAGCTCGGTGTTTGAATCGGCGCGGGCCGTCACCATCCGCGCCCCCCCCCGCAAAATCGACATCCCGCCGAAGTACTCGCCCGCCACAAGGCTGCCGAGAACCGACTCGCGGCCGTCGGCGCGCCGCACCACTACGCGGACCATCCCCGACCCGATGACAAAAAGCGACGAACCCGCGCCGCCCTGGACGAACACGTCCCCTCCGGCGGGAAACTCGCGCTCATCGCACAGATCGGCGACGTACGAAACCGCATCGTCGGGGAGCCCCGCGAAGAGCTTGCACGTCTTGATGACCTCGGCCTTCTCCATGACACCCCCGCGGTACGGGTTAGAGCGGCCCCTACGCTATACCAATGCCGGGGACCTGTCAAAACCCCTGAACTCCCCAACTCCTCAACTCCTCAACCTCTCAACCCCTCAACTCTTCCCCGCCACCGCGAAATCAACGCCACGTACGCGCCCGCCCCCGCAAACGCCCCGACGGCGTCGGCGACGGCGTCGAGGAAATCGGCCATCCGTCCCGGGACGAAGCTCTGGCGGTACTCGTCAACCGTGCCGTAGAGGAACCCGAAGACCCCGGAAAGGACGACGACCCACGAGAGCGCCAGAGCCGGGAAGGTGCGGTGGAGCGCCCGCGACGAGAGCACGGCAAGCAGCAGGAACTCGACGAAATGCCCGGCCTTGTCCCATCTGAACTGGAGCAGCGGAGGAGGCTGGGACATGCTCGAGAGGTAGTGTATCGCCCCAAGGTACGCAAACAGCGGAAACCAGTGAACCGCCGCCAGCTTCGCGAAGACGCGCAAACCGCCTTCCCCGGGATCTGCCGCAAATGCCATCACATTTTGTACTTCCCGAAGGCTTCGGGGCTGAGATTGGCAAGGAGCTTCTCCCACTTGTCGCCGCCCTCCTCCCCCTCCTTGCCCTCGGGTTTGGTGAGCTTCTCGAACACCGACTCGTCGACGAAGATCCTCGCGCTGCAGCGCACCGACAAGGCGATCGCATCCGACGGCCGGGAGTCTATGACGATCTTTTCGCCGTCCCGGTCCACGTGAATGAGCGCGTAGAACGTGTTGTCCTTCAGGTCGTTGACCTCGATTTTCTGGACTGCGCCGCCCATCCTGCCGATCACGTTGTGGAGCAGGTCGTGGGTCATCGGACGCGGGGGCGTGCTGTGCTCGAGACCGTTCTGAATTGCGAACGCCTCGACCGGGCCTATCCATATGGGGAGAATCTTCTCCCCGTTGACCTCCTTGAGCACGACCACCGGCGAGTTGTTCGACGGGTCGACCATGAGCCCGAGCACGTTGACCTCGATCATCTGAAAGCTCCTTCATCAGCGGGGCGGCGAGGGCATGCCCAAGAGCGAGTGGGCCAACGCCTCGTTCACGTCGACTTCTAATATAGCGCCTATGTCGTGCCCGTTGCCAACAAAATTCACCACGCGGTTGCAGGGGGTCCGGCCGAAGACCGTCCCGGGGTCGCGCGCGGGCCCCTCGACAAGCACCGGGACGGCGGCGCCCACAAGCGCGCGGCTGCGCTCGAACGCCATCCTGTCGAGGATCTCCTGGAGCACCGAAAGGCGCCTGGACTTTTCGTCCGGCGGCACGTCGTCATCAAGGCGCGAGGCCGCGGTCCCGGGGCGCGGCGAGTACTTGAACGAGAACGCCCCGTCAAAAACGACCTCGCGCACGAGCGAAATCGTGGCCGCGAAGTCGCCGGCCGTTTCGCCCGGGAACCCGACGATGATGTCGGTCGTGACGGCGATCCCCGGGCGGTGCCGCCGGAGCATTGTGACCTTGTCGAGATAGTCCCCGCGCGTGTGCTTCCGGTTCATGCGGGCCAGCACCGTGTCCGATCCGCTCTGAACCGGAAGGTGTATCTGCGGCATGAGCGCCGGGAGAGTCGCAAACCGTTCCGCGAGGCGCTCCGTCAGGTCCTTCGGGTGCGACGTCGTGAACCTCACGCGGGCGATCCCCGAAACGGCGCAGACGAGGTCGAGAAGGGCCGCGAAGTCGGCGCCGGTCCCGGCCCCGTACGAGTTGACGTTTTGACCCAGAAGCGTCACCTCGCGCACGCCCATCGCGGCAAGGTCGCGGACCTCGGCGACGATCTCGTCCGGCGGGCGGCTCACCTCGGGCCCGCGAACGTATGGCACGACGCAGAACGAGCAGTAGTTGTCGCAGCCCTGCATGATGGTGACGAGCGCGGTCGGGCCCGCCGGAGTCCGCCGGCGCGACGTCGGGGCCGGGGAATCCCGACTCGCCCCGCCGCCCGACCCGTGAAGCTCCGTCGCGACCACCGGCTTTTTTGTGCCCCGCCTCTCCTCGACAAGCGAGGCGATCTGACCTTTGGCATCGGGCCCCGCGACGATGTCGACGCCGCGGACCTCTTGAAGAAGCCGCTCCCCCGCCTCCTGCGCGTAACACCCGCACGCGCCGACAACGAGTTTGGGGTTCTCCTTCTTGAGCGCTACGTAACGCCCGACCGCCGAGACCCCCTTGTGCGCCGCCTTCTGGCGCACCGTACAGGTGTTCACGAGGATGAGGTCAGCCTCCCCGGGCGCCTCGGCAGGCTCGTACCCCGCCTCGCGCAAAGCGTCGGCCATCTCGCCGCTGTCGCGGACGTTCATCTGGCACCCGAACGTGTCGATGAAGTACTTCATCGCTTTTCTTGGTATCCGAAAACGCCGGCGCGATCAAGCCGGGTTTGACAAAGCGTGGTTTGGCTTTTAGGATTCCGTGACCTGAGTCACAGCGGGCGGCGGGGGACGCCGTAGTATGTCAGGCATTGCCGGATGCCGTGGAGGGCAGGAAAATGAAGTTCAAAGCGTGTCTGTTGCTCGCGGGGGTTCTGTGTTTTGCCCTGGTCGGCTGCACGTCGGGCGCCAAGGTCGACGGGACGGACGACGGCGACGAGGACGGCGGGGTTGCAGACGATGGAGGGAAAAAGGGGGACGGCGGCGGGTCGGGCGGCGACGGCGGGGGCGGCGGCTGCGGGCGCGACGCGGACTGCGAGTCACCCACCCCGCACTGCCAGCTCTCGACCGGCGGATGCGTCGAGTGCCTGGGCGCGCTTGACTGCGCCGAGGGCGAATCGTGCATCGGCGGCGCCTGCAAGCCGCAGACGATCTGCGCAAGCGACGCGGATTGCGACGGCTGGAAGTGCGACACGCTGACCGGCCTGTGCGTCGAGTGTCTCAAGGACGGCGACTGCGCGGCGGATTTCGTCTGCCAGTCAAACGCCTGCAAACCCGAGAGCGGCGCGCCCTGCCACGCCGACAGCGAGTGCGACCTGGGAGAGCTCTGCGTCAATGAAAAGTGCGTCACTGGCTGCCGCTCGAACCGCGACTGCCCCGCCGGCCTCGTGTGCGACCCCGCCCGCGGCGCAAACGGAGAATGCGTCCAGTGCCTCTCCAAAGAGGACTGCCCGGGGAACTACCAGTGCAACGACGGGCAGTGCTCGTTCGCCTGCACCAGCGACCTGGACTGCCCCGGGCGGCGATGCAACACGCAGACACAGCAGTGCGTCGACTGCGTGAGCACCGACCAGTGCCCCATCGCGAACATCTGCGACGAAACCGGCGCATGCGTCCCGGGCTGCGCCTCGATGCGCGACTGCCCCGACCCGCTGCTCTGCGACCCCGCCGAGGGCAAACACGGCGCCTGCGTCGAGTGCCTTGGGGACACCGACTGCACATCCGGGAACCAGGCCTGCCGAAACGGCATTTGCGTGACCATCTGCTCGTCCGACAACGACTGCGGCGGGCTCAGGTGCGACACCGGGTCCGGTCTTTGCGTGCAGTGCCTCATCACCGACGACTGCCCGCTCGGGAACATCTGCGATTCGGACAACAACTGCGTCGTCGGGTGCGCGTCAAACCGCGACTGCCAGCCGCCGCTCAAGTGCGAGCCTTCAATCGGCGCAAACGGCACGTGCGTCGAGTGCCTCTTTGACGCCGACTGCGGCAGCGGCTCGAAGTGCGTCTCGAACGCCTGCCAGGTCAAGTGCACCGGCGACGCCGACTGCCCCTACGGGCACTGCGAGGTCTCGACGGGAAAGTGCGTCGAATGCCTCGACGACGGCCAGTGCTCCATCGGAAGCGTCTGTGTGGACGGAGGCTGCATACCCGGCTGTTGGGACTCCAATGCCTGCCCCCCGCCCATGAAATGCGACACGGCCACGACCCCGGGGAGGTGCATCGCGTGCACGGTTGACGGTGACTGCCAGCCCGACGGGACTTGCCAAGGCGGCGCCTGCGTGTACCCGGGCAAACAGTGCGGCGAGGCGTGTACAGCCGGCGGGAGCGAGTGCGCGCAGGGACTCGTGTGCGGACTGTTCACGTCCACCTGCGTCCCCGTGTGCACATCGAACGCCGACTGCGGGGGGGAGCAGTGCTGGATCCTCCGGGGCACCACCGGGATCTGCCTGAGCTGCCCCCCGCCGCAGTGCAACCCGCCGTGTGGGACCAACGAAGAGTGCATCCAGGGGCAGTGCGTCAAAAAGTGCTTCCCGCCGTGCGACTTCGGCTTCGCCTGTGACAACGGCGCCTGCGTGCCCGAGGACGCCGGGTGCACGCCCGCGTGCGACCCGGGCACTTTCTGCTGGCAGCAGTCGTGCCGGACCATCGAAACCGATGGGTGCCCGTCGGGGATGATCTACCTGCCGGGACTCACCGCGTGCGTCGACAGGTTCGAGGCGTCGCTTCGGGACGGCGACTTGGGCGGCGAGGACGGGACCGACACCACCGCCCGGGCGGCCGCGGTCGCGGGGATGCCGCCCATCAACAACGTCACGTACCACCAGGCCAAGAAGGTCTGCGCCAACTCGGGGAAGAGGCTCTGCAAGGCCAACGAGTGGCAGACCGCGTGCGCCGGGCCGCAGACCAACAACTACCCCTACGGGAACACGTACGACGCGGCCGCGTGCCTCGTCAACAGCGGCGCCACGTCCCCCGCGAAAACGGGGTCGTACGTCAGGTGCATTTCGCAGGTGGGCTCGGTTGACATGAGCGGCAACGTCTGGGAGTGGACCGACACGCAGTATTCGTCGAGCGGCGACCGGAAGATCATGGGCGGCAGCTACGCGAGCACCGACTTGAACTCGACCTGCTCGTCGGATCTCAACTACCTCGACGGGCAGTCCAGTCCCCTGCCGCTGACCGAGATGCGCGACACCCTCGGTTTCCGGTGCTGCGTGACCAAATGAGGCAGGAGGCAACTCCCATCCGGAGTACGTCCGCAGTCAACACCCGGAGCCCCACCCCGGGCCTACTCCGCCGAAGCAGCGGCTTCGGCTGCGAAGGCTGGACGCGCCCTGGAGCCCCGGCTCGCCCCGACTTTGGGCCGAAAGCAATGAAACACCCGGCGGAGCATTCGCGAGCCGGGGAGGAAGGACGTGCCGGGGTGGGGTGTTCCGCCGCGTATTTCAAATCCGAGAGGGCAATTTGCCGTTTGACTTCCGTTTTTGCCCGTTGTAGGGTGGGCCGCATTCAATTGGGCGTCGCAGATTACCCGATTCCAAGGAGGGAACGATGAACGATCGCAGACTTCGCACCGACATGGCCGCACGCGTCTGCGCGGCGGTGCTTTGTGCCTGTGTGGCGGTGGCTTTCTCGGGATGCAAGAAGGACCCCGTCGAGCTCGCCTGGACTTTTGCCGGCGGGGCGCCGATCTATTCCACGCCCGCGGTCACAAAGGACATGCTGGTGTTCGGCAACGAGGATGGCGCCGTGACCGCCATCGACAAGAACACGGCGGTGTACAAGTGGCGGTTCAATTCGTCGATGAACGTGATCGCCTCCCCCAAGTTCTACCGGGACAAGTTCTACTTCGGGAGCATCAACTACACGTTCTACGCGATTGACAGCCAGGGGCGCGAGCAGTGGAAGTTCGCGACAAAAAAGCCCATCAAGTCCGACCCGGTGATCGAGAACGGGATCGTGTACTTCACTTCGTATGACGGCCACATCTATGCCCTCAACGGCGAGACCCGCGAAACGGTGTGGGTGTTCCCTCCCAAGCCCGAACCGGTTCCGGCCCCCGCCGAGGGCGCCGAGCCTCCGCCGCCTGCCGAACCCCCGCTCGTCGTCGGGGAGTTCTCGTACTCGTCGCCGGTGACAGCCGGCGGCGTCCTCTACGTCGGCAACCTCGACCACCACCTGTACGCCGTGAACACTGCGGACGGCAAGCTCAAGTGGAAGTTCAAGACCGACGACGGCGTGACCTCCTCGCCCGCTGTCGAGGACGGCATCGTTTACGTGGGAAGCAACGACGGCAACATTTATGCCATCGACGCCACCACGGGGAACAAGGTCTGGGCGTACAAGACCGGCGAGTGGGTGAACTCGAGCCCTCGCGTGAGTGACGGCGTGGTCTACTGCGGAAGCAACGACAAGAACCTGTACGCCCTCGACGCAAAAACCGGCGCGCTCAAGGGAAAGTTCGCCACCGCCGGCCCGATAGTCGCATACCCGGCGTTTTTCAAAAACTACGTCATCACGGCCGGCGGGCAGGGGGACGGCACCGTGTACGTCCTCGACCGGGCCACGCTCCAGCCGATCTACAAGTTCAAGACCGCCGGCAAGATCGAGGCCGACCCTGTCGTCGACGGCAACATGCTCTACGTCGCGTCGTTCGACAAAATGCTGTACGCGTTCAAGTTTAACGAAAAGTGACCAAGCTGGCGATGTCCGCCGGCAGTGATTTTCCTCGTCGTACGGGGAAGGAGGATTTCATGTCCCTGAAAAGAATGTCTTTGTTGTTATCGCTGCTCCTGGCTGCGACGCTCGCGGCCTGCAACGGGGGAGGCTCGGAGGAGAACGGCGCCAAGGACGCCGGGCCCGAAACCGACACGGGTGGCCCCGGCGAGGACGCCGGCGAAAAGCCGGACACCGGCGGAAAGGCCGACGCCGGAGGACAGGACGCGGGCACCGACACGGGCGTCGAGGATACGGGCCCGGCAGACACGGGACCCGCCGACACGGGACCGGCAGACACCGGCCCGGCAGACACAGGCCCGGCAGACACAGGCCCGGCAGACGCGGGCCCGGCAGACGCGGGCCCGACGGAAACGACCGAGCAGGAGCCGAACGGGTTCGATCCGGCCGCTTTCGAGTGGGTCTATCAGGACATCACTCCGCCTGTCATCATTGACGGGAACATCGACACCCCGACCGAAACGACCGACCCGAACACCGGGGATCCGCTCACCATCCCGGACTACGACGGGTTCCAGTTCACGGCGAAGGCCGGCGACTACGTGCGTGTCGAACTGGTCGCAAAGGACCAGCTCGATCCCGTCGTGATGGTCGTCGACCCCGAAACCCGCGGGTACGTCTTCTTCCGCGGCGCCTACCTCACGGCCGACAAGACCTCGGCGATGTCGGTGTTCATCCCTTCAGACGGCGCGTATGTCATCATCGTGAGCGACTACAACAACCTCGGCGACTACCCGTCAAACGTCGGCGGCATCGGGTACGAATACACCCTGACCGTCGTGTACGCGGGCTTCACTGCCGCGCCGCTGGGCGCCCTGCCGCACCACGACGCCCACCAGATGAAGGTCGACGAGCCGGACTTCTTTGCCCACACCCCGGCCGGCAAGGAACTGCTCCAGATCGAGACCTTCGCAGGCAGGCTCCCGACCCCCTCCCCGCTCGACACGGTCGTGACTCTGTTCGACGCGGCGGGCAAGACGGTCGTCGGCACGCACGACAACATCAACGTCAACGTCGACCCCCCGATCCTCGACTCCTTCCTGCGGGCCTACACCGCCGGAAGCGGCGAGCACATCATCGTCGTCGAAGCGACGTTCTATACCGAACAGGAGACCGACTATGAGCTCGATGTGTCCGCGCTGCCGCCGGACCAGGAGGCGGAACCCAACGACGGGTTCGACACCGCCTTCCCGTTCCCGTTCCCCGGGACCATTGACGGCTTCATCGACGTCGCCAAGGACGGCGTTGACGAATACGGCGACCCGATCAAGGTCCCGGACATCGATCTCTTCTGGTTCGACGGAAAGGCCGGCGACTTCGTGACTTTCAGCATCGAGGCCGAGAGGAAGACCCCGTCTTCACCGCTCGACTCCTTCGTCGGTATCTACCAGGTGGTCGACACCATCCTCGGCCCCTACCCCGTTGTAATCGGGATCAACAACAACTCGGTCGGCCTCGACTCGCGGGCGGACGCCCTCATCCCCGAGGACGGGAAGTACTACGTTTTGGTGGCGGACTCCCGGAACACCCAGGACAACCCCGACCCGGTGGGCGGGACCGAGTACGTCTATTCGCTCAAGGGCGAAAAGGGAACGCTCGTTGCGCAGACCGCCTCGTCACTGCCGTTCGTCAAGACGGAGGCAATCGATCCGGGCGGCACGTACAAGTTCTACAAGTTCCCGGTCAAGAAGGCCCAGCGCGTGACCATCTCCGTGAAAAACGCGGTGGGCGCGAACGCGGCGTTCTTCCCGTACGTGGCGCTCTATGCCCCGGACTTCCACACGCCGATCGACGCCGCGGGCGACGGGATCGAAACGGCGGTCGCGCTCGAACGGATCTTTGTCGAGAACGCCACGTTCATGATCGGGATCTCCGACTACGCGGGCGAGGGCGGTCCGGACTTCAAGTTCGACCTCTCGATCACGGCGTTCGACATCCCGTCAATCGAGGAAACCGAGCCCAACGACGACATCGCGACTGCGAAGCTGCTCGACCAGAACCCCGAGCTGGCGTTCGGAACGCTCGACGGCGACACCCAGACCGACATGGCCGACGTGTACAAGTTCACGGCCGTCGTCGGCCAGATGCTCACCGCGCGCCTCTCGGGCGGCGCCGCCCCCGAGATCCTCGACACCATGCTCCGGATCCTCGACGAGACAGGCGCGGAGCTCGCGAGCAACGACGACTTCGGCAGTACCTACTACTCGGGCTTCGAGAAGTGGCCAATCCCGTACGACGGGACGTTCTACCTCTCGGTCGAACCGCAGATCGACTACGGTCCGGTCGCGGGCAGCTACGTGCTCGAATTCATGCTCGAAACTTGCTCCCCGGGCGCCGGCGCCCCCGTGGCTGGCGATTTGGTGCTCAACGAAATCCTGGCCGATGTCCCGGCCGGCGCGGCGGGAGACGCGAACGGCGACGGGACGACCGACGCCGCGGAGGACCAGTTCGTCGAGGTCGTCAACGTGTCGGACCGTGAC
The DNA here is from genome assembly GCA_016218965.1 of Deltaproteobacteria bacterium. Classification (GTDB taxonomy): domain Bacteria; phylum Myxococcota; class SpSt-1050; order SpSt-1050; family JACRCP01; genus JACRCP01. The sequence goes on along the minus strand of JACRCP010000392.1, from coordinate 47,789 downwards.
CTGAACCTCTCGACGCTTTCGCTTCACAACGGAACGAAGGCCGTGCACAAATTCGCGTGCGGGACGCTGGTGCCCTCGGACGCCGTCCTGCTGGTGTTCGGCGGCGGCGCGCCGGCAGGCACGTTTGGCGGCGCCGTCCTGGTGGTGTCCAGGGGCCTGGAGATCACCTCGGCCGGCGACACCGTGTCGATCAAGGACGGAGCGACGACGGTCGCGAGCCACACGTTCGGGAACGTGGCGAACGACGGCCAGTCGATCACGCGGGATCCGGACATCACGGGAAATTTCGTCAAACACTCGACGGCCACAGGCGCAAACGGCGCGCTCTTCAGCCCCGGGGTCCGCGCAAACGGCCTGCCCTTCAGCGTCCAGGGGACGCCCGTGGCAGAAGTCGAGGCGAACGACGACCGCGCGCACGCGACCGCGCTCCCGGCGCTTCCCGCCGCCGCGAAAGGGACGCTCAAGTTCTGGGAGACGGCGGGTGACGACCTCGAAGACTGGTTTTCGTTTGCGGGCACCGCCGGCCAGAAGCTGACGGTGCGCACGTACCCCGGGGCGAGCCCGGACATCACGGATACCAAGCTCGCCCTCTATGACGCAAACGGCAACGCGCTGTCCGCCGACGCGAAGGACGACATTGATTTCGGGAACTGGTACTCCGAGATCGTCGACTTCGTGCTCCCCGCGAGCGGGACATACTATGTGCAGGTGATGGCCGAACAGGGGTACGGCAACATCCCGCCGGGCGGCGATGAGCCCGGCTCGTACGTCTGCGACGTCTTCGTGACGCCCTGACCGACACGCTGTTTTGGAACAGGAGGCCGCCCGCGGGAAACCCGGGCGGCCTTTTTCAGTGCATCTCGTAGACCAGCCCTGTGATCAGGGCCGTCAGCTCCACCAGGACCTTCTTCTCGACCTTCTCGGGGACGGCGTAGTCCAGCGCGCGGGCTACGTCCTTGTAGGTCTGGTACGCCGGGCGCAGGAGCTTGATGTCCGAGTCGGAATGCCAATAGCCTATGGCGTTTAGGATGACGTCTTCGTGCTTCGCAAGGAAATCGCCCGCCGGGACGTGCCCGTTGCCGTTTCGCTTTGGGAGCTTCGCCCCGGCAAAGACCTTCCGAAGATCGTGCGCCGCCTCGTGGATATCGGTGTCGTCGTCGCGCTGGAGCGTCCCGAGCACGTCCTCGGTGAGCCTGAGCGCCTTTCGGGCCCGTGCCTTGGCGAGCGGGGTCTCGGGGCGCACAGCCATCCCGAAATACTGCGGCTGCTCGCCCTTGTCGGGATCGATGATCCACCAGCGCTTGAGCAACCCTCCCCGCGTGTAGAGGCCAAAAGGAGGCCTTTCGTGCTTGGCGGGGTCCGCTATGGCGATCTTCCGGTCGAGGATCCCGATGGCCAGGACCCAGTGCTGAAAATCGTCGACACAGAGCAGGACAGGCGTGAACTGCCGCAGTTCCCCGACCAGCCGGCGGTACGCCGCGCCGCCCTTGTCCTTGTCGAACTCGGCAAACTCGTCAAGACGGTAGCCGAACCTCTCGGCGGCCTGCCTAAGGTTCACTTCGCTGGTCCCGGCGTGGTTCGTGTGGGCGGCGTGGCGAAGCACGGCCTCGCGCTTGCGCGTCCCCAGTATTAGAAGGGCGTTGCGGAGACACGCTGCCCCGCACGAATACTTCTTGGACTGCTCGTGAAGATCGATTATGGCCATGACGACGACCCATCCCCACCAAAAAGGGTTGCCATACTATCGCCCGCGATCCGGTGCGTCAACCCCCAAAACAGCCGTGCGAGGACTTCTTCGCATATGGCATCTGCGATACGTGGCACTATCCGGCGCACCAACACAGCGAATTCAAATAACAAAATGCACATGCGAAAAATCGGTTCCACGGTGGACACGGCCCCGAGTTCCCGGTATAATCCGCCGCGTTGAACCAAAACACGGGCGGGTCCATGGAAACGAAAAAACACGAGGCCATCATCGCCAGACTCGACCGCGAGTTGCGCATGGTGCAGGCGATGAAAGAGATCGCCAGCGCAATGAGCACCACGATCGATTTTGACAGCCTGCTCTCGCTGATCATGGACAAGGTCACCGGCCTGATGGACGCCGAACGTTCGACGCTGTACGTGACCGACCGCGCGCGCGGGGAAATCTGGTCGAAGGTGGCGCAGGACGCCGAGGTGAAAGAGATCCGGCTGCCGCTCGGAAAGGGAATCGCCGGATGGGTCGCGGAGCACGGCCGGACGGTGAACATCGCCGATGCGTACTCGGACACCCGGTTCGACCACGAGATCGACCGAACCACCGGCTACACGACGCGGACGCTTCTGTGCGTGCCGATAAGAGACAAAGAGGGGGGAATCATCGGGGTGATCCAGGCACTCAACAAACGCGCCGGGCCGTTCGGACCGGAGGACGAGGAACTGCTGGCGGCGCTCGCCTCACAGGCATCGCTGGCGCTCGAATACTCGGGCCTCTACGCCCAGCTCGCCGCCCTGCACACCGAGCTCGAGAAAAAATACGGCGAGCTCGACATCCTGTATCAGATCGAAAAGGAGATCTCCGACGCGGAGGGGCTCGATCACCTGCTCGACCCGATTCTAAAGAAAGGAATGAGCACCATCGGGGCCGAGGCCGGAAGCGTGCTCTTGCTTGACGAAGAGGACGAGGGCCGCCTCTTCTTCAAGAGCGCGCTCGGCGAAAAGGGCGAAGAAGTCAAGCGTTTCCGCCCGTCGCTGGGCGACGGGATCGCGGGCATCGTCACTTCGAGCGGCGAGCCCATCATCTGCAACAGCGCCGGGGACGACCCGCGGCACAGCCGGGCGATAGCTCAGGAGATTGGCTACGCCCCCCGGAACATCATCTGCGCACCGCTGGTCTACGGCGGCAGGACGCTGGGGGCGATCGAACTCCTCAACAAGGCGGGCGGCGGCGACTTCACCGATGGAGACTTGAAGCTCCTCACGCTCATCTGCGGCCAGGTCGCCAAGGCGATCGACATCTTCGCGCGCCGGGCCGAACGCGAGCGGGGCGAGCGGCTCGCAACGATCGGCCAGTTGCTCTCGAGCCTGCTCCACGATTTCAAGACCCCCATGACCATCATCTCCGGGTACGTCCAGCTCCTCGCCGTGGAGCCGGACGCCGCGAAACGCGCGCAGCACGCCGAGCTGGTTCTCAAGCAGTTCGACCTTCTCAACATCATGACGCGCGAGGTTTTGGCCTATGCCCGCGGCGAGTCCCAGGTCCTGGTCCGGAAGATCTTCGTCGGCAAGTTCATCGAGGAGATGCGCGACCTGCTCGTGCGCGACTTCCAGGACCACAACGTCAAGCTCGCCGTCGACCTCCGCTACGAGGGGGCTGCGCGGTTGGACGACTCCAAGCTAAAGCGGGTGATTTTCAACATCGCCCGCAACGCCCGCGAGGCCATGCCGCGCGGAGGCACGTTCACGCTGACAACCGCGGTCGAGGGGGGAGATCTCGTGTTCACCATGACCGACACCGGAGAGGGCGTTCCCGAGGAGATCGCCGGGAAGCTGTTCAAGCACGCCTTCGTCACGCAGGGCAAGGCGGGCGGCACGGGTCTGGGCCTCGCAGTCGTGAAAAAGATCGTGGACGAGCACGGGGGTTCCATCACCTTCAACTCCTCCAGGGGACGGGGCACGACGTTCGTGCTCAGGATCCCGCTCCAGCAGCCGTGAGCCGCGGCGTCCGCGGGCTTCGCGTTCGGACACGGGTACCCATGAACGGCACGGGCTACGAAAAACTGTTGGGCGACGTTGCCGCGGGCCGGGTTTCCGTCCGCACGGCGGCCGAAAGGCTTGCCGCCCTGCCCTTCATCGAGATGGGACACACCAAGCTCGACACGCACCGCCCCTTCCGGCAGGGATTCCCCGAGGTCGTGATGGGCCAGGGAAAACTCCCGGGGCAGGTCGTTCAGATCGTCCGCACGGCGCACCGGCAGGGCCACGTGGTGCTGGTGACCAGAGTAGGCACGGAGATGGGGACGATCCTGAAACGCGGATTTCCCGCCGGACGGCACGACCCGGTGTCCAGGACCTTCACGATCGCAAAAAAAACGCGGCAAAAACACGGCCTCGTCGCCGTGGTGACGGCCGGGACATCCGACATCCCGGTTGCCGAGGAGGCCGCCGTCACCCTCGACGTCATGGGACACCGGGTCGAACGAATATACGACGTGGGCGTGGCCGGCATCCACCGGCTCTTCAAACACATCGCGCGCCTGAGAAAGGCGCGCGCCGTCGTGGTCGCCGCCGGGATGGAAGGCGCGCTGGCGAGCGTGGTGGGCGGCCTGGTCGCGGTGCCGGTAATCGCGGTGCCCGTAAGCACCGGCTACGGCGCCAGCTTCGGCGGGGTCGCCGCGCTGCTCGGGATGCTCAACTCGTGCAGCATGAACGTCGCAGTCGTGAACATCGACAACGGGTTCGGGGCCGCCGCCGTCGCAGGCATCATCAACGGAATGGACAGGCATGTCTGAAATCCTCTACCTCGATCTCGCCGGCGGAATTTCCGGCGACATGCTGCTCGCCGCCCTTTTGCACTCGGGCGTGCCCCGTGATCTTGTAGAGGGCGAACTGGCCCTTCTTCCGCTTCGCGGCTACCGAATGACCGCGGGCCCCGAGAAGCGGGGCGGGCTCGAGGGGTGGCGCGTTTCCGTCGAGGTCGAAAAGGAGGAGCACCCCCACAGGAGATGGACCGAGATCCGGGCGTTGATCGAGCAAAGCGGCGTCGATGAGCGGGCCAAGACGCTGGCGCTCCGCGTGTTCTCCCGGCTCGCCCGGGCCGAGGCCGCGGTCCACGGGACACCGGTCGAATCGGTGGAGTTTCACGAGGTGGGCGCGGTGGATTCGATCGTGGACATCGTCGCATGCTCCGTCGCCGTTTCGTACATCTCTCCACGCGCCGTCCTGTGCGCGACCCCGGTCCTGGGGAGCGGAACGGCAAAAAGCACCCACGGCACCATCCCGCTTCCCGCCCCCGCCGCCATCGAGCTTCTAAAGGACGTCCCGCTCAGAGTGAGCGGGGCACGCGGCGAGACCGTCACCCCGACCGGCGCCGCGTTCGTGGCCGAGATGGCGCACGTCGTCAGGGAAACGCCCGCGATGCGAATCACGGCAACCGGCACGGGGTTCGGGAGCCGGAAGGGCCGGGGGTCCGGCCTCCTGCGCGTATTCAGGGGCGAACCGTACGACACCGCTCAGGAAGGCGAGGACATCGTCGTCGAGGCCACTGTGGACGACATGAACCCGCAGATGGTCCCTCGTGTGGTGGAGATGCTTCTCGCCGCCGGGGCGCACGACGCCTTCGTTTCGCCGGTCGTCATGAAGAAGGGCCGCCCGGGGTTTTCGCTCTGCGCGGTCGTCCCGCGCGAGTCCCTCTCGCCCGCGGCGCAGATAATACTTTCGGAAACCACGACGATCGGCCTCCGCTACCGCACCACGAACCGGGTGAGGCTCGATCGGCGAATCGAGACCCAGGACACGCGGTACGGCCCGGTCGCGATCAAGGTCGCGTCGGTCGGCGACCACGTATTCAACGCCTCCCCCGAATACGAGGACTGCGTCCTCGCCGCCGAGAGGTCCGAGGTGCCGCTCAAGGAAGTCTATGCCGCCGCCATCGAGGCGTACCGGCGCAAACACGAAAACGAAGGGTCCTCCTGACGTGCCGACCCCGCCTGCCAGAATTCTCGTCGTGGAAGGGGACCCCGCGCTTCGCGACTCCCTCGTGCGCATCCTCTCTGAATCCGGGTACGACACGCTCTCCCGTCCCGACGTCGAATCGGCCGGGCCCTCGGCGCTGGGCGGCGAGGTCGACCTCGTGCTCCTGGGGGCCCAGATGCCGGGCGCGGCGGCCTTCTGCGAACGTCTCAAGGTGACCGAACCGTCGCGGCGCGTCCAGATCCTGGTCACCACCGCCACCACGTCGCGTGCGGCCGTGGGGCGTGAGTTCAAGATCTGGGCCGATGAGTTCATCCTCCTGCCCATGTCGGGCCGTGACCTCGCCTCGAAGGTCAGACACCAGCTTCGGATCGGCAGGCGCCAATCTCTCGTCACGCGCCAGGCCGCCGCCTCCGGACCGGGGTCCGACGAGCCGCCGAGCGACGAGTTGCCCGTCGAGGCCGATCCGGCCGCGGTCGAGGTCGGCGGGGCGCTCATGCTGAGCGCCGCGTACGTGAGTTGGGCGGCGCACCAGATGAACCAGCCTCTCACGTCCATCAGCGGGTACGCCGAGATGCTGAAACGCCGGTTTCCGGAGGGAACGCCCGAGCGGAGGTACGCGGACACCATATATGCGGAGGCCGACCGGCTCTCCGGATTCATCAAAAGTCTCGGAAAGGCCGCGCACGGCGGCGCGATTGCGCCGGAAAGGGGGTCGCCAGGTGAGCAGGATCCATGACCTCGAAAAGGCGGTGGTCAAGGCGACGCCCGAGGAGGAACTCGTCCAGGTGTTCTCACACACCCTGCGCGCCGCCTTTCCCGGGGCCCGCTTCTGCGTCAGGACCGTCGATCCCGAGACGTGCGCCGTCCGCTGTCTTTGCGCCGAGGGGACTCTCTTGCCGGGGGCCCGCGAGCGCCTTCGAATCAAGCGGCATGCGGCCGCGAAAACGGGCCTTCGGATACCCGCGCACGACGGGAAGGTCGAGCTCACCGACTCGTACCATCCCGTGTTCGACGGGGGATGGGAAGGAACATGTGCGCCGATTGTGACGGGCGGCGTCCTCTACGGCGCGGTCAACATCGAAAAGCCTTCACCGCTCTCGGAGCGGGAAAAGCTCCTCATCATCGTCCTTGCCAACCAGATGGCTTTCTCGCTCAAGGCAATCCGCGGGCTCTCGGAAACCGTCGAACGCGCCACATTCGTCGAAAGGGCGCTCCAGGGGGCCAACGTCCTGGTGCTGGTGACCGACGTCAGGCGCCGTATCCGGTACGTCAACGCCGCGGCTGCAGAGCTGGCCGGGCGTGTGCCCGCCGACGTGGTCGGCTCCGACATTCTCGACTGGTTCCCCAAGGCGTCCCACGTGACGTTCAAGCGGATCGTGGTCGCCACGGTGCGCGGGCGCAGCGTCGTCGACGCCCCCCTCGTCATTCGCGATCGGGACGGCCGCGAAACGGCGCTCCTGGTTTCCACCGCGCCGGTCTTCGACGAGGACGGCGAGGTCGAGGGAATGGTCGCAACCGCCCGGGCGAGGGAAAAGTAGAAACCCGAACCGTGCGCGTTGCCACGCCGCGAGTGTCGGCAACCGAAGCATCCCATTGTCGGCGTATCCCGTTTGTGGTACATTTGAGTCGCGAGAAGGAGGTATGGCAATGAGCAAGAGCGCAATGGTCCGGGCCAGGATCCGGCCGGAATTGAAAGACGGCGCCGAGACGGTGTTCAAACGCCTGGGACTGAACCCAACGCAGGCCATCACGATTTTCTACAGACAGGTCGAACTTCGCGGCGGACTGCCTTTTGAGGTGGCAATCCCGACGACAACAACCAAACGGACGTTCAAAAAGACGGATGCCGGACGCGACCTTGTTGTTTGCGAGGACGCAGACGACATGTTTGACAAGCTGGGCATCTGATGTACAGGCCGGTTTACACGGGCAGTTCGAAAAGGATCTCAAGCTCTGCCGGCGCCGGGGAAAGAACCTGGAGAAACTCAAGATCATCGCAAGGACTCTGATCGCCGGCCAGTTGTTGGACCCGATTCACCGGGACCACAAACTTGCGGGAAGATACGTCGGCAGGCGTGATTGCCACATGGAGCCCGACTGGGTGTTGATCTACAAGATCGACGGCGACATGATCATTTTCGAGCGGATGGGGACTCATTCAGACCTGTTCAAGAATTGAGCAGGCACGACTCGGACGCCATCCCGGCTCCCTATCCGCCGCGGCTCGGACCACCGCACCAACGTCCCCAGAGCCCTACCGCAGGCTGGAGGCACGGGGTTGCATGTGTCGCCCCGCCGGGGCTCTCAATCTCTTGTCAACCGTGATCCCAGGACTCACGTCCTGGGCTACCCTTGCCTTGCCCCGCAGGCGGGGCGTCAAACCCATCCTTGCCGCGCCCGTTCTGGGCGCGGTGCGCGGACACACCGCTTTCTCACGCGCGCGGTTCGGGACTTTGCGGCGCGGGATCACACCGATTTGAGCCACTTGCCTTTGCGTTTGACGGCGGCGTCAAGGAGGAAGCCGACGAAGCGCGACTGGACCTGCTCTTTCAGCATCGCCCTGTGGACCGCGCCGAGCCTGAAGACGGCGTCTACCAGCCGGCCCAGGCGGCCTGCGGTCTCGTTGTCGGGGTTTTCGAGGAGGACGGAGGCGAGCTTCCCGCGCTCGAGCGCCATCCGGAGCACCCGTTCCATGGTGTTCTCGGGCGTGAGCACGCGCGCCGGCCTCCGCCGCATGGAGAGCGCGATCTTTTTGCACGCGGCGTGGCAGACGCCGCATCCCAGGCAGGCGGACTCGTCGACCGAACCGCAGAGGACATGCTGCTTCCCCGGTTCGTGGTGCGCGGGTTTGACGGTGATCGCCTGGATGGGGCAGCGCCGCGCGCACCGACCGCAGCCGGCACAGAGCGCTGGGTCTATCGTCGCGATGTAGTTCGACGTCGAAACGGCGTGCGCAAGACCGGAGCGGCTTAACGCGTGGAGCTGGCCGCAGCAGCAGCCGCAGCAGTGGCAGATGAACGTCGGCCGGTTCTTGATGTTGTCAGCTATCTGCACGAGCCCGCGCGAACGCGCGTCGGCCAGGACCTCCAGAAGCTCGGACTTTTCGGCCTTCCGGCCGTGGCCGTGGCGGACGTTGAAGTCGGCGCCGACGCCCAGCGCGGTGCAGTTCCCGCGCGGGTGAGCGCACGGGCTATCCATGTGCTCGGCCTTGTGCCGGCAGTAGCAAAGCGAGAGCGACCCGCCCCTGGCGTCCATGATGATCGCGGCCGCCTTTTCGTAGTCGAGAATGTCGGTCGAGTCGCCCGGCGGAAGGGCGGTCTCGTGGACGAGCGCACGGCCGATGACGGTGGTGCCGCCGAACACGGATTTGGTGAAGTCGTCCCGATCGTACATGTAACGGTGGAGCGCGCGCGCCGCCTCTTTCTGGTTGATGTCGGTGCGCACCTTCATGAGCGCCATCTCGAAAAACCCGACCACCGGGGGCGCGAGGAAGTAGTACGTGTCCCCGTTGTCCGCGCGGACGAAATCGAAGACCAGCCCCTTGTCGGCCATACGATCGATCCGCGGCCGGAGCGAGTCCTCTGACTCGCCAAGCCGCGCGGCAAGCACGCCCAACTTCACCGGGACGTGCGGCAGGCGCACGGCAAGCCGCGCATCTTCCTCGGTGAAAAGGATCTTCAAGACCTCGTAGACCCCCGGCGCCTCGGGGAGGCCAACGATGCACTGATCCACGTGCCGCCGAAGCGCACGGTATTCAGCCTTCACGTTGTGCAGATGTCCCATGGCCGGAATATACACCGTGATCGTGCGGACGGGCTACCTGTTTTTCCGGAAGTACTCTTCGAAGATCTCGCGGGCCGCGTAACTGCCCTTGGTTTTCCAGAACTTCTGGTTGATCACCAGCGCGGCCACGGCGATCCTGGGGTCGTCGACCGGCGCGAAGCCCGTGTACCACGTGTATTCGCGGTAGTAAGGCTCGTTCTCGGCCAAGGAGCCGGTCTTGCCGGCTACGGGGATGCCCCGTTTAAAGTCGAGCGTCCCCCGTTTTTTCCGGAACGCCTTTCTCGCCGTCCCCTCGGTGGTCGTCGTGTACATCATGAGCGACAGGAGATCGGACACCTCGGTCGTCGTCGCCCTGCCCAGCAGCTCGGCCCCCGAACCGGAGAGCCTGGCCCCATCGGGCCCGCGGACCTCGTCGACGATCGTGGGCTTCATAAGAACGCCGCCGTTGGCGACGGATGCCGCAAGAACCGCCGCGTGAAGCGGGGTGACCCTGACGTCGCCGAAACCCGCCGCGGTGACCGCCATCTCCTCGGGGTCCCACGGGATGGTCGCCTTCGATTGTTCGACCGGCAGTTCGAACGGAATGGGTTTGTCAAAGAGGAACGACCGCGCGTGGGCCGAGAGCACCGAAGGCGTCAGGTTCTTGAGCGCCAGGCGCGCGAACACCACGTTCGTCGAGTGCCCCATGGCCTGTTCGAACGTAAGGCAGCGCCTGTCGCGCGACGGGTCATCGGCAAGGAGCCGCGAGTTCAGCCTGCGGCGGCCGCCGTGGTAACAGAACGTCTCGTCTATGTGGATCTTTTTCTCCGAGATGACCGCCTCGGCGGTGACGATCTTGAAAAGCGAGGCCGCCTTGTAAGGCTTCGAGATCGAATATTCGGCGCCCGACGGGTCCAGTTCGGAATGCTCCGCGTACGCGAGCACGCGCCCGGTCCGCGGTTCGATGGCGACGACCGCACCGAAAGGCACCTTGTACGACCTGAGGAACCATTCGGCCTTTTTCTGGAGCCGCGGGTCGAGCGTGAGCACGACCTGCCTCCCGTCGGAAGCCGACACGAACATCCGCCCGTCCCTCTCGACGGCACGCGCAAGCGAGAGTTCGAGGGGAGGAGGGATGGAGGGCGCGGTCTGAACCGCTTTCTGCGCGGGGGGCGTTTCGACAACCGGCGCCGACGCGATCTCCCTGGACTGGTGCCGAAGCCCCATCAGCGCCGCCGCGACGAGAACGATTGCCCCGAGAGTCAAAAGCGCCCTCGGCCGGAGGCGGAGCGTCGGTCCTTCCTTCCTGATGACGTGTCTGTTCACCGGAACCCTGTGTGCGGGGGCTGGTGCCCCGATTGTGCCCGATTCGAATATAAGGGGGTTCAGCGGGGTGTCAAAAAAAAGACCGGGACTACTGCAAACCGGCCGCGGCCCGCCCGGCGAGGTAGCCGGAGAGGATCGCGTTGCCCATCCCGGAGGGGCCGTCGGCAACGGTGCGGTCGCCTACCACGGCCCCCGCGGCCCACAGGTTCTCGAAAACGGGTCCGCCTTCCCTCCCGATCGGGCGCATCGCGTCGTCCACCCGGACGCCGGCCGAAAACGCCGTGTGCCGATCCGAGATCCGGCGGCCGACCAGTTCCCCCATCGGGACATCCGGATTGGGGGTTCCGGCGCACACGACCGGGAGATCGAAGAGCGGTTCGTCAAACCCCGCCTCCCTGCGGATCCCCCCGCCGACGAACCTGCCCGTGGCAAGGACAAACGCCGTCCCGTTCACGGTCACCCCGTCGGAGACCCCGATGGACGTGACCTTGTGCCCGGCGGCCTTGAACCCGAGGGCCCGGGCCTTGATGGCCCGCACCCCTGCGTTTGCAAGCGCCGCCTCGATGGCATTCTGCCACCGCCGGCCGGGGACCGACGGGACGGTCGGGAGCATCTCGGCGCACGAAACACCGGCGGCGGCCTCGACCTCACGCAGGGCTCTTGCGTAGTCGCGAATCCCCAGGACAGGATCGACGAGCACAAGAGAGGGGGCGCCGTTTCCGACCTTCCTTCCGATCCGTTCTCCAATCATCGCGGCAAGCGATGGATCCGCATCGATAGCTGCTGCGGTCTCGAACGCCCCCATCCTCCGCGAGAGCGCCTGAAATTCGATCTCGATCTCCTGGGCCGCCGCGATCTCTACGCCGAAACAATCGGCCGCCTGCCTTGCAAGCTCCCTCCCCGGGCGCCAGCCCGCCGCCTCGACGTCGGCGAACCGCGCCACGACAAGTCTTCGCCCTTCAAGGGACAAAAGGTCGGCGGGCGCCTGCGTCGAGAGCGCCAGGAGAGCCTTCTTCCATGTGCCGAGGACCGTGGGCAGGACAAGTGCGCCGCCGGCCCCGGCGCCGCCGGTCAAACCAAGCGAAAGGAACGCCTCGCGGGCGAACGAGAGAGCGTCCTTGAGGAAACCCCTATCCCCTGTCCCCCCTTCGACCCTGCTAAGTACAGCTCCCCCACGGGGAGAAAGGGGAACCGTATCCGGGGCGTCCCCCCTCTCCGCATGGGAGAGGGGACCGGGGGGTGAGGTTTCCGGCAGTGGGTCGACCGCGCCGGAGGACAGGGCCGTGGCGCCGGGGGCCTGTGCGATGCAAGCCGCGGACTTCCCCGCCTCGCGCGCCGCAAGCGCCGCCACCGCACCGGCCACACCCCCGCCAATGACCACGACATCAAATGAGTCGGTTTTCTTCACTTCATCAACTCCCGCAGCCTTCCTGTTTCGAACAACGCCCTCATGCGTATCTCCTCCTGCTGAATCTGCGCGCCGGCGAGGATCGGCAAAAGCCCCTTCCACCGGTCGGCGAGGAGGTCGAATGCCTGCGCGTACATCTCGTCGGTCGAGAGATTGAGCTCGTCGGCCATCACCGCCGCTGCCCTTAGCGCGCACCGTGTCCCCTGGCACGGCCCGCACCCGAGTCTCGTCCTTCGCCGCAGGTCCGAAAGCCCCCGGACCCACTCGTTCCTGATGCAGTACCTTAGCTCGGCCTCGGTCACGGGGTCGCACCGGCAGACCATCTCGGCCTGCCGGGGCTCGGACTTGACAATCTCGAGGACCTTCCGGGCGCGCGAGCCGTGCCGGTACACCATGCGCTCGACAATGAACGGTTCAACCCCAAACTCACGGGCAAGCTCCCCCGCATCCGATGTCTCGTCCCCGCCGGGAAGGGGCTCGACGTGCGTCCGGCAGGCGGCGTGCACACCGAGTTTGGCGCAGGCGAGGTCGGTCAATTCCTCGCTCATCAGCCGGTATGAGGCGAGTTTGCCGCCGGCCATGCTCAGAAGCCCGCGCAACCCCTCCCGCACTTCATGGTCGAAGATGGCGTGCTCGCGAGTCAGGTCGTCCTCGTACTTGTTTCCCTCGTAAAGCGTCGGGCGCACGCCGGCCATCGTCCGGATGACCCGGTGCTCCCGGATGCCCGGGAAAACCGATTCGACCCCCTGCAACAGGTACTGAACGTCGTCCTCGGTCGCCGTGACGTTGTCGAGGTCCCCGTAGTAGTCGTCGTCGGTCGTTCCGACAATCGTCCCCTTCTGGTGCGGGCAGATGAACAGCTGCCGTCCGTCCACGGCGGCGGCCACGATGGCCCAGTTCGAGAGCCTGTGACCGTACACGAGATGCACGCCCTTGGCCGGTCTGAGCCTGACCTCTACGCCGTGGCGTTTCGAGAATGCCATTGACCACGGGCCGGTCGTGTTGACCACCAGGCGTGACCGGAATGCGCTGCGCTCCCCGGCAAAACGATCGCGGCACGTCACGCCGGCGACCGCCCCGTCCACCCGGATGAGGTCTTTGACTTCCACATGCGTCTTGACCACCGCACCGTGCTCGACCGCCGACTTCGCGTTCTCAACGCACAGCCTGAACGGGTCGATCCCCCACTCGTCAAAAGTCACGGCGCCCGCGATGCCCGCGCTCAGACCCGGCTCGAGATCCAGGGCTTCCCGGGGCGAAAGGCGCGTGTGCGGTTTTCCGTTCTTGAGCGGCTGATACCGATCGTACGCCTCGAAATACACCTCCATGAGCTCGAGGTACTGCCTCGCAAACGGCCGGCCCGCCGGGACCGCCGCCAGAAACGGAATTCTGAAGAGCATGTGCGGCGCGATCCGCTGGATGTACCCCGAATCGAGGCACGAGAGCTTCGTGACCTTGAGGTCGTGCAGAAGATACCGCGCCCCGCCGTGGATCATCCCGCTGCACGTCCCCGTGGCGCCCGAGCAGATGTCCCGCTTGTCAATGAGAAGCACCGAAAGCCCGCGCATGGCGGCGTCCCGCGCGACACCCGTCCCGTTCACCCCGGCACCGATGACGATCAAGTCAAACAGCTTGTCACCCTCGATACCCATCATTCACAAACGCCCGATGACGACAGACTTCTCACTTCTCACTTGTGATTTCCTGCCCGCCTCCCGCCTCACGCCTCATGCCTTACGCCTTGAGCCTGATGCGCAGTTCTTCGAGCTGTCGCTCGTCCACCCCGGCCGGCGCTTCGGTCATGAGGTCGACGGCCCGTGCGGTCTTTGGAAACGCCACCACGTCACGCAGCGAGTCGGCCCCGGCCATCAGCATGGCGAGCCTGTCGAGCCCAAGCGCAATCCCTCCGTGGGGGGGCGCCCCGTATCTGAACGCCTCAAGAAGGAACCCGAACTTCGATTGCGCCTCGGCCTCGCCTATCCCCAGCGCGGTAAAGACGCGGCTCTGCAGATCGCGGTCGTGGATTCTGATGCTCCCGCCGCCCAGCTCGAACCCGTTGAGCACTATGTCGTACGCCTGCGCCTTGACGGCCCCCGGCGCGTTTTCCAGCTTCTCGACATCGACGGGCCGCGGTGACGTGAAAGGGTGATGACACGCCACATAGCGCTGCTCCTCTTCCGAGTATTCGAGGAGAGGAAAGTCGGTGATCCATGCGAACGCGTGCTCGCCGGGTTTCACCATCCCGAATTTCCGGGCGAGCGTCTGCCGAAGCGACGCAAGATGAAGGTTGACATCCCTGGCCCGGCCAAACTGGAGCAGAATGACGTCACCCGGGTTCACCGCGCACAGGTGTTCGATCTCCGCCTTGAGATGAGGGTCCATGTCCTTCGCCCACGGCGCAAGCGTCCACTGCCCCGGGGCCTCGATCTTGGCGCGGGCCAGGCCCTTGCTCCCGAGCTGTTTCACCTGGTCCTCGAGCTTGTCAATGTCGGTCCTCGTGAGCGTGTTGGGCGCGCGGACCGCGAGCGCCTTGACGATCCCACCGGCCTCCACGGCCTTCCTGAAAAGCCCCACGCCGCCGCCGTCGCGCGTACGGACCGGGACGGTCAGGTCCACCAGCCTGAGATCGAACCGGAGGTCGGGCTTGTCGGTGCCGTAGTCCCGCACAGCTTCGTCCCACGTCAGACGGCGAAAGGGCGCGGGGATCTCAACCCCCGAGACCTCGCGGAAGAGTTGCTGCAGGAGCCCCTCGATGAGCCCCGCAATCGAATCGACGTCGGCAAACGACATCTCGACGTCAATCTGCGTGAACTCCGGCTGGCGGTCGGCGCGGAGGTCCTCGTCGCGGAAACAGCGCACGATCTGGAAATACCGGTCCATCCCCGCAACCATGAGGAGTTGCTTGAAGAGTTGCGGCGACTGCGGCAGGGCATAGAAGCGGCCGGGGTTGACGCGCGAAGGAACCAGGTAATCGCGGGCGCCTTCGGGCGTGCTCCGCGTGAGAAACGGCGTTTCGATCTCCAGGAAACCCTGGCGGTCGAAGTAGTCGCGGGCAGCCTTGGCGATCCGGTGCCGAAGAACGATGTTTTTCGCGATCGGACGGCGCCGGAGGTCGAGGTAGCGGTATTTCAGCCGCAGGTCTTCGTTGGCCGTGGTCTCATCGGTGACGGTGAATGGAGGCGTATCGGCCCTGGAGAATACTTCGACCCGGGTCGCCCGCACCTCGATCTCGCCGGTCGGAAGCTCTTTGTTGGTGTTCCTGCCGCGGGACGCCACCACGCCCTCGACGCCTATCACGGACTCGGGCCTCAAGTCCTGCGCCGTCGTGAACAGCACATTCCCGCCGGTCGGATCGAACGTCACCTGCGTTACGCCGTGCCGGTCGCGCAGGTCCACGAACACGAACCCGCCCAGATCCCGTTTGGTCTCGACCCATCCCGTCAGGACGACGGTCTTCCCCGCATCCGGCCCCCGCAGGTTCCCGCAGGTGTGCGTCCGATGCAAAAGGTCCATCTCTTGATCTGCGCCCTCGGCCACGGTCGCCTCCTTCCGATTCGACGCGATTATATAGGCTGACCTGTGTTTGACAAACACAAAAAGGGGCGGCCCGGTGAGAGGACCGCCCCGCGAAAGGACAGGATGGCAAGACGCCTACGGCTCGAAGACCTCAAGCTCGGCAAACCCCGGCTCTATGCTTTCGTCTTCGAGGCTCGTGAACTTGACCTTGCGGCCGGCGACCGCCGGGTTTACTTTGATGTCCAGGTCGCGGTCCGGCGCGGGGAACGCGTGGCTCTGGCCCCACACCGCATTGTCCGAAGAGTCGAGGATCTCGAACTTCCCCCTGATGAAGTCATAGCCGTCAAGGTACTCGCGGTTCCCGCGCATCGCGATCCGGCCGACGTCGTGATCGGCGGCGAAGGTGACCAGGAACCACGGCACCGAAGTGCACGACGTGCTGGTCGCGCAGTCACCGTTTTTCGAGAACCACGAGGTCTCGAGCTTGTTGTCGGCGCCCTTGGCGACCGGCCAGGTCGAGCTGTATTCGGACGACGCCGTGGCCGCGGAGCCGGGGGCGACCGTCAGGTTTTTGCCGACATTGAACATCTTTCCTGTAAACGCGCCCTTAGAGTTCCGGACCTTGATCGCGCCCGTGCTCCAGCCCGCGGGCACCTTGAACTCCGCGGTTTCCTTGGAGCCGCCCCAGACGCTTATCGTGTCAAAAGTGCTCGATTTGACCTCGGTGCCATCGGGGTCCGTGATCGTCAGCTCCTCGCCCGAAAGATCGTCGCCAATGACGAGGATGGTGTCGCCCTCGATCCCGTTGTCCGGGCTGTAGTCGACGACAACCGGCCCGCCGGCCGCCTGGTCGACCGTGAAGTACACCGAGTTGCTCGCCGTCATGAAGCTCCCCGGCACGTTCTCGACGTGAACCGGATATTGCCCCGGGTTGGCCGTGAGCGCGGCGGGTATCGTCACGCTGATCGAGGTCGCACTATCGATCTGAGCGCCCGCGAGCGCGTCGTCCCCGAAATAGACCGCCGCGCCCTCGGCGAAGTTCGCGCCCGTTATTGTGAGATCGACGGCGGCGTTCGCCGCACCGTTCCACGGGTCGAGGCTGTCGATGTAAGGGAGCGTCGACCCGCCGGCGTCGCTTTCTCCACCCACATCTTCCGCCGTCCCGGTGTCTTCCGTCCCGCCGGTGTCTTCCGTGCCGCCGGCGTCGACCGTACCACCGGAATCGGGCGTCTCGCCGCCAGCGTCCTCGCCCCCGCCGACATCGCCCGTCCGGCTGCCGCCGCCGTCACTGAGCATGTCCTCGATCTCGTCACATCCCCAAAGCACCGGCACCGCCGCCAGCGACACGGCAATCGCGATCACATACACCGTTTTCATGAGACTCCTCCTTTTCCGACCCATTGTTGCAAAGTCGTGACCGGCCCTTCCGTACCACCATGCGCCGCGCGTATACATGACGGCCGTCACAGTGTCAAACCCGACCGACCCGCCGCAGGTTCTGTTTGACGGTGTTCGA
Organism: Deltaproteobacteria bacterium; assembly: GCA_016218965.1. Lineage (GTDB taxonomy): Bacteria > Myxococcota > SpSt-1050 > SpSt-1050 > JACRCP01 > JACRCP01. Next base: position 30,582 of record JACRCP010000392.1, on the reverse strand, counting down.
AATCCGAAATCCTCATTAGCTCCCGCAAGGGAACGCCGCTCGAATCCACTTCCTTCCCAGATATCTCCACGTGATGAGCGCCGACTGGATGGCGACCGAAAGGTTCATCACCCAGTAGATCGCGGCGGCGCCGAGGCCGAGCCTTATGCCGAGGAACCACGCGAGGGGGAGCCTGATAACCCACATGGCAAACGTCACCGACAGCATCACGGCGCGCGTGTCGCCGGCCCCGTTCAGGCCGCCGGCGAGGATCACGCCCCACGCCATGATCGGCTCGGCGATCATCGCCACGTACAGGTACCGCACGGTCTCGTGTCTCACGATCGCGTCGGGGCTCAAGAGGCTGGCTATCAGCGGGGCGGCGGAGATCACCACACCGGTGAGCACTCCGACTATCGCCACGCCCAGCACCGCGGTGGTCAACCCGCCCCTGAACGCCCCGGTCCTTCCGCCGCGCCCGAGTTGGTTCCCGACGATCACGGCGTTGGCCATGTTGCACGCGAACGCGGGGAGAAAAACGGCCGATTCGATCCGAAGCCCGTTCGAGAACGCCGCAAGCGTCTCGACCTTGTTTTCGGGCAGACTCCCCACCACGAGAAAAAGCGTCGTGAAACCGAGCTGCCAGAAAAGCTGCATGAGCCCGGCAGGCCATCCGACTGAGGCGACCTCGCGTACTACAGCGGGTGAATAGGCCCCGCCAGTCCGAAGCGGCCTGATCGCCAAAGACGAAAGCGCCGTCCCGATCGAAATGGCAGCCACAGTGGATACCGCCAGACCGAGATGCCCGAGCGGGGTATGGAATGCCAGCAGATACGTCAGCGGCAGCTTGACGAGCACGACCACGGTCTGGATCCGGAGCGCCGTGCGCACCCGGCCGCTCGACCGCAAAGTGCCCTGGTTGGAGAAATGAACGTAGTGGAATATGAAACCCGCGGCGTACACCGCCAGAAGAGGCGCCGCGTATTCCTTGACTTCGGCGGGGACCGCGAGCGCTCGGACGATTGGCGGGCCCGCCACGACGCCCGCCAACCCGAAGGACACTCCAGCCGCCGCGGCGGACAACATCACCGTATGGACGGCGTCCCGGCAGCGCCGGTCCTCGCCGGCGGCGTTGAGCTTCGAGATCACGGAAACGGAGCCGACCGTGAGGGCGTTCGCGACGATGATCGCGACAAAGTACATCTGGAGCACGAGCCCGTACGCGGCCTGAACTTCTTTGCCGATCCTCCCCGCCACCCACACGTCGGCCATGCTCATCACAAACTCGAAGAGCATGATGACCATCATGGGCCAGCCGATTGACCAGCTCTGCGCGGCGAGCGTCCTGATGTTCAGAGGATCCCGCAGGCTGTCTCCCGAAAAAAAACGCGTCGTCTCACGCAAAGGCGCAAAGGCCGCAAAGAGTCCCCCGGAATTCCACGCCGCCGGCTTTGCGTCTTTGCGTCTTTGCGTGAGAAGAGGTTTGTTCCGGTTCGCTCATTTTTTTTCGACCACGAAAGACCAGCTCAGACGCACGGCGCCCTCCGTCATCCGCCCTTCGATCCCTCGGCTGCGGGCAAGAGACAGCTCGACCTCGGTGTCGCGACGCGTGACGTGGAACTTCGGCTCGGCTACGAGCAGCCGGCCGCCGGACCCAAGGGCCGACAGGATCTCGCCGAAGAACCGACCCTGATCCGGCACCTCGTGGACCATCCAGAACGCCAGCACGAAATCCAAAGGGCCCTCAAGTCCGAGACGATCTTCGCCCGCCCGCACCAGCTTCACGCGATCGCTCACGCCGCCCCTGCGGCACCTGCGCCCGACCGCTCGAAGCTGCTGCTCCTGAAGATCGACCGCCTGCACCTGTCCCGGCGGGCCGGCAAGCTCGGCGAGCGCCACGGTGAAACACCCCATGCCACAACCGATGTCGGCCACGCGCATCCCCGGCCTCACGAACTTTTCCATCATCCGGCGTGGGTCATGAATCAACCGGCGGATCGGATTGTCGAACAGGTAGGTCATCCACCAAGGACAAACATGCTCCACGTCGCACCTCCTCCCCACAACCGAGGCCGCTACAATACACGAAGTCGCGCCGAAGCGTGAGAACTTGCCACACCGCACCCTCTTCGCCGATGCCGCGGGACGCCCTATCCTCAACTCGACACAGGCGCAGTATCATCGGGAGCGCATCTCTTGAAACCCTCACCCTGACCCTCTCCCAGTGGGAGAGGGAACGACACGATGGCAAAAGGCGAATCCCACCGTGGTCCCCTCTCTCAGTGGGATAGGGGAAGACACCACGTCAACGGCAGATCTCAGTTTGGGTTCCCTCTCCCCCCGGGAGAGGGTCAGGGTGAGGGTAGAAACGATGTGCTCCGAACGGCGGGGCGCCCTCGGAAGTTTGACCGGCGGGCCGGCGCGGGGTATTGGGTCGGGTGTGAACTTTCCGCTCGCCGACGCCCTCGAATCGCTTTTTGTGCGCTCGGGGCTCTCGCCCGCGCAGGTCATGCGCGAGGTCGAAAGGCTGAGCGCGGCTTACGGGCGCGGGGAGCCGCGCGCAATTGACGGCGAGAACGCGGCGCTGGCGTACGCGCTGTACTTCCTGCCCGAGCACTTCCTCAAGCCGTATCTCGTCGTGTCCGAACTCCTGGCGCTCGGCGCTTTCACGTCCGGGAAGAGACTTTCGGTCGTCGATGCCGGCGCCGGACCCGGAACGGCGACATGGGCCGTTGTCGAAGCTCTTCGCGCCGCCGGCGACAACCGGCGGGTCGACGCGATCCTGATCGATCGGTCTCCGAGCCTCCTGAAAACGGCCGCAACGATCGCCGGGCGCTACGAAGGCCGCGTTTCGATCACGACGCTCCAGGCCGACATGTCCACCGCGTCCATCCCGTCCGCCGACGTCGTCTTCCTGTGCAACGCGCTCTCGGAGATCTACGAAGAGGAAAGCCGGATGGCGGTTCTGAAGAGAGCGCTTTCCTCGGCGTGCGGGTCGGGCGCCGTGGTTGTGTTGGAGCCGGACTCAACGCGAGGCGCCGACGTGGCGGCAGCGCTTTGGAGTTCTTTTGGATCGCAAGTCGTTGCCCCCTGCCCCGCGCCCCACGCTTTTGATATCGCCGTTCCGGTCCCCGCGGCCCTGCAACGGGTCGTGACCGCCCGCCACCGCCGGCAGAAGTTCCACTGGGCGGTGCTCTCGAACGCGCCGCCCGCCGCGCGCCAGGACCTCTTCCGAATCGCCGAGCCGTTCAAGAAACTCAAATGGGGCTGTCAGGCGGCCGTCTGCGGGGCGAGGGGCATCGAGAACATCGCAATCAGGTCCAGAAGACTTGAAGACCGGCGCGCACTTGAAGCCCTCGGCCAGGGGGACCTCGTCGGCATCGACGCCGTGCGTTCGGCATCCGGGGGATTCAAATTGGAGTCGGCCGGACCGATCACCGTGGTCCACTCCTTCGCCGCGCCTGCCCGACTTCTCGCCGGGTGATCCCCCGACAAAAAGCCCCGCGGCCCGGACTTCCGATCCGGGCCGCGGATACTCAAAAACTTTTGTTACGGACGATTTGCCCGCCCGGGGCCTTTTAGCGTCCTGCCCGGGACGGTCGCGTACACCCTTCTTTGCAGTGCACGACGCGATGGATCATGAAACGACGCATCACTGTAATCACCTCCTTCGGGGCACGGTTCGAACTTGCTTACCAATGATGCACCGAACTCCACGAAAGTTTCAAGCGTTTTTTGTCGTTGCGTGATATAGAAGGCCTCGATGGACAGGCTGGTCATCCGCGGGGGATGCAGGCTGGCGGGGGAAGTCCGCGTGTCGGGGGCCAAGAACGCTGCGCTCCCGGCGATCGCTTCCGCCTGCCTCACCAGAGACCCGGTGACGCTTCGCAACATGCCCTCGGTAAAAGACGTCGACTCGACGATCCTCTTGATGAAGCACATGGGGGCAAAGGCCGCGCGGAGCCGCGACGGGCGGACGGTAACAATAGACCCGTCGGGCCTCAACCGCCCCGACGCCCCCTACGATCTCGTGCGAAAGATGCGCGCGTCGAGCCTCGTTCTGGGGCCGCTGGTAGCCCGATTCGGCGAGGCAGACGTTTCACTACCGGGCGGGTGCGCAATTGGCGCACGTCCCATCAACCTCCACCTCAAGGCGCTCGAGGCGATGGGCGCCGAGATGGCCATCGAACACGGGTACGTCCGGGCCAGGGCGCGGCGGCTCCGCGGCGCGCGTATCGTGTTCGACACGGTCACGGTCACGGGCACCGAAAACATCATGATGGCCGCGACGCTCGCGGACGGGCGGACCGTGATCGAGAACGCCGCGCGCGAGCCCGAGGTCTGCGACGTCGCGGACCTTCTCCGTTCGATGGGCGCCCGGATCGACGGAGACGGCACGGACGTGATCACGGTCGATGGCGCGGACGTGCTCCACGGGACCGAGCACGCCATCATCCCCGACAGGATCGAGGCCGGGACGTTCATGACCGCGGCCGCCATCACGCGAGGCCGCGTGGCGGTGACCAACATCGTCCCGGCGCACGTGGACGCGGTGGCCGCCAAGCTCCTTGCGGCCGGCGCCGACGTCAAGTTCGGTTCGAACAAGGCGGTGGTCTCGATGAAACGGCGCCCGAGGGGCGTGGACATCATGACCCAGCCCTTCCCCGGCTTCCCGACCGACATGCAGGCCCAGTTCATGGCGCTGATGTGTACCGCGGATGGGGCATCGGTGGTGCGCGAGACGATCTTCGAGAACCGGTTCATGCACGTCCAGGAGCTTCAGCGCATGGGCGCGGACATCCAGTTCGACGTCAACACGGCTTTTGTAAAGGGAGTGAAGAAACTGTCGGGCGCGCAGGTGATGGCGACCGACCTTCGGGCCAGCGCGTCGCTCATCCTCGCGGGGCTTGCGGCCGAGGGCGAAACGGTCGTCAACCGGATCTACCACCTCGACCGCGGGTACGAGCACCTCGAGAATAAGCTCAAGGCGCTTGGAGCAGACGTTAAAAGGGTCAGGCGTTGAACAAGAAGTCCCCCATATGACGAATATGTCCAATTCGAACTGTTGCACTGCCAATCAAAGTACGTCGCTTTGTACCCTCACCCTGACCCTCTCCCAGCGGGAGAGGGACATTTACAACGGCAACGGTAGAACTCACCGTGGTCCCCTCTCCCCCCGGACCAGCTCTTTTTCGTCTCCCTCTCCCTCCGGGAGAGGGTCAGGGTGAGGGTTCAAGAGATGTACTCCGAGTCCCCTTATCGCAAACTGTCATGGGTCGAGGTCGACGCCGCCGCCCTGCGCCACAACGTCGGCGAGTTCCGCCGCCTCATAGGGTCCAATCGGAAACTCCTGGCCGTCGTAAAGTCGAACGCCTACGGACACGGCCTTTGCGAAACCGCACGCTCGGCTCTTGCGGCTGCCGCCGACCCGTCCTCCGCCGGGCTTCGGAGGGCTGACTGGCTGGGGGTCTTCGACCTCGACGAGGCCGCCCGCCTGCGCGACGCGGGGATCGACGTTCCCGTGTTGATTATGGGCGATGTCTCCGACAAGGGCCTTCCCGAGGCGATCGAACGCGGTTTCAGGCTCACCGTGCCGTCGTGCGACATGGCCCGGAGAGTCGCGGCTGCCGCAACGCGAACCGGGCGTCGAGCCGTCACGCACATCAAGATCGAGACCGGGACAAACCGGCAGGGGATGGCGTCGGTAGACGCGATCGAGGCCGGCCGGGTTCTTCGTGCGTCGGGCGCCGTCGAGGTCGAGGGGGCGTACACCCATTTCGCCAACATCGAGGACACGACCGACCACTCCTACGCTTTCGGACAGCTCGGGACGTTCAACGAGGCGATCGGCGCGCTCGAACGGGCCGGAATACGGCCGTCGCTCAGGCACGCGTCGTGTTCGGCGGCAACGATACTTTTCCCCGAGACGTATTTCGAGATGGTGAGGATGGGCATTGGCATGTACGGGCTCTGGCCGTCGCGCGAGACGCGGGTCTCGGCGGCGCAGGAAGGCCGGACGCCGATCGATCTCCGGCCCGCGCTGACGTGGAAGACCCGAGTGATTCAGGTCAAGGACGTCGCGGCGGGCTCGTTCGTGGGTTACGGTTGTACGTTCCGCGCGACGAGGAAGATGAAGATCGCCGTCCTGCCGGTCGGCTACGCCAACGGATACGACAGGGGGTTTTCGAACACCGCGTATGTCTTGATCCGGGGCCGGAGGGCGGCTGTCACCGGCCGCGTCTGCATGAACCTCATCATGGTCGATGTCACCGACATCCCCGACGCCGCCGCCGGCGACGAGGTCGTGCTCCTCGGAAGGCAGGGCGACGACGCGATCACCGCCGACCAGCTCGCCGCCATGATCGGCACGATCAACTACGAGATAGTCGCCCGCATCGACCCCGCCGCCCCGCGGGTGCTCATCGGGTGATCGCCGATTCCGTACTGAGTATCACTTGACAACTGAGTATCGCCTGAACTATCTTTCGCCGGAGGGTCGGATCGGGGGCGGACGGCCCGCGAGGAGAGCAGAGATGACGCCGTTTTTGCAAGAGCACGAGATGTTCCGCCGGTCGCTGCGGGAGCTCGTCGGGCGGGAGATTGCGCCCCATGCACTCGAGTGGGAGGCGGCCGGAGCCCTGCCGCGCGAGCTGTTCCGGAAGCTCGGGGAACCGGGCTTTTTGGGGGTCCGTCTGTCCGAGGCTCATGGCGGCAGCGGGCTCGACTTCTGGTCCACGGCCGTGCTCGTGCAGGAGCTGGTCCGCTGCGGCTCCATCGGCGTCGCGGTGAGCGTGCTGGCCCACGCCGAGTTCGCCACCAAGGTCATCGACCGCGCGGGGACCGATGAACTCAAGGAGTTGTTCGTGGGGCCTGCCGCGGCGGGCGAGCGCATCGGCGCGCTCGCGGTGACCGAGCCCGACGCCGGCAGCGACGTCGGCGCCATCCGGACCCGCGCGGTCCGCGATGGCGGCGACTACGTCGTCAACGGGACGAAGACCTTCATCACCAACGGCTCCATCGCGGACTTCGCCACGACGGCGGTCCGGACCGGCGGGCCGGGGCACCGCGGGATCTCGCTCGTCGTCATTCCGACGGACGCACCGGGCTTCCGAAAGAGCCAGCGCCTGCGCAAGATTGGCTGCCATGCTTCAGACACGGCCGAGCTTTCCTTCGAGGACTGCCGGGTTCCGGCGCGCTACCTCGTAGGCCCGGAGCACGGCGGATTCAAGCTCATCATGCAGGGCTTCGAGGGCGAGCGGCTGGTGCTGGCGCTCATCTGCTGCCAGCAGATGCGGCTGATGTGGGAGGAGGCGCGGCGTTACGGCCACGAGCGCAAGGCCTTCGGGCAGCCGCTCCTCGGCTTTCAGGTGTGGCGGCACCGGCTCGCCGACGCACTCACGAGCATCGAGGCCGCCGAGGCGCTGACCTACCGCGCCATCGACCTGTACGTACGCGGCGAACCCTGCAACCAGGAGATATCGATGGCCAAGCTCTTCGCCGCCGAGGCGAGCGTCGGCGTGGCGCACGGATGCGCCCAGATCTTCGGCGGCAACCGCTACATGGAGGAGTACGCCATCGGGCGCCTCCAGCGCGACTCGCTGGCGTTTTCCGTCGGCGCGGGGACGAGCGAGGTCATGCGCGAGATCATCGCCCGCACGAGCGGCCTCGAGCCGCGCGAGGGAGCGCGATGAACGTGGATCTGCACGGCTCGATCGGCGTCGCCGGCGTCGGCCAGTCGGGCCCGTCGGCGGCCGATCCGCGCTCGATCCCCGAGATGGTGCTCGATGCGGTGGAGCGTGCGCTCGGTGACGCGGTCGTCCGGTGGGTCGACATCGACGCCGTTGTCACGGCGTCGGTGGACCTCTTTGACGGCCTGACCGCCTCCAACGTCGCGGTGACCGAGGTGATCGGCGCCGTGATGAAGCCCGAGACCCGGATCGCGGCCGATGGCCTTTGCGCGGCCATCCACGCCGCATGTCAGCTTCGGGCCGGCGCCTGCCGGACGGTGCTGGTCGTGGCGCACGGGAAGGCGTCCATGGCGCCGCGGGCCGCCATCGAGGCATGGGCCGTGGACCCGATCTTCCTGCAGCCGCTCGGGGTCAACTTCAGCACCATCGCGGGCCTCGAGGCGCGCCTGCTGTGCGACCGCGATCCCGAAGCGGTCGAACGATGGGGCCACGTCGTCGCCCGCAGGCGGGCCGACGCGGCGCCGCACGGTGTCGCCGCCGCGGTCGCGCCCGAGGACGTGCTTGCGGCCCCGGTCCTGGCCTCGCCGCTCACGCAGGCGATGGAGGCGCCGCCGGCAGACGCGGCCTACGCCGTGGTGCTCCGGGCTGACGGTGACGGGTTGCCCGTCCGGTGGGTCGCTGCCGGCCACGACCTGGAGGCCCACGCTCCAGGCGACCGGCCGCTTTCGAGCCGTCCCGGGCTGCGGCGTGCCTTCGACCGCGCCTGCCGCTCGGCTGCGCTCGCTCCGGACGCGCCGTTCGGGCTGCTCGAGCCGTCGTGCCGCTACCCGCACGAGGAGGATCTGCTGCGACAGGTCCTCGGCGCCGCGTGCAAGAGCGCCGCGATCTCGCCGGGCGGCGGCCTCTACGCGGGGGATGCCCCATGCGCGGCGGGCCTCGGCCGCCTCGTGGATGCCGCCCGCCGCCTTCGCGACGAACCACGTCTTGGCCGTGCACTGGTCCACGGTGCCTGGGGTCCCGCCGGCCAGGGCCAGGCGGTCGCCATCCTGGAGGCGGCGCCATGAGGCGCGTCGCCATCATCGGCACGGGGCAGACGCGGCATGCGCGCTGCCGGGACGACGCCTCACAGCCGGAACTCGTCCGCGAGGCCGCGGCGGCCGCCCTGGCCGACGCGGAGTTGCGCCCGGCGGACATCGACGCCGTGCTCCTGTCGAATATGGAGCTGTTCGAGGGACGCGCGTTCCCCGAGCTGTGGGCCGGCGAGGGCGCATTCGCCTGCGGCAAGCCCTGCATGAAGGTGGCGACGGGCGGGACCTCGGGGACGAGCGCCTGCATCGCGGCCTTCCACCAGGTTGCCTCGGGACTGTTCGACACGGCGCTTGTCGTCGGTTTCGAGAAGCACTCCGAGGGGCACACCCAGACGGGCATGGCGCTGACTGATCCTTTCTGGGACCGCGCCGTGGCCTCGGGCGCGCTCGGCAACTTCGCGCTGTCGATCTCCGAGTACATGACAGAGCGGGGGGTGACCGAGCGGCAGGCCGCGCTCGTCGCGGTCAAGGCACGCACAAACGCCGCGCGAAACCCCCACGCACATCTGAAGTCGCCGGAGGTGACGGTCGAGGAGGTGCTCGCCTCGCGCATGCTGGCCCACCCGGTGCGGCTCTTCGACATGTGCCCGCAGTCGGACGGCGCGTGCGCCATGGTCGTCGCGAGCGAGGAGTGCGCGCGGCGGGCGTGTTCGCGGCCGGCGTGGGTCAAGGCCACGGCGACGCGCCACGAGCAGCCCTACCTCGGCGACATCGACCGGCGGCTGTGCGCGATGCGGACCTTGCGCGACGCTTCGCGCGCCGTCTACGCTGCGGCGGGGATCATCGATCCGCTCGCCGAGCTCGACGTGGCCGAAATCTACGAACCGGTCACATACGCCGAGCTCGCCTGGTACGAGGCACTCGGCTTCTGCGAGGACGGCGGGGCGGGGCGGCTCATCGAGGACGGCGTTACGAGCATGGACGGCGCGCTGCCCGTCAACCCGTCGGGCGGAGTGCTTTCGACCAACCCGGTCGGCGCCTCGGGTGTCATCCGCGTCGCCGAGGCCGCGCTCCAGATCCACGGCCGCGGGGGCGCGCGCCAGGTGGACGGCGCGCGGCTCGCCCTCGCTACGGGCTACGGCGTCTACGCCTGGGCCGACGCCGTCGTGCTCGGAGCCGAGCCATGAGCGAACGGATCGCCGTCAAGCACACGATGGACCTCGCCTGGCGCTACGCCTCGGGCGAAGCGATGGAGCGCTTCTGCGCGGACCTGAGCGACCGGCGCATCGAGGCGTTGCGCTGCGGCGGCTGCGGGCGCCGGTATCTCCCGCCACGTCCCTTCTGCGGCAACTGCCGCCTGCGCATGACCGAGCGGGTGCCGGTCCGCGACGTCGGTACGCTCGTCGCCTGGACGGTCGTGCACACGCCGATTCTCGATGGGCGGACGGGCGAGCCGCGCCCGGCGCCCTACGGCATGGGTCTCATCCGCCTCGACGGCGCCGACACCACGCTCAACCACTACCTCGCCGAGGCGGACCCGGCGCGCCTGCGCGTCGGCAGCCGGGTCCGCGCGGTCTGGCGGCCCGCGCTGCGCGGGGCGATGGACGACATCCTGCACTTCGAGGTGCTGTCGTGATCCGCGAGGGCTCGATTCACATCCCCTTCACCTACGCCGCCGGCCGGGCCGCCAGCCGATTCCTGGTCGTCCTGCGTGACGAGGGGCGGATCCTCGGTTCGCCGTGCCCGGCGTGCCGGCGCGTGCTGTGCCCCGCGCGATCCTTTTGCCCGCGGTGCGGCGAGGAGACCGGCGAGCCGGTAGTCGTCGACCCCGCGGGCACGGTGGTTTCGTTTACCGAGACCGCCGCGGGAGTCTTCGGCCTCGTCCGACCGGACGGCGCCGACACGGCAATGCTGCACCGGCTCCTTCCTGCCGGCGCGAAGTGGACCATCGGCGCGCGGGTCCGGGCGCGCCTGTTGCCGGAACGGACTGGCAGCATCACGGACATCGAAGGCTTCGAGCCGCTCGAAGCCACGGAGGACCACGCGTGAGCATTCGCACGGAGCGCGACGGGCACGTGTTCGTCATCACGATCGACCGGCCCGAGGCCCGCAACGCGCTGTCGCTGGAGATGACGCGGGCGCTGTGCGAGGCATGGCGGACGCTGCGCGACGACGCCGAGCTGCGGGTCGCCATCCTGACGGGCGCCGGCGACAACGCGTTCTGCGCTGGGGCCGATATCAGGGAGATCGGCGCCTGGTATCGGTCGATGACGCCCATCGAGCGGCGCGAGCGCGCCGAGCGCGAGCCGGGTCTGGGTGGCATCACCCGAAACCTGGACCCCGGAAAGCCGGTCATCGCGGCCGTCAACGGCCATTGTCTGGCGGGCGGGCTCGAGCTGGCGCTGGCATGCGACCTGCGTGTCGCCGCCGTTCACGCCACCTTCGGCCTGCCCGAGGTCAAGCGCGGCATCATGCCCGGCGCAGGCGGGACGCAACGGTTGCCCCGGGCCGTCCCGCTGGGCGCGGCGCTGGAGATGCTGCTCACCGGAGACCCGATCGACGCGGCCACCGCGCTCCGGCTCGGCCTCGTCAACCGGGTCGTGCCCGCCGATCGCCTGTTGGACGAGGCGCGGGCGCTGGCGGGGCGAATCGCCCTGTGCGCCCCGCTTGCCGTCCAGACGGCGCGGGCGGCGGCGTACCGGGGCCTGAACCTTCCGCTCGCCGACGGTCTTCGTGTCGAGCAGATGCACGCCGAGCCGCTGCGTGCGACCGAGGACGCCGCCGAGGGGATCCGCGCCTTCGTCGAGAAGCGCGCGCCCGAATTCAAAGGGAGGTGAACGAAATGAGCGACCGCGGCCGCAAGACGATCCGCTGCGTGCGGAAGGGCCCGGCCCTCCGCGTCACGCTGAACCGACCCGGGGTGCTCAACGCCATTGACGGCACGATGCTGGTCGAGCTGCGCGGGGCGCTCTGCGACGCCGCGTCCGACCGCGCCATACGCGTCATCCGGATCGACTCGGCATGCGAGAAGGCGTTCTCGGCCGGCATCGACGTCGCCTATGTCAAGGATATGCATGGGATCGAGGCGCGCGAGGTCGGCCGCGAGCTGCACCGGACCTTCCTCGCGCTGCGCACCACCGGGAAGCCGATCGTCTGCGTCATCGACGGTTTGTGCCTCGGAGCGGGCCTGGAGCTTGCCGTCTCGTGCGACTTCATGATCGCGAGCGACCGCGCCCGATTCGGTCTGCCCAACATTCACCGCGGCATCCCCGCCATCGTCGAGGCCGCGATCCTGCCGCTCTGCATCGGCATCCAGGGCGCGAGGGAGATGGCCTACCTGGGCGAGTACTGGGACGCCGCGAAGGCCGAGCGCCGCGGGCTGGTGCAGCAGGTGGTTCCCGCGGAGGGACTGGAGGCGGCCGTTTCTGCCCTGTGCGCCAAGTTGGCCGGGAAGAGCCCGACCGCGCTGGGCACACAAAAGGAGATCATCCACAAGTGGATGACTACCGACCTCGAGTCGGCCATCGACTTTTCCATCAACACAGTGATGCTCAACTTCATGACCCGCGATCAGAAGGAGGGCATGGCGGCCTTTCTCGAGAAGCGGCGGGCCGAGTTCACGGGAAAGTGACGGCGGCGCGAGATGGATAGGGTGATCATCACATGCGCCCTGACCGGCGCTCAGCAGGGCAAGGAAGCCAACCCGAACCTGCCCGAGCAGCCGGATGAGATCGTCGCGCAGGGGATCGAGGCCTGGCGCTCGGGCGCCGCGGTCCTGCACCTGCACGCCCGCGACGGCGGCGGCAAGGCGGCGGCCGACGCGGCGGTCTTCCGGCGCATCGTGGAGGGTCTGCGCGAAGCCGGGTGCGACGCGATCGTGAACCTTACGACCGGAGGGGCCGTGGCGGGACTCCCGATCGAAGAGCGGATCCGGGTCGTGCCGGAGCTTCGCCCCGAGATCGCGTCGCTCTCGTTGGGCGGCGGGAGTCTGCTGGGCAGGTTCGACGAGCGCAGGGGCCGCTGGGTGGGGGATCGCTTCGTGCCGCTCTTCGCGTCGCACGAGGAGATGGAGCGCGTCGCCCGCGTCTTCCTCGAGCATGGCACGAAACCCGAGCTCGAGATATACCACGCGGGCATGGTCAACAACCTGCGAGCCCTGCACGCGCGCGGCGTGCTCGCCGAGCCGCTGCTCGTCAATTTCGTCATGGGGATCCCCGGCGAGGTCACCGAGGCCACGGTGAGAAACCTCGTCCACCTCGCCGATGGGCTTCCACCGGGGGCGCAGTGGCTCGTGAGCGCCATCGGGGCCCGGAACCACTTCCGCATGCTCGGCGCCGCCGTGGCCATGGGCGGCCACGTGCGCGTCGGCATGGAGGACAACGTTTACATCGCGCGCGGCGAGCTCGCCCGCGGAAACGGGCAGATCGTCGAGAAGGCGGTCCGAATCCTGCGCGACCTGGGGGTCGAGCCCGCGAGCCCCGGCGAGGCGCGCGCCATCCTGAAACTGCGGAGGAACCAGTCATGAGCCGGGAGCGAATCGCGATCGACGCCTGGGGGAGCTGGATCGGACCGGAGGGCGCGAAGAAGTGGCCCGCCGAGTACCTGCACATCTTCAGGAAGTACCGCTCACCAAAGGTCATATTCGAGGGGATGAGCGTCGAGCAGATGCTCGGGGAGATGGACGCGGCGGGCGTGGACCGTTGCGTGCTCTCGGCCTTCTACCACAAGGACGTGGCCGTGGTTTCCAACGAGGAGGTCGCCGGGATCGTGACGCGGCACCGGGATCGCTTCGTAGGCTCGGGCACCGTCAACCCCTTGAAGAAGCCCGGCGAGGTCGCCCGCGGGGTCGAACGGCTCGTCCGCGACCTGGGCATGAAAGTAATCCGGCTCGAGCCCTACATGTACGGCGACGGCATGACCGGGCTTGCGCCGAACGACAAACACTACTGGCCGGTGTATCTGACAGCCCAGGAGCTCGGCGCCGCCGTCGCCATCCAGGTGGGCCACACGGGACCGCTGCTGCCCAGCGAGTGCGGGCGGCCGATCTACCTCGACGAGGTCGCGCTCGCCTTCCCCGAGCTCACGATCATCGGCTGCCACCTCGGCCAGCCCTGGCACGAGGAGATGATGACGCTCGCCTGGAAGCACCCGAACGTCTACGTCGAAACGAGCGCCCGCACGCCCAAACACTGGCCGGCCTCGTTCGTCGAGTTCGCCCGCGGCTGGGGCCGGGACAAGGTGCTGTGGGCCACCGACTACCCGCTGCTCCCGTTCGAGCGGACGCTCGCCGAGCTCGAAGCGCTCGATCTCGGTGACGAGATCTTCCGCAAGGTCGTGCGCGACAATGCGCTGCGGGCGCTGAAGCTGGAGGCGAAGTGATGGACCTCGCCGGCATCCTCGACCGCATCCCCTACCTTCGCGTCCACCATCTGGAGGCCCGCGAGGACCCCGGCGGCGCGGTCACCCTCCGCATGCCGCTGTCCGAGACTGTCACCAACCACGTCGGCATCGTGCACGCAGGGGCGCTGTTCACCGCCGCCGAGACCGCCGCCGGCGTCGCCGCGTGGCGCGTCATTGCCGGCGATCGGGCGTTCGTGCTTCTGCGCGGCGCCACGGTGCGCTACACGCGGCGCGCGGAGGGTGATGTCGTCGCGCGGGCCAGTGTCGATTCGGCGATCGCCGGGGTCGCACGGGGCGCGTTCGACGAGGCGGGCCGCGCGGACGTCACGGTCGAGGTCAACGCCACGGACCCCGCTGGCGAGACCGTCTTCGAGGGGAGTTTCGACTATGCGCTGCGGCCGGGGAGGGCATCGACATGAACGAGACCGTGCTGCTGGGTGTTCACGACGGCGTGGCGACTGTTACGCTGAACCGGCCCGATCGGCTCAACGCCATCGATCTGCCCACGCTCGAGGCGCTCTGCGCGGCACTCGATCGCGCCGCCGCCGACTCTGACGTGCGCTGCGTCGTCTTCGCGGGCGCAGGCCGCGCCTTCTGCGCCGGGGCCGACCAGGCCGAGATGGTCCCGCGCTCGCCCCTCGAGTGGGAGCGCATCGTCGAGCGCTACCTTGATCCGATCCGCCGGATCTCGACCATGGACCAGCCGGTCATTGCGCGCCTTCACGGCGACGCGGTGGGCGGGGGCCTGGGTCTGGCGCTCGCATGCGACTACCGGATCGCCGCGCGCGGTGTTCGCCTGTGCGCGCCTTTCGTGAAGATCGGCCTGGCGGGCTGCGACATGTCCGCGGGCTACTTCCTGCCGCGGCTTGTGGGGCTCGGGCGCGCGACCGACCTTACGATGTCGGGCCGGTTCGTGGGCGCCGAGGAGGCGGAGCGGATCGGGCTCGTGACCCGCACGGTCGAGCCGGAAGCCCTCGACGGCGCCGTCGCCGAGCTGGCGGGCGCGCTCGCCGCCAGCCCGCCGCGGGCCATGGCGTTCACCAAGCGCGCCATCCGGCGCTCGCTCGACCGCGGGATGACCGCCGAGTTCGACTACGAGGTCCACGCGCAGGTCCAGTGCCTGCAGAGCGGGGACCACAGAGAGGCCCTGTCCGCGTTCAGGGAGAAACGCCCGGGCCGCTTCGGGGGGCGGTGACCCCGTAAGGAGAACCCATGAGCGACGCGCTGCTCGCCGACCACGAGGCCCAGTTCCAGGATGCCGTCCGGGCGTTCACGGCCCGGGAGATCACGCCTCACGCCGCGGCCTGGGACCGCGCCGGGCGCTACCCGCGCGAGCTGTTCGCGCGCCTGGGCGCGCTCGGCTGGCTCGGGACCGCGTTCCCCGAGGATGTGGGCGGAAGCGGGGGCGGCTCGACGCTCTACGCGCTGATGTGCGCCGAGCTCGCACGCGGCTCGGCGGGGGTCGCCCTGGGCATGTACGTGCACACCGCGCTCGCGTGCGGAGCCGTCCACCACCTCGGGAGTGACGGGCAGCGCCGGCGGATCCTCCCCGCGGCGCTCCGGGGCGAGCGGATCGCGTGCTGGGCGTACGCGGAGCCCGGCGCCGGCTCGGATGTCGCGAGCGTGCGGACCCGCGCCCGCAGGGAGGGCGGCGGCTACGTGCTGGACGGCGGCAAGCTCTACATCACCAACGCGCCGTTCGCCGACTTCGCGGTGCTGGTCGCCTCGACAGAGCCCGAGCGCGGGCTCAAGGGGCTGTCGCTGTTCGTGGTCGAGCTCGACCGGCCCGGCGTGACCGTCGGCCGTCCGATGGAAAAGCTCGGGATGGGCGCCTCCGAAATGGCCGAGATCGTGCTCGACGGCTGCCGCGCCGGCGAGGCCGATCGGCTCGGCCCGGAGGGCACCGGCTTCCTCCAGGCGATGAAGGTGCTCACCCTTGGACGGATCGCAGCGGCGGCATTCGGCGTGGGGCTCGGCCGCGCCGCGCACGAGACCGCGCTCACCCACGTGCGCGAACGGGTCCAGTTCGGGGGCCCGCTCCTGCGCCAGCAGTTCGTCCGATTCACGCTCGCCGACATGGCGACGCGGCTCGAGGCGGCGTGGCAGCTCACGCTCCACGCCGCGCGGCTCGCCGACGCGGGCAAGCCGCACGGCAACGAGGCGTCCATGGCCAAGCTCTTCGCCACCGAGACCTGCACCTGGACCTGCGAGCGGGCGCTGCACCTGTGCGGCGCCCAGGGCTACATGCTCGAGAGCGCGGCCCAGCGCTTTTACCGCGACTGCAAGGTGCTCGAGTACGGCGAGGGCACGAGCGAGATCCAGCGCGAGACAATAGCGCGGGCATTGGAGGCATGAGCATGGGCATACAGGAGCGACGAGAGCGGGAGCGGGAGGCGCGCAAGAAGAGCGTGCTGGACGCGGCGCGGGCGCTGGTTCGCGACCGTGGCTTCAACGGCGCCACCTCGCGCGAGATCGCCAAGGCGTGCGAGATCAGCGAGGCGACGCTCTTCTTCTACTACAAGAGCAAGGACGAGATCTTCACCTCGCTGCTGCTCGACGGCATCGATTTCATGGCCCGGGGACTCGACGAGATCGCCGCGGCCGGGCTGCCGCGCCGCGGGCGCATCGAGCGGCTCTGGCGCTTCTTCGGCGAGGTGCGCGCCGAGCACCCGGAGTACTTCCACGTCTTCGCCTACCTCGCCCACCCGCAGGCGACGGCGTGGGTCTCCGACGAGGTGAAGTCGGACCTCGCGCGACGCTCGGGCGACAACTTCCGGCGCTTCGCCGCGCTCCTTCGTGACGGCGGCGGCGGTCCGGAGGCGAGGATGGCCGCAGACCTCGTCTGGAGCGCATTCGTCGGCCTGCACCTGCTGCGCGACTCGCGGGAGAACCTGGGCGCCACCCCCCACCCCACGGATCGCGAGCTTGGCGCCGCGCTCGATCTGCTCCTCGACGGCGTTGCGCCGGCGACGGAGCGCGGAGGTGAGCGATGAAGACCATGCTCGCGGCGCGGCTCGTATGCGCCGGAGAACCGCTCCGCATCGAGGAGATCCCCGTGCCCGAACCCGGGCCGGACGAGGTGCTGGTCGAGGTGCGCGCCTGCGGCCTGTGCGGCACGGACCTGCACCTTGCCGTCGCCGGCGACCTGCCCGTCGAGCGGACGCCCATCACGCTCGGCCACGAGGCGGCCGGCGTTGTGGCCGCAAAAGGCCGGGATGCCGCGACCGTCCGCGAAGGCGATCGCGTGGCGCTCTTCCCCGCGGCGTCCTGCGGAGCTTGCCGCTTTTGCGTCGCCGGACGCGAGTCGCTGTGCGATCGCTCGAAGGTCTACGGCATGGCGCGCGACGGGGCGCTGGCCGAGTACGTGGCGGCGCCGGCGCGCTCGGTCATCCCTCTGCCCGACGCGATCCCCTTCGACATCGGCGCGGTGGCGACGGACGGCGTGGCCACGCCCTTTCACGCGCTGCGCACCCGCGGCGCGCTGCGCGCAGGGGAGACGGTCGGCGTCTTCGGCTGCGGGGGCCTGGGCACGCACGCGGTGCAGATCGCGCGCCTGATGGGCGCGGCCTGCGTGGTCGCGGTGGACACCGACCCGGCGGCGCTCGTCCGGGCCTCCGCGCTCGGCGCGGATCTCGCGCTCGATCCGCGTGAGGCGGACGTCGCGCGCGAGGTCCGGCGGCGGCTGGGCGGCCTCGACCTGGCGCTCGAGTGCGTGGGCGCAGCGGAGACGGTGGCGCTCGCCGTGCGCTGCCTCGGCAAGGGCGGCCGCGCGGTCGTGGTCGGCGTCGGGCCGGCGCGGCCCGAGCTGCCGCCGCTCGCCTCCTTCGTGGGGCGCGAGCAGGCGGTGCTCGGCTCCTTCGGGATGGACCGCCGCGACATCGAGGACCTGTACCGCCTCGTTGCGGCGGGGCGTCTCGATCTGTCAGCCTCCATCTCCGCCCGCTATCCGCTGGCGCAGGCCGACGCCGCGCTCCGTCGCCTTGCCGGCAGGGACGGCGGCGTGGTCCGGGTCGTCGTCGAACCGCACGGGGAACTGCCGTGAGTGTCGGCGAAAGGACGGAGGCCTTCGAGACGTCCGCCCGCGGACCCGACAATGGCCGAGTTGGCGCGCCGGCACAGAGGCACGCGCCCCGGGTTGAGGCAGAGTGACCCCGCCCGCGTCACGGGTAGTCCGGCTTCCCGCCGGCACGACTGCGCGCTTCGTCGGCGACCTCCACCTCGGCGACGGCGCGAGGAACGACTCCTTCGGAGCCAGCGACGAGCGGCTCGCCCGATTTCTCGCCGGCTGCGGCAACGCGACTGACGCCGTCGTCTTCATGGGGGATTCGTTCGATCTGCCCCAGGCATTCTCGGCGCGACGCATCGGCCGCGCGCACCTTCCGGCCATGCGCGCGCTGGAGAAGCTGGCCCGCCGCGTCCAGGTGATTTTTGTCCTTGGCAACCACGACTGGACCGTGGACTACGAGCGGCTGCTGCCGGGTGCGCGGGCGTGCGTCGAGATCGAGCTGGGCGACATCCGCGTGATGCACGGCCACCAGCTCGATCGTTACTGCCACCCCGGACGCCGGGGGCACCGGTTGAAGGTGTCGCTGCACAACCTCGCCGAGCGGCTCTTCGGCTTCGAGTTCCGCGTTCCCCTGTGGGATCACGACACGTGGCGGAACCGGGCGGCCCATTGGGTCGGCGCAGCCTACGGCCGGCACCTCCATCGAGCCGCCGCCGTGTACCGGATGATGGGCATCGACGGACGGGCAGCCGAGTGCGAGGCGTTCATCCAGTACTGGTCGCGCACCATCTGGGGCGATCCGCACGCGCTGTTCGAGCCCGCGCGCACCGCCATCCGCGAAGGGACGCATCGCGCGCTCGTGTGCGGTCATACCCACCTGCCCGGCGTCGTCGATCTCGACGGCCGCCAGTACGCCAACGCAGGGAGTTGGACCTTCGGCCGCTCCGAGTACTTGGAGTGGGATGGAACGAAGCTCAACGGACGAAGCACGGCGGGCGAAGACATCGGCGACCGTCACTACCGATGGATGATCGACGGAGCCGAGCGCGGGGACTTCTTCGCCTGGTGGGCGGCGCACTACGAGGGACGGCTGCGCTTCCGTCGCGATCCCACCGGTACCAAGATCGAAGCACCTTGATGGGATGTGATGTCAGGAACGACCGCGTACCGGTATTGACACCAACCCGTTTTGGGAGAATGCGATGAACATCAAAAGAAAAGCGTGCCATCTGACTTTGGCCCTGGCGTTCGTTCTTTGTCCCGTCCTGGGCGGCTGCGGAGGTCGTGGGGATGGTGTCGGGAAGGAGTCGGATTCGGACGTGTCCCGCGCCGACGCCGGAGCAGACGCCGGGGCGGCGGCCGATGCGGGGTCGGATGATGCGGGGACCGACGGGCCAACGGCCACGGACGGGGGCTCGGATGGCGGCGCGGAGACCGAGCCGGATTCCGGCGCGGGGCCCGACGCCTCGATCGAGAAGCCATGGATCAAGGTGGCGCCCAACGGCCGCTACTTCATGTTCGAGGACGGGACGCCGTTTTTCCCGCTCGGTACGGCGGCGAGCGGCGAGCAATTGAGCCTTGACTACTTCGGGGCCGTGGCAATCGGCGGCAAGACCGTTACCTATGATCCCGAGACGCTCGAGAAGCGTTTTCAAGACACGCAGGCAAACGGCGAGAACTTCTTCCGGATTGACATCGAGGGCACCGGCTGGTGGCAGGACGAGGACATCAAGGCTCTCGTTGACGCGGGAAAGATACAGTTCCTCGAAGACCCCGCGGGGACATTCAACGAGGAGTACGCCACACGGATCGACCACTTCATCGGGCTCGCCGAAAAGTACGACATATACGTGGACTTGGTGCTCATTGCCCACACTTGCCAGCTCGTGGGCCTGGACGACAATCTGCCGTTCTGGCCATACCATGTGAGTCATGGCGGGCCGCTCAACTCCCTGGGCGACCTTGTTACCAGGGCCGACGCCAAGGCCCTCTGGAAGAAGCGACTTCAATACATTGTGGACCGCTGGGGTTCCTCGTCCAACATCTTCACGTGGGAGCTGTGGAACGAGCTCACCGGCTGCGGCGGGAGCGGGTCGGATCAAATCGACGCGGACTGGGTCGAAGAGATGGGGAAGTTCATCCGGGACTACGAGATCTCGCGCTACGGGAAGGCGCACCTTGTGTCCGTCTCCGCCACGGGGTACGTGCCCGCAACTCCAAAGGCCTTTTGGGTCAACGCCGGAACCGACATCGCCATGCACCACTACTACCACGGAGTGACAACGCTGATCCCGAGGCCGGTGGACGTCGTCTTGGAGCTCCGAAAGACGCTCAAGTGGATGCACGAGGAGATCGTCGGATACAGACGTCCCGTCATGGAGAACGAACGCTACGTGGGTGGCAAATGGCCGGAGTCTCTAACCGCGGAGGCGGAGCACAACGTGGCCTGGACGCACCTGGCCTCCGGGTCGTCCGGCGCCGGCGCGACGTGGGCCGAGTTTCCGAGGTTTACCCCCGACACAGGAGATCGGGGCCGGGGGGCGTTCGTGGCAGACACGCACAGGGTCATGCGCGAGATGCTCAAGACGGTTGATCTGACCTCCTTTGACTCGCGCAATTACAACGATCAGGTGACCTCGCGCACCGCCGGAATTGTACCCACCGCCGCAAGCGACGGAAAGAGGATGATCGGCTGGCTCCTGCACGACAATCCATCCGACTACCGCGTCGACATCGTCAATTCAGTTCGGGGCGCATCGAGCGGCGAGAGGCTGGCTAATCAGGTCGTCGTGATTCAGGGAATCAACTACTGGTACTCTTTTCTGGTCCAGGAAGGCATCCAAGTGGACACCGATCCGTATCTCGCCGAGACGGCCGCGTTATTCGTCAAGTACTTCGGAGTGGACCAGGCCGCGGCGGAGGACCTGGCTCTTCAGATGTTCCAGGACCCCTCGGGTTTCTTCGGCCGTTACAGGGATTTGTTGAAGAACCTTCCGCAGCAGGACAAGGTGAACATGGCGGCGGGACTGTCCACCTTGTTGGACCGGATCATCACGGATCTGGAGGCCCTGGAGTCGCAGCACCATGCGCTGGAGAAGGCATACAAGGGACATCCGGAGGTTTCCACGACGCTCGACTTTGACGCCCTGTGCGAAGGCGGGCACGTGGTGAAGTGGATCGATGACGTGACGGGCAATGAAATCGAGACCATCTCCGCTTCGGGACCGCAAGTGACGATGGCCACGCCGCCGTTCCGGAGGCACGTTGCGTTCATGATGACTTCAGAGTGCCCGTGACATGCCGGCGGGAGCATTCCGCGGGCGGTCTGGGGCGACTTCTTCAAGTGGTGGGCGCGCCACTACGCCGGTCATCTCCGGTTTCGTCGCGAGCCGGTTGGCGGGTAGACGGACCCGAGTAGAGTGGATCAGGGCATGTACAGCGCCCCGGCCACGCCGGTGTCGGTCAGTCGTCAGTCATGCCTCCGCACTCGCTCTCCGGTATCTTCCTGCCGAGGCACAGCCAGCCGATGATCTTCTCGTGCCTGCGCCACGCGCGGGAGTTCTTCTTTTGGGGGTTGAACTTCCGGGGCGCCGGAAGGGCCGCCGCCAGAAGCGCCGCCTCGCGCGGCGACAGGTCCACGCAGGTTTTCGAAAACCAGTGCCGCGACGCGGCCTCGCAGCCGTAGATCCCCCTCCCCCACTCCGCGACGTTCAGGTACAGTTCGAGAATGCGATCCTTCGAGAGCTTTTCCTCAAGCCTTTTTGCGATCGCCGCCTCTCGAACCTTTCGGATGATGCTTTTCTTCGGCGTCAGATACAGGTTCTTGGCAAGCTGCTGCGTGATCGTGCTCCCGCCGCGGAGCGGCTTTCCGGCGTCAACATCCTTCTCCAGCGCCTCGGAAATCCCCTCGAAATCGAAACCTCTGTGCCCGTAGAAGTTTGCGTCCTCCGACGCGATGACTGCCGCCCGGAGGTTCGGTGAGATTGCCCGGAGACGCACCGGCCGGTACGACGTCTTGACCTTTTCCTTTTTCCGGGCGTATTCGGCCTCACGGTGGCGCATGAGCGAGGTCCTTTCTGGGAACTTCGACGCATATTCCGTCACGTCGGGCATCGAAAGCCAGAGCCACCCAACAAACGCCGTCGGCGGGAGGAGTAGCGCAATCAGGGCCCAGCGAGCCAGGCGCCCGAGCGTGAAGAAAAGCCTTGGCGTGGCGGGGCCGGGAATCATTTCGCCCCGAACACCTCCGATTTCGCCATCCGCCCGAGGAAACCGCAATGCGCCTGCCAGGCGGGCGAGCCCCCCTTCGCCGCCTCGTCGAAGACCGCCCGCGCTTCGGCGGGTCGACCGGAGTTGAGAAGACTCAGTCCCAGCAGCTTGAGATTCTCCCGCGCCACCGCGTCGGACGTGAAGCGCCCGGCCTGCGCAAGGTGCTCGGCGGCGCGGGCGAACTCGCCGCGGTTGAACAGGTGGCGGCCCAGCAGGTACCTTGCCGTGTCGTACTCCGGGAACTGCTTCAGGACGTCGCTGAGCACGACCGGCCGGACCGCCGAGTCGGAATCGTCCGAAAAGAACCCCAGCATCGCGCCGGCGAGCGCCGGGTCGCCAAGCGCGTCGGCCCGAAGATCGGCCGAACGCCGGCGCGAAAGATCCAGGTGCATCGCGGCGAGGTCCCCGAAAAACTTCCGCGCCTCGTCAATCCTCCCTTCCTCCCACGCGAGCATGCCCAGGGCGTCCAGCGTGTCGGCCCGGAGCCAATAGTCGTTCCCGCCGTTCTTGAGCAAGTTGCGCAGGACCTGCCTCGCGGCCTCGGTTTCGCCGGCTTTCAGAAGCTGGTCGGCCATGGACTTCCTGTCGGAATCCGTGCACGCCCTCTCGCATAGCGAGATGAAGGCTTCGGCGGCCGCCCGGTGCCTTCCCTTGTTCCCCTCTATGGCCGCCTCGAGCCTCAAGGCCGCCGCCTCGTGTGCGCAGACCTGACCGAATATCGACGGCTTGCGGTATGGCGATGCCCAGAACGCCCGTTCGGCCTCGGAAAGCTGCACTGTGCCCAGGAATTCCTTCCACTCCGCGACAATCACTTGGAGCGGCGCGCCGTATGCCGCCGGAAGATCGCCGCTGCGATACGCTTCGACGAACTTCCCCGGCCCGCGCGTCTCCAGAAGCCAGAGCATCAGGCTCCCCGCGGCGGTGTACGCGCGCCGCATAGGGATGGTGTAGAACTTCGACGCAGAAAACACCTCTTGCATGTCCGGAAGCAGGCCCTCCAGAAGAAGCAGCTTTGCCGCCTGGTGTCTGGTGAGGTCCGCGCCCTCCCCCTCGAGCGCCACCGCCGCCCCCTCGACAAGTCCCAGACAGGGCATCAGCCCGCCCAGCCTGCCGGGAATCGCAAGCACCGTCTCCGAAAGCCTTCCCAGCACGACGTGCGCGATCTCGTGCCTGAGCGTCGGGTACGGAAACGTCTCGGCGTTTACGTAGACCTCGCCCAGCCACGGCTTGGCGATGTTCGTCCCTCCGGAACCTGTGAGGACCTTCTTGTCGCCCGCGTTCTTGAACAGATACGACGTGATGCGGCCCCCGGTGCGCACCCCCAGCACCCTTTCGACGTCGGCCAGATGGAACTCGTGCGCGGCCGCGATGGCCCCGATCTCCTTCTTGACGTACGAATCGCGGTAGTGCCTGATGTCGAAACGCGCCGTTCTGCGATGCCCCTCCAGCTCGCGCACGATCCTCCCGCGGCCGGTCTTGAAAAGCAGGTCCTCCCCCCGGGCGTTCATGTAGACGAACGCGAGCGCCGCGCCGGCGCACAAGACGACGCCGGCGGGCGACCGCATGCGCGCGCGGGCGAGGAGCGCCGTCCCGAGGAAAACGAGGCCGATGCACATGCCCCCCGTCCGGAAGGCGAAAAGCGAAAACGGGACCTCGAGCGCCTCGTCGTAGATGGGGCCGGGAAACCAGCCAATGACGTGGCTGAAGAAAAAGGTCTGCGGCTCGAGGTAAAGCTCGCGGAGCCGCACCGCGATTTCAAGACCGCCCGCGGCGTACCACAACAGCACGGCCGCCCACCGCCGCGGCCGGAGCGACGAAACGAGCGCGGTGTACCCCGCAAGGATGAACCCGGTCACGCCGGGGATGAGAAGGTAGAAACCGATCCCGTCGCCCCACGAGCAGTTCGTCACGCGGACGGCGTTCGCCGACATGATGGCGAGCGGCACCGCAAGGAGCGCCGCAACCGCGGCAAAAGGCACTGACGGAAGACCGGGGACCGGAGACGGGTGACCGGGGACCGGGACCTGGCGGCCGACAACCGCCACAAGCACCCCGCCTGAGAGAAACAGCAGGATCGCGATGGAAACCGAGAACTCGTAGCCCAAAACGTCAAAGAGCGGCACGAAGCAGAGCGCCCCCGAGAATACCGCGAACGCGATCAGCAGGGCGCGGAACAACTTGTCCTTGACAACGGCGGCCAGCATGCCCGCCCATTATCCGCCGCCACCCGCGCCGTGTCCACTACCCGCTGAGGACGTACTTCGTCGCCCGGCGGTCGATGTAGACCATCAGGTTGTTGCAGTCCTCGTCGCAGGGCTTGATGAAAAAACCCAGCGAATTGGGGTTGTAGTTCTCGCACGCCCCCCACATGCATTCGTTGTCGTTGAACTCGACGAACATGTTCTCCCCCGCCGACGCCTGGACGAATCCCTGCTTGTCGGCCCTGTCCGGATTGCCGATCAGGTTCTTCACGAAAAAGACGGCCTTCAGGTTGTTGATCGAAAAAACCTCGTCCTTCCCCGTGAGCAGGTTCGAAATCGAGATCCTGTCGCCGGAGAATTGGTATGCCCTGGCGACCCGCTTGATGAGCTTGCCGTCGAGGTAACGGACTATCAGGCGAACGAAACTCTCGTCCTTGGCGGGCCGCCGCAGGCGCGTGTTGAGGGACTGATACGCCCATGTCCAGTCCCGGAGATACCATTTGTAGGCGCCGAACGAGACCGAGTCGTTCAGATTGAGATTGGTCTTGATGTGGGGCGGCAGCGGCTGGCTGTTGACGAACGTCCCGAACTCCGAGCGCAGGTCCGTCAACCACCGATTGTTCTGTCCCTCGGACTCAATGCAGGCGTGCCGCGCCGATACCGTGGGGTGGTCGAGCACGAGTTGGCACTCGCGGTCCCGGCCTATGTCGAGCCGCCTGCCCTGCTTCTCGAAACACGCGGAGAGCTCGATGATTGACATGTCAATGATGTCGGGCGGGATGCTCCTGACGCCGCTGATGAACTTTGCGCCGGCCGCGAACCCCGACTTGGGCGGCGGGGCGACCTTGTCGGCGGGAGAGAGCCTTTTCCCTGCGAGGATCTCGCCCTTGAGGAGAAGGCAAAACAGGTCCATCCCGTATTCGAACCAGAACGGGACCACTTCATCCATCGACTTCATGGCACACCCCCTGTTCCATGCACTCGACGACCCTTCGGTTGTCTCCTGTCTACACCAACCCGCGGGCAAAAAGCAAGCTTGCGCACTCCAAAGCTACCGCGGCGGCAATATCTGCACCCCCGGGAGGCACTTCTTCTTGAGTTCCTTGCGCTCGTGGCACTTGAAGCACGCGTCTTCGTTGCGGGAAAGATACGATCCGCAATCGGCCGCAAAGCCCGCGGGGTGCGGATTGTGGCCCCTGCCGCCCTTCCCCGACGTGGCGTGGCACCTGGTGCAGGACCCCTCCTCGTGGCACGACGCACACGAAGAAATGTCCTTTTGCGCCGCGAATGAATGGTGCGACGGCGTCCGGACCGTCGAGCCCCATCCTGCGGGATGGGCCGTCCGTGTCTGTACGCCCGGCCCGCCGCCCGCCGCGGCGCCCGTCCGCTGATGGCACCCGATGCAGAACCGCGTGTAGGCGTGGCACGCCCCGCAGTCCGTGGCCTTCTTCTTGGCGGCGATTCCGTGGACCGCCGTCCAGTCGCCCGGATGGTAGACGAGCCTGCGGCTCGTCCCCGCGTGGCACGAGGCGCACTTCCTGTCGTCGTGGCATTCGCGGCAGGTGGAAGCCCGCGCCACGGCCACCTTCCCGTGTTCCCGCTTCCATCCCGGCCCGTGTCCGAGGCCCGGCATGGCGGCCTTCGGAAGGAGCGACCTGAGCGCGGCCGGCGGCCCGATCGCCGTTGCGGTGACGGCCCCCGGATTCGTGACATGACAGATTCCGCACGCCACCCTGCGACCCCCGGCCTCGTGACAGGTCACGCACGCGTACATCGATCCCGTCATGGTCATCACGCCTTCGCGGACTTCGTGACACGACCCGCATGGCCCGGCGGCGCCTTTGTGCGCGCCGTGGCCGAACTTGATGCCGGATCGCGTCTTCCCGGATTCGGTCCGCGGCGCCGGCGGCGCCTTGTGGCACGGCGTGCAGGTTTCCTGCGTGATCTCCTTCCATTCCCCCGGGACAGGCCCGCACTCGCCCTCCCTGGCCGTCTCCACGTGGCACGCCGCGCACCCGCCCTTGGCGTCCTTGTGCGCCGAGTGGAGGTCCGTGGCAAGAGCCGAAACCGGCCAGAACAAGGACGCGGTCAAGGCCCCGCCACAGGGGACACAGAGCGGCAAAACCACAAACAGGATTTTTTTTGCCACAGAGGCCACAGAGGTCACGGAGGGAGACGTTCTCTGCGGTTCAATACGTGTTGTGTTTCTTTCGGTCATTTCCAAAGTTCAAACCCGGTGCGAACGCCGGCCGTCGCGTAGACGTTCCACCCGTAAAAACTCACCCACGTCTCGTCCAAGGCCAGCGAAAACGTCGTATGATCGGCGACCGAAAAATCGGCCCCCGCCCCCGCGACTACGGCGCCCCCCTCATACGTGCGCGGCGAGTCGTCGGCGAACTTCGAGCCGCCCCCCGAACACGACAGGACGAGCCAAGGCTTGGCACGATAGCGGAGGTCGACGACCCCCGTTGTCCTTCGCCCGCCGTCGCCCTCGGCATACGACGTCTCAATGCCGCCTTCGACCCGGCCCGTGATGCGCCGCCGGACCGCAAGGTCCGTGCCTTGGTCGAACGCGTAGCCGCCCAGATCCGCCGCCTTTCCCACGATGACCCTCCCGCCGCTCGGGTACAAGACGCCCAGATAGACCCCGTCGGACCGAAGGACGCGGAAGCGGTACCTGAGCGACACTTCCTTCCACGCCCCCGACGACCACGACACCCCCGCGTGCGCCTCGTCGTACGGGCTGGTGTTGAAGTAGTTGAATATTGAGGACCCCGCAAATGTGGGACTGCGGCGCGCGTAGCCGGCGGTCGCCGAAAAGGGGCCCAGCGGCACGGCGCCGTCGGCCATGACGTATTCGAGCCTTTGCACAACCATGCTGTATTGGGCCGAGAACGCGGCCGAGAGGAACGGGAAAGGGACGAGGTGCACGGACGTCCCGACGTCGTCCTTCTGGACCTGCCCGTCGAAGGCCCGGCGGTAGAAGACCCGGCCCGAAAACCATCCGGCGCCCTCGGCGACGAGACCCGTTCGGAGGAGCGTCATGGGGCGGTCCTCGAAATAGAGCCCGTCGAACGCGGGCGCCTCAAAGCCCAAAGGCCACCGCTCGCGCACCGCCATTCCAAAAGAGGCCTCGATCCCCAGTTTCCGGGACGTCAGGAGCTTGAGCGACACGCCGTCAAACGACATGAACTCGTCGGGATCGAACGTCAGCATCCGCCCGGCGCGGAGCTGGATTCCGCCCGTGGGCCGCCAATCGAGATACGCGAAATGCAGGCGCGCCGCGGCCCGTTCGAGATCCGGGTATGACGCCGCCTCCTGCTCGTCGATCCCCGGGTTGGCTTCGAGTCTCAGGCCGGCCTGGAGCGTGAGCCGGCAGTCGTCGCACGCCGTGTTGTCGAGCGTCAGGTCCTCGACAAACACCGTGTTGACCGCTCCCCCGCCGCGGTAAGACGGCCAGTCGCCATACCGAAACGCAGACTCGCTCCCCAGCCGAAGCCCCTGCGCCTGCGCCGGCAGCTGACTCGCGCACCACGCGGCGCAAGCGAGCAGGGCCACCACCAGGAATTTCACCGCTGAGAGTGCGGAGGCCGCGGAGGACAGGTTTTCTTTTTCAACCACAGAGGCCACAGAGATCACGGAGAGAGGTTTTCGGTTTCCGAAGGGCCGGCAAAACTCTGCGGACTCTGTGTACTCTGTGGTTCAAATGCCGTTTCCGCCGCCGCCTCGCAAAACCCTCTGCGTTCTCTGCGTTCTCTGCGGTCTCTGCGGTTCAATGCCAGGTCCGGTTGCTGCGCCTCCCGCCTCACGCCTCACGCCTCGCTTGTCCGCCGTAGCCTTGGCGAAGGCGGATGCCTCGCGCCTCCGTCAGCGCAGCACGACCTCGGACCCCTCCACGCACGCCGACACCTTGAGGGACGGGGCATGCCCGGCGGCATAGGCCTTCGCCTCGGCCTCAATGGCGCGGACCTGGTCGTCGGTCCTCGCCGGGTCGTGGTGGTAGAGGAGCAGCTCTCGGACCGCCCCTTCGGCCGCGAAGTCCACCGAATCGATGTTGGTCGAGTGGCCCCAGCCAAGGCGGCTCGGGAGCTCGGCCTTGACAAACTGCGAGTCATGGAGGAGCAGGTCGGTTTCCCTGATGAAAGCGACCATGCCCGCCCGCGGCGTGAGCGGGGCATAGGGCGGAAACAGCTCGTTGTCGGTGAAGTACACGAACGTCCGCCCTCCCTCCTCGAACTTGAAGGCGCAGCAGTGGTCCGGGTGGTTCGTCCGGAGGTACGTGATCGTACCCGTTCCGAGAACCAGCTTGTCAGAAGGCAGGTCGAAGAAATCGAGCATCGGGTACATGATGTCTATCGGGACGGGGAAGAACGGCTGTTCCATCTGTTTCGACAGGATCGCCTGGACGTGGGCCGCGGGACCCGGGACGCCGCACACGCGGATCTTGTTTCCCTTGACGAAGCTCGGCACGAAGAACGGCAGACCCTGGATGTGGTCCCAGTGATAGTGACTGAAGATCAGGAACGAGTCGGCCCTGCGCTGCTCGGAAAGCATGCGGTGACCCAGCTCGCGTATGCCCGTCCCGCCGTCTATGATCACGTCGGTCCCGTCTTCGAAGATGACCTCGACGCAGGGTGTGTTCCCGCCGAAGACGGCCGTGTTTCTCCCCGGCGACGGGATCGATCCCCTCGTGCCCCAGAAGATTATTTTCACTCGGCGGCTCCTCCCTCGCCAGCTACAGTTGGAATACCAGGTAGTAGAACATCTTGTCGATGTCCTGCGCGTTCTGCGCCGCGTCATGGAAATTGGTGTACAGGCACCGGCCCCCTGAAGAACCGTTCGGCTGGAACGAGATGATCATCGGCCGCATCGAGCCGTCCTGGTTGGTGTCGGCCTGGATGTGCACCGTCGTGTTGGACGCGTTGGCCGACTCGATCTGCGTGTACCACTCGCTGATCCTGACCGTGTTGGTCTGCATGATGGCAAGCAGGTTCGGGTCGAGGATCTGCGCCGAGACGGTGGGACCGGGCGCGCTCCCCTCGTTGCCGAACGTGGCGTGCCCCGGCCACGGGTCGTCGCAGTACTCCAGCGCCCAGTCCGAGGCAAAGATGGACCCGCCGCCCTGGACGAAGTTCTTGAGGTTCGTGAGGACCTGCGACTCGCCCAGGCTGTCCTCCTGCACGCCGCAGTTCATGATGAGAATGTCGTACTTCGACAACTGCGACCAATCGCGAAGCAGCGCGCGGGTGTCGTCCTCGGCGTTCTCCGCCCCGAACCTGTCGTACGTGATCCCGAGGCGGTCGAGAATCGTCTCGGCCGCGTCCCACTGGCCCCACGTGACGGCGATCTTCGCGTTGCCTTTCACGCACTGCGACGAGACGTTCGTCGTCTTTCGGTCCTCGACGAGCACCGACACATCAGTCGAAAACGACCCCGACTCGATGTGCAGGTTCTGCTGCCCCACCGGCACGCACGTGAGCGTGAAATACCCGTCGGGGTCCGTCGTCGTCTGCCGCCCCCCGGCGCTCACCTCGGCTCCGCCAAGCCAGATCTCTCCCCCGGGCGAGCACACCCGCCCCGTTATGTTCCCGCACTTCGTCGTCGCGTTCGTCCCGTAGCCCAAAAGCTTGGCGACCGCCGTCGGCGTTATCGGGTCCGTACTCGCAACGTCCACCTGCCCCTTGTCTTCACCCTCGTCCGAGGGCTTGTACACCACCGTCATGAGCTTCTTCTCCCCCGCCTTGTACAACCCCGTCGGCAGCGGGTTCTCGAGACTGTAGTCCGCGCTCGTGCCGGACCCCAGTTTGATCGAGTTCACCGTCAGGTCGGCCGTCCCGCAGCTTGCCACTTCGACCTGCCGGTTCTCCACAGAGCCGATGTTCACGATCCCGAAATCCACGCGCACGGGGTTCAAACAGACCTTCGGCCCAACGCCCCCGCCCGACAGCGTCACCGTGGCCGCCGTCTTCGGCACGAAGTTCTGCAGTATCTCCACTATCGCCTTCCCGCTC
>JACRCP010000046.1 GCA_016218965.1 Deltaproteobacteria bacterium | reverse complement strand
TTGGGGGAAATCGACAGCGACCGACGGACAGAGGAATGGGCGATCGAGGGTCGCTCCATGCGCCCTGCGGCGTGATGCCGGGTTGAGCGTGTCATCCCGTGTCAAATCTTCGGCTCCAAATTGGCGAAACTGGAGTCAGAAGCCAGGTAATGAATGCCATGACGTGCTCCCCTCAATCCGCACAGCCTGCGCCCATCTTCGAGCGCAGGACGTCGGATTTCATGAGGAAGGAGCCCTCGGCGACCACGATCTGCGCCGGCTGGAGCCCATTCTTGATCTCGACCCACCCGGCCCAGGTTCGCCCGGGGATGACGGGGCGCCGCACGTAGAACTCACCCTGGTAGTGGATGAAGACGAAGGACCGCCCCTCGTCCTCGAGCACCGCGTTGCGGGGGACCGCCAGGGTCTCATCCGTCCCCGGCAGGAACAGCTTGACCGCCGCGAACATCCCCGAAAGCAAGCGACCGTCCGGGTTCTTGACCTCTACCCGCACCTTCACGGTTCGCGAGGACTCATCCATCGCCGGGCAGACGAGGTCCACGCTCCCGGCGAACTCCTCGCCCGGATAGGCCTTGACGGAGACGGACGCCGCGAGCTTCTCGACCGCATGCACGTGATTGATCGTAGAGATGTCCCGCTCATACATATCTGCCCACACCCAAACCGTGCCGTTGTCGCCCACGGTGACGAGCGACGCGTCGGTCTTGGCCACCCCGCCCGGCGCCGCGTGCATGACGAGGACCGCGCCATTCATCGGAGCGCACAGCACGAGGCGTCCGTGGGTGTTGCCGCTGGTGAGCGCGCGAGCCTCGGCTGGGTCCATGCCCAGGCGTGTTAGCTTGCCGAGCGCGCTCTCCGCGCGGATCTCCGCCGCCCCGAGTTCCTGCTTCGTCTGGAGAAACTCCTTCTCGGAGGAGATATTCTCCTTGCGCAACTCGGACACCCTCTCGAAGTTGCGGCGGGCCAAATTGGACAAACCTTGGGCCTCTAGGTAGGCGGCTTGAGCCTCGCCCACCGCGACGCTCTCGATCTCGACGAGCGCCTGGCCCTTCTTGACCTTGGCTCCCAGCGCGGCGTGGACCTTCTTGACGATCCCTTCCACCTGGGAGCTTACGTGCCCGACGCGCCGCTCGTCGAAGCGGATCTCGCCGGTGAGCGCGATGGGCACGGCAACCTTCTGGCGCTCAACCTTGACCGTCTTGACGAGCCCCCCTTCCGCGAGGCTCGCCGGCGCGCGCACGAAGCCCACCTCGTAGCGACACTCGTCGCATTCGAAGGTCTTCTTCTTGTGCTCGCAGGTGAGGGCAACCAGCTCATTCAGCGGCCGGTCGAGGTCGGATTTTTCCTTCTCGCCGTGCTCCTCGTGCTCTTTTCCCTCATGTTTCATGACTGCGGGCGGCGCGTTTTCCTTTGCCGTGGCCGGGTTCGACTTTTGGCACGACAAGAGCGCCGAGACAGCCGCGGCGGCGATCATCAGACGGCAAACGGTGGTGGTCATGGCAAATCCTCTCCGACCGCCGTGCGCAAGCGGAGGCAGTCAAGTTGAGCCTGAACGAGCGTGGTCAAGTACTGGCGGCGTGTGTCCAGAAGGGTGCGGCGGGCATCGATCACCTCTAACAAACTTGCCTCGCCGAGCTGGTAGGTCTTTTCCACCGTGGCGGCGGCAGACTCCGCGCCGGGCAGAATCGGGTCTTTGTATCTGGATGCAAGCTGCGCGCTGCTTTGGCAGGCGGCTTGCGCCTCGATCACCTGCGACTCGACTTCGAGTCTTCCGGCCTCAAGTTGACTCTGTCCTGCCGCAAGCAATCCTTCGGCCTGGGCGATCCGGCCGGAGTTCCAGTTCCAGACCGGAAGACCAATGGCGAGACCAACGCCATAGGCCCGCTTGTCGAGTTCGTGCGCCGTGAACGGCCGGACCGAGATTGCCGGGACTCGCGCCAGGCGCTCGGCGTCAAGCTCCGCCGCCAAGGTGCGAACCCGCGCCCGCGCTGCGTCGAGAGCAGGATGCGTCGCACGTACCTTGGCGCGCACCGCTTCGAGGTCCGGTGCAGCCGGGATCTTCGTCAGGTCTGCCTCTACGATGACCGTTTGTCCCCTCTGGACCCCGAGCCACAACGCGAGCCGCCGTTGTCTGGAAACAAAGGCGGTGCGGGCCGCCTCGAGCTCGGCCGCGAGCTTTTCGGCTTCCACCTGGACGCGCGTTTTCTCTACTGGTCTTGCTTCCCCCTTCTCGACCCTGGACCTGACGGCCCAAAGCAACTCCCCCGTTTGCCGCGCAAGCTCCCCCAAAGCGCCTGCTCGATCCTGCTCGTAGGCGAGGTTCCAAAATAAGACGCCAAGCTGGAGCAGCACGTCCCGGCGCAACACCTTCGCCTCGGAGACCGCCACGTCCACTTCGGCCTCGGCAGCGGCGATTTTCGAGCTGCGCTGCGCCAGCCAACCGAGCGGAATGTCGAGCGCCAACTCCCACTCCACTTGTTGCCGGTCGGCGTCACGCGCCTGCCCGAGTGTCGTCGAAGCTTCGAGGCTTGGATTGGGGACAGCGCCCGCCGCATCCACCGTCCCACGCGCGGCGGCGGCCTTGAGTCGGGCTGCCGTAGTCAGTGGATGGTCGTCAACAAGCCGCTCAATGTCCGGCCAGGTGACCTTGATTGAACTGGCTGGCGGCGCCTCCGCGCGGGCGACACCGGCTGGCAGGACGATGACGACCAGCGAAAGCGCCGCCGCGCCCATGAACGGAACAATAGATCCGCAGATTCTTTTCATGTTGGTCCTCTCAAATAGCGATGTGGTCAGGCCCGGAAGGGACGCGGAAATCGTCCGCTCCGGTCCAACCGCGGGTCAATGCAATGCGGGCACTATTTGGGAGAGTCTAGCAGCGCAGGATGGGAGATCTGGCGGGAAAGGGTCCGTCGAGCGGACTCCACTGAAAAACGGCGTCGAACGCCCCGGCAGAGGCCGCACTGGCCACGTCGAGCCCGGCGGGTGCGGCGACTACCGCGCACGTGTCGGGGTTTCCTTCCGTCCCCGGGTAAGATGACAGGACCTGGTGGCCGGGTGTCTGGAGGGGGACATCGACGCAAGGATCGCACGCGGGTTGGTCGTTTGGACCGCCATCCTCGGACCAGCACTCGAACAGGCGCTCGACCAGCACGTGGCCGTCAATCTCCACGCACAGCACGCCGGTGTTCCCCATTCCGGCCGCATGGAGGCACGAAATCAGCATCAACGATAAGGCCACGGTCCGGCTTTTGCTCATCTGTCCCCGATCCCCCGCTTCCTCAAGCGAAAGATACAACACCCAACAAAAAGTCGCAAACTCGCAACACCCCTGTTTCCCGAACGGGCACACGGGGTAGCGGCATTCGGGGCACTTGAGGCACAGGCCGCCGTGGCCGAGGTCCGCAAGCTCGGTTCTGCCAATCCGCTCGCCGGCAAGGATGCGCGGGAGGACAAGCCCGCGTGCGCGACGCGTTCAGTCGTGGTTGTACTTCAGCGGCTTGTGCTCGTGCGTGCCTTGGTCCCTGCGCTTCTGGAAGTCGAAGACGTAGCCCTTGGGGACGAACGGGCTTTTTTCATTGTGGCACTGCACGCATGTTTCCTTAAGGGGCTTCCTTCGTCGTTTTCATCGTGACTCCTTCATTCACTTGGACGGGTTGACTGTTGTTCGTTTTCCCCCCAGCTCCGCGGCCGCGCGGCGCAGGTAGGCGATCAGGTACCATCCCGGGTCCGTGGTTCCAAGCCGCGGCCGCCACGAACATCGGGGAGGCGTAACTGCGCAGGCGGCCAAGGTCGATTCGATCGCCCCGCCGGTCTTTATCGCACTGACACCTCGCGACGATCCAGCACGCGGCGAGAAGTCTGTCGACCGACGTGCCGGGCCGGGCAAACCGCGCACGCGGGGATCACTCCCGTTCCAGGCGCCCCCGAAGCGCGGCGATCCCCGCCGCGCCGCCGACCGAGAGCGAGTCCACCACGGCGGTCGGAACGACCATGAGCGACCCTTTCTCCTTCAGGCCCTCGTAGAGCACGTTCATCGCCCTGAGCTGAAACGCGGTCGGATTGTTGGCGTACCGCAGGGCGGCGGTCTCGAACTTGGCGGCAATCTCGACCTCGGCGTCGCCGAGGATCACGCGCGCGCGTTTCTCGCGCTCGGCCTGTGCCTGCCGCGACATGGCGTCCTCGAGGCTTGGCGGGATCGTGACGTCCCTGATCTCGACCGACTTGACGACGATCCCCCAGTCGTGGGTCCGCGCATCGATGAGGCGCTTGAGGTCGACGTCGATCGCCTCCCGGCCGGTGAGCATGTCGGCCAGGTGGGTCTTGCCGATGATGTCCCGAAGGGCCGTCTGCGCGGCCCATGACACCGCCTTGCGATAATCCTCGACCTGCAGCGCCGCCTGCTCGGCGCCGCTTATCTGCCAGAACAGGACAGCGTCCACGTCCACCGGGACCGTGTCCGCGGTGAGGGTCTTTTCGGCCGCGAACGTCGTCGTCCGCACGCGCAGGTCCGCCCAGAGCGCCACCCGCTCGAAAAACGGAATGACCCAGAAGACCCCGGGGCCGGAGATGCCCTTGAAGCGCCCGAGACGCAGAATCACTGCGCGCTCCCACTCGTTTGCCACCCGGGGCGAGAGCGCCAGGATCGCGGCGGCCACGGCGCCGAGCGCAAGTATCCCCAACGCCAGCGGCACGCGGTCGCGCACCATGACGGCGGCCACCCCGGCGGCCATCATTGCGCACAAAAACACGACAAAGCTCAGCGGGTTCACGCCTATCTTGTCGCGTCCCGAATACTCTTCCCATTCCACATACACCTCGGTGTTCTTCTCGGCTGCCATGACGGCACCTCCGTAAACGGGTTGTCGCGCGAGTCCTTTCAACTATCCGATCCCGCGAATCTCCGGCCGGCGCCGGATACCGCGGCTTGCGCCGAACTGCTCGTCTATCCAGTACTCGATCGTCGCCGGGGACGCGGCGCACTCCGTGAGGCCGACGGCGGTCGCCGCCGGCCTCGGCGCGCGAAGCAGTCCCGGCTCCATGCGCGCCATGTGCGCCCGGACCCGTCCGGCCGACGGGAACCCGGGGAGCAGGCACGCCTGTAGGGGGATGGTCCACAGGCAGACGATCCCCGAAATCCAGATCGCGGGGGCGGGGATTTCGACGCGATGGCGCGACGCAATTCCGGCGGCGATGAGACCGGCCCCGGTCGCGAGCGTCGCTCCGATCGAGACGCGCTTGAGCGCACCCCAGCGCCGCCGTTCACCCAAAGTGATCCGCGGCGGGCGGGCAGGGCAGGCCGGTTTGAACTTCTCCGGGATCTCAAGCACGGGCAGCAGCTTCACGAGTGACAGGTAGAAGAACACCCCGAACGAGTACGTGGCGACGACGAGGCTCCAGTCGAACAACGTTGGGGCGTACTCCGCGAGCCGGTACGGCACGTGCGAGTGGAAGAACGACGGGACGGTGATTAGGTACCGCCAGCACCACATGGCGATGAAGATCGGCAGCGCCGCGGCGACCACGACCCGCATGCTGCAGATTCTCGGATTCGCCCCCTGCACGAAAAGGATGAAAAACGGCACGACCATCCCGCCGACGGTCGCGGCCCAGGCAATGGTCGCGAAGCGCCCGAAGAGGAGGTCGTGCAAGACGCCCCGCTCGGCCTCGGGCGCGGTATAGACGCCGGTCAGGACCTCCGAGAACAGGAAGTACAAGTACAGGAGCGTGACGAACCCCAAAAAGATCCCGAGTCCCTTGAACATCCGGTTGGGGAAGAACTCCTCCCACTTGTAGACGCGGCGGACGAGGGCGGTGATAACGATGACGCCAGAGAAACCGGTGACGATGGCGCCGAGGACGAAGTACGGGGCTTGAAACGGGTTGAACCACCCCGGCCGGCCCGAGTTGAGCCCGAACACCCAGCCGTAAACCGAGTGCACCGAGACCATGATCGGGAGGATGATGACCGCGCACCACCAGACCGTCCGCTCGTGGTTCTCCCGCTCCTCGGGGGTGTCGGTGTAGCCGAGAGACAGGATGCGGT
Organism: Deltaproteobacteria bacterium; assembly: GCA_016218965.1. Taxonomy (GTDB): domain Bacteria; phylum Myxococcota; class SpSt-1050; order SpSt-1050; family JACRCP01; genus JACRCP01. The sequence goes on along the minus strand of JACRCP010000046.1, from coordinate 9,456 downwards.
AGAGCCAGCGGCGCCGCGGGAGGACGCACGAGCACAGGTAGATGTCACGCCGCATGGCGAGGTAGAGGTACACGCAACTCCCCACGAGGTAGTTGGTGATGACGCTCGCCGACCACACGAACGGCCCTGTGTAGTTGCCGTTCTTGATGACGTTTGTCAGGAACCTGTCGGGGCGGCCGACATCTCCGGCGATGTTGCAGACCGCGGCCGTGAGGGAGACGAGTGTCACCAGCTCGGCGACGCGCGCGAGTTGCTGATACCGCCGGAGCTTGAGGATGCGAACCGTGGCGGAGATGGCGATGCCGACGTGGCTCACGCCGATGAGCTGGACGATGTTGGCCACCATCGATCCCCACATCGCCCCGTGCGTCCCCTGGCCGGTGAGTTGGTGGCCGTGGAAGAACTGAAGGTAGAAAGCCCCGAAGAAATACCACGCGGCGCCGGCGGCGGAGAGGGCGAGCAGCGCGAGCGACCCCCAGCTCGTATGGATGAGGGGGCGGAAATAGGTGAAGGCGTCACGGTCAGCCATGGTCCTCCTTCTCCTTCGACAGCAGGTCCCGCACCGGCAGCCCGGAATCGTCCTGCCACGAACCCTCGTGGAGATAAACCACCTGGGGCCCTGTGCCCAACTCGTGGAGCAGGCGGAAGGCCCTGGGGCTTTGGGCGAGTTTGGCGACCGCATGCGAGGGGTTGTCGAGGTCGCCGAACGTCCGCGCCCGCGCGGGGCAAGCCTGGACGCAGGCTGTCACGTATTCGCCTTCGCGGATCTCCCGGTCTTCGGCCCGTGCCTGTTCGCGGACCTTCTGGAAGCGATGTATGCAGAAGGTGCACTTTTCTATGACCCCGAGCGTCCTTAAGGCCACGTCGGGGTTGAGCGCCTGCCCGAGGTCCCCGGGGAACGAGACCTCCTGCCAGTTGAAGTAGCGGCGGGAATACGGGCAGGCCGCCTGGCAGAGCCGGCACCCTATGCAGCGGCTCGGCACCTGCATCACGATCCCTTCGACGTTCTTGGTCGTGGCGCGGACCGGGCAGACCATCGTGCACGGCGGCCGCTCGCAGTGCATGCACGGCATCGGGAGAAACCGGAAACGCGGCCTCGAATGCGCCGCCGCGGCGCCGTGCGGGCCGTGCGCCGTCTCTCCGTGGCCGTCCATTCGCACGGCGACGACCTTGTTCCAGAAGATCGCGCGGCCCTTCCACGCGTTCCGGTCGCCGCAGGCGGGGACGTTGTTCTCGGTCCGGCACGCAATGCTGCACGCCTGGCACCCGGTGCACCGGTCGAGGTCTATCACCATTCCCCATCTGGGCACGTTTTCGCTCCTTACGCTTTCGAAAGCGACACGCGGACGTCGTACCATGCCACGCCGCCGGCGATGCGCTCGGGAACGGCGCCGACCACGCGATTCGGGTTCTCGCCCCGCCCGGCGGCCCACCGGCCGTACGCCGTGTGGCCGTATTCGCAGGGCACGCACACGACTCCGCGCGCGATTCCGTCGTAGGTCACGACCTTGACGCGCATCTCGCCTGCCGGCGAGCGGAGCCGGACGTGATCGTCGTCGCGAACGCCGATCGCCGCCGCGTCGTCCGGATGGATCTCGGCCCATGGCTCCCAGCAGCGGTCGAACTGGACGCCGAACAGCTCCTGGAGATGGGGCTGGTTCGCCCCGCGCCCTTCGGCATGCGTCATCGGTTTGTACGAGATGAGGACGAACGGATACTCCGACTCTGGCCCGTCGCACCGGACGGGCTCGAAGTGCGGGAGGCAGGCCTCGCCGCCCCGCGCCGAGATGCCGAGATCCGCGTGCAGGGCGGCGCGCGCCGCGGCCAGGCCTGCCGCCGGTCTCCGCGCCCGGGCGGCCGCATCGAGGGATTCGTCGAAGCGGGTCGCGAAGAACTCGTACCTGCCGGAGGATGTGGCGAGCGATTTCTCCCACTCGCCGAACCCGTACGGCCGGTCCCACCACCCGCCGGCGGCGAGAAGTTTTTTCCAGAATTCGTCGAAATCCGGCGCCGCAACCGACCCGCGTCCGCTCTCGTGGACGCCCCGGACCATCTGTCTGATCATGTCAATCTCGCCCCACGGGAATGCCGCACCGACCGTCCCGCCGATCGCCCGCGCAATCGAGATGATCGCCTCGCCGGCGCTTTTCGTGTCGTGGAGCGGCTCGACCACCGGTCTGCGAACGCTGAACACCGGGAACCCGACGCCCGCCGCGGGCTCGTCGATCTGCCAGCGCTCGAGGTACGTGTGGTCGGGGAGGATGAAGTCGGCGAGTTTCGATGTGTCGTCCAGAAACGGCGAGAAGCTCACCACGAGCGGGACCTTCGACAGGGCCTCGGCAAACCGCGCAGGCTCGGGCGCCGAGAAAACGGGGTTGGTGTAGTAAAGCAGGACCGCGTTTACCGGATACGGTCTTCCCGTCTCGATCCTCCCGGCAAGTCCTATCATCTGGCTCCGGGCAAGAGGCGGCGTCCCCGCGTCCGAAAGGTCGACGCGCGCCCGCATGGCCCCGCGGCGGGCGGCGTCGTCGAGTTCGGGATCGGGCCAGTCGGCGAACGGCGGGTGCCGCTGGACGAGGACACCTCCGGGCCGGTCGATGCTCCCGTTCAAGGCATTGAGCGCATGGATCGCGAGACAGTTGAAGATCCCGTTCGTGTGCGCGGCGGCGCCGCGTCCGCTGATGGCGACGGCCGGGCGTTGCGCCGCGAACTCGCGGGCAAGGCGCTCGATTGTCCCGGCCTCGACGCCCGTAGTGCGCGCGACGTCTTTCGGGGCGTATTTTTCGAGGACCATCCCGGAAAACCCCGCGTGCACTTGGCCGTCCGGACCGGTCCACCTCTCGAAGCCGAGGGAATGGTCGCGAACGAACGGTTCGTCGTACAGGCGCTCCCTGATCATGACGTGGGCGATCCCCAAGGCCAGCGCCCCGTCGGTCCCCGGTTTGACGGCCACCCACTCGTCGGCGCGCGCGGCCGAGACCGAGCAGCGCGGCTCGATCTGGACGATCTTCGCCCGCTGTCCCGGCGTACCAGAGCGCATCTGCCCGAACACGCGGAGCATCATGGCGGTGGGGCGGAACGATTCGATGAACCCGGCCCCGAAGCTCAGGACGTACCGCGTGCGGTCCCAGTCGTACGCGAGCCTCTCGCGGACCCCCTGCGAAAGCCAGTGCGCGGTCTTTCCTGCCGAGTCGCAGATCGACTCGGTGTCGATGTCGTTGGGCGACCCGTAAGCCTTCAGGAACCGCCGGACGAGGTCGTGCATGTGTCCGCGGTAGCGCCCGCCGAGGAAGGCGAGCGTGTGCGACCCCCCCGACGCCCTGATGCCGGAGAGCCTTCGGGCGACCTGCGCTATCGCCTCGTCCCACGAGATCCGCGTCCAGTCGCCGGAGCCCCGGGCGCCACGGCGGGCGAGCGGGCCCTTGATCCGGTCGGGGTCGTAAAGGACCTGAAGCCCGTTTTGGCCCTTGGGGCAAAGCCCCCCCTGGTTCGTGGGGAAATCGGGGTTCCCGTCGATCTTGACGGCCCTTCCTTCGACGACGCGGACGACGATCCCGCACCCCCCCTCGCACTGGAGGCAGGCGCTTTTGATGAAGCGCTCTTCGCCCTGCTTCCAGCCCTTCGCCCCCGGGACCGGGGGTTTTTCGGTCCAGTACTCCTCAGGGTACCCCCGCTCCAACGCCTTGCACCCCACGGTGCCCAGCGCGACGGCCCCGCCGGTGAGCTTGAAGAATCCTCTACGATCGATGTGCATGGCCGATTCCAGCTCCGGTCAGCGATGGCACCAGGCGCAGTCGTTGTCCACGCCGCGCTCCCGGTGGCAGTCGATGCAGTTCCACATGTCGAGCGTGCGCTCAATCGGGAGCCGCGGCGGCGTCTCGCTCTTGCCGATGTCGCCGTGGCAGGTCGCGCAGGCGATCCCGGCGATCTTCGCGTGCCTGCGGTGCGAGTAGTAGACGTGGTGCGGCAGGGTGTACAGGTTCACCCACGGGATCTCCGTCCCCTCTTTTGAGTGCCTGCGGATGGTCTCGATGTGGGGGGCGGCCGCCTGGCTGGTCGTGATGTCGCTGTCGTGACAGCCCATGCACACCGAGACGCGGGGCAGCCCGGCAGACGGTCCCGTAAAGACCTGCTCGTGGCAGTCCTCGCAGGCCAGGCCGTTCTTCGAGACGTGGATGTTGTGATTGAACGGGATCGGCTGCGTGACCTCGCCGTCGCTGCACGCGAGCGCCAGAACGGCAAGGCACAGGCCCGCCGACCCGTTCACGAACGCGCCCATCGCTCGCCCTCCAGGCTAACCACGGTAGGTCTCCGAAACGTTCCGCTGGAGCTCACGCACCCAGAGCGCCTGCGCCTCGTGCAGGCGCGACCCTATGACGCGGGCGAGGTTGGTCATCACCACCAGCCCCATCCGTGGATCCTCGCGCCAGAGCGCAAGAACCCGGTCGCGCGTAAACGAATAGAGCGTCGCGTCGGTGGCGGCGCGGGCGCTCATCGTCAGGATGTGCGGAGGCACCAGCGCCGACCATGCCAGCGCTCGCCCGTTCTCGAGCGTCTGGAAGCGGACGTCCTTGATCTCGCCCATCACCAGAAGCGGGAAGGTAAGCTCCACGCTGCCCGAAATGATGATGTGGAGTTTGTCGGCCTCGGTCCCAATCTTGAAGATGAACTCGCCGGCCGCGGCGGCGGTCTCCCGGCCGATGTCCGCGAGCCGGCCGCTCTGCCCTGAGTCGAGACCCGAAAAGAGGACGGAGGCCTTTAGCGATTCCGCGGCGTTCATCGCGCGGGCCCTCAGTGCCTGAGCCATTGGGATCCCGAAGGATCACCCTGATAGAGGTACCGCGCGAAGACCTCCGGAGCCGGCCGGTCGAGGAAATCGACGACCCAGGCTCTCTCGACGTCGATCCTGCGCTGGAGCTCGTGGACCACCTCGTCCCGCGTCGCCGAAGACGCGAGCGGTGCGTTGCAGAGCACGCATCGCTTCGCGACCGGGTCCGCGGCCTGCGCCGCCGGCCGTTCGCGCTCGCCCGCATCGAGCCGTGAAAGCTCGACGTTTCTGTAGCCGTTCCAGAGGATGAGTAGCATCATCCCGAACAGTGTCCCCGCAATCAAAATCGTTGCCAGCATGGTCCCCTCCTTCTGAGGCGGGGAGAGTACAAATCCCGCGCCAAAAGGCACGGCCCCGGCAACCTGCCGGAATCGCGGGAGAAGATCGTCGCACGCGAATCGGCCGGACGCGGGGACATGACACGATGTCAGGCGGCCGCCGGCGATGCCTGCCAATCCGTCACTTCCCGGCTTTGTCGATTTCGTATTCCTTGATCTTTCGATAAAGGTTCCGCTCGCTGATGCCGAGCAGCTTTGCGGCTTGAGCGCGACGGCCGCCGGCGTCCTTGAGGACCTGAGAGATGTGGCGGGCCTCGAGAGCGGCCAGGGGCAGGGGGCCATCCTGGTCCGGCGAACCGGCGCCGGTCTGACAGCAGGTGATCCCGGGCGGCAGGTCTTCGACGCGGATCACGTGGCCGTCCACCAGCACGCACGCGCGCTCGATCACGTTTTTCAGCTCCCGGATGTTCCCCGGCCAGCCATACGCCTTGAGCAGTTCAATGGCTCCGGGTGAGACCGTCACCGGCGTGCCCCGGCGGGCGTTGTGCCTCGCGAGGAAATGTCCGACCAGCAGCGGTATCTCGTCGTGGCGGTCGCGCAGCGGCGGGAGTTTTATGTGAATGGTGTTCAGCCGGTAGTACAGGTCCTGCCGGAAACGGCCGGCCCCGACCATGTCCTCGAGGTCGCAGTTGGTCGCCGCGAGCAGACGGACGTTGACCGTCACCTCGCGCGTCCCGCCGAGCCGGCGGAATGCCGACGTTTCGAGGACGCGAAGGAGGCCGGCCTGAACAACCGGGCTGACGTCGCCGATCTCATCGAGGAATATGGTGCCGCCGTCAGCGGCGTCGAAGAGGCCGTATTTGTGCCGGTCCGCGCCGGTGAATGCCCCTTTTTCGTATCCGAACAGTTCCGACTGGAGAAGGTTTTCCTGAAGGGATGCGCAGTCCACGACGACGAACGGCTGGTCGCCCCTCTGCGATCTCCGGTGAAGGAGCCGGCCGACCAGATCCTTCCCGGTCCCGGTCTCGCCGCGGATGAGCACGGTCGAGTCGCTCGCGGCCACCTTTTCGATGAGCCTCACAAGCTCGTCGAAAGCCGGCCCTTCCCCGGCGAACGCCGCGCCCGACGCCCTCGGGACCAGTCCCCCTTTCAGGCGCGCGTTTTCCTCGCTCAGGCGCCGGCGCTCGTACGCCCGCTGGATGGTGAGATCGAGCTCCTGCAGGTGGCAGGGTTTCTGAAGGTAGTCGAAGGCGCCCAGCTTCATGGCGCTGATCGCGGTGTCGACGGTGCCGTGCGCCGTGAGAACCACGATCTCGATCGCGGGCCGCTCGGCGCGCAACTGGCGCAGCACGTCGATGCCCGGCCGGTCCGGGAGCATCAGGTCGAGGAGCACCACGTCGGGCTCGACCTCGGCCACGCCCGCCAACCCGCGCGCCGCATCCGGGGCGAGCACCACGTCATGTCCGAGATGGGAGAGCTCGCGGGCGAGCAGCTCGCGGAGGGTCTCGTTGTCATCGATGATGAGCACGTTCATGGCGCGCCTCCCGGACCGATCGGGAGTGTCGATCTTCGCAGGCGGACGGTGAACGCCGCCCCCTTCCCCGGTTCACTTCGAACGGCGATCTGACCTCCACAGCGCCGCACCAGGTTCTGGCTCAGGAACAGCCCGAGCCCCGTGCCGCCCCCGTCCTGGCGCGCGCTCCGGAACGGTTTGAACAGATGCTGTTTCATGGTTTCGGGGATCCCCGGTCCTGTGTCCGCGACCTCGACCATGACGCCGTCGGGGACGTTTTGTACCGCGACGCTCAGCACGCCGCCCGAAGGCATCACCTTGAGCGCGTTCAAGACGAGGTTCAAGACCACCATGTCGAGCATCATGTCCTCGGCGGCCGCCGGTGCCGGGCCGGCGATGTCCGCTTTGACCTCCACCTTCTGCGAGCGCGCCTGGTGCGCGACAAGGGCCAGCACGTCGCGTACGGTCTTCGCGGCGTCGACTACCGTGAGATCGCTCGACGAGGCGCGGGCGAAGCTCAGGAGCCGCTGGTTCACGCCGTGACAGCGGAAGACCTGCGTGCGCACGATCTCCAAGTACTCGCGCAACTCATCGCTCCGGACCCCGTCGGTCGAGTCGATCCGGCAAAGCAGTCCTTCGACTGCGGCGGCGATCGATGCGAGCGGGTTCCCCACTTCGTGAGCCACGCTCGACGCAAGCATGCCGAGTGAGGCGAGCCTTTCGGACTGTCCCAGGCCGACCTCGAGCGCCAGCCGGTCGGTGACGTCGCGCCAGACTTCAATCACGGCCGCGGCCGAGCCGCCGTCGAGGCGCACGGGTTGGGCGTAGATCTCGACCGCGCGCTCCGTGGCGGGTGGCTCCGCCCCGCCGCCCGCCGGTCGCCGGAGTTTGACGATCTCCTTCTCGAGTCTTCCGCCCGAAAGCGCCCGTTCGGCCGGCGCCTGTCCGGTTGCGGCCTCCTCGATCCCCGCCTCCCGGCGGAGTCGCCGGTAGTCGACCGCCGGGGCCGGCCACGTCCCTTCCGGCAGGAGCGCCGCGAGCGCTCTGTTCATCGCCACGACGAGCATCCGGGCGTCGACAAGCACGACGCCATCGGCGATGCCGTTCAGGATCCCTTCGAGCCGGGTCTTCTCGGCGGCCAGCGTCGCCATCGCGGTATCGAGCCGTCCGGCCATGTCATTGAAATCCCGCGCGAGCCCGCCCAACTCGTCCTTCCCCTCGTCCCCGGCGCGGGCGGCGGGGTCACCCTGACCAAGCTGCCGCGTTGCCTGGCGCAGTCTGCGGAGCCTCCGCAGGACCATGCGCTCGACGGCAAAGCCCACGCTCGCGAGCAGGGCGAAAAGCGCTGCCGCGCTCCCGACGATCACCTGCGTGCGGCTCGTCGCGATCGCGGCCTGCACGGGGTTGAGCGTCCGGTCGATGATGAGGACACCGTTGAGGCGGTGGTCGGACCCGTGGCACCGGTGGCACTGTTCGCGGTTGATCATGGGCGTCACCGTCCGCAGGACGCCGCCGTCGGGGCGCACGAGCGCAGTGGACCTGAGCCTCTGCGCCGGCGCCGACGCGTGGCAGGCGTTGCACTCGGGCGCAGAGACCTTGAACTTGTGTCCCTCGAGTTCTCCCGCGCTGGATACCTGAACACGCCCCTCCTTGTCCACGACGCCGATCCACGCAATGCCGCTTTCCTTGCCGACGTCCGAGATGAGGCGTTTGAGCAGTTTTCGGTCGCCCGCCATCATCTGTTCCTCGAGGACGATGCGCAGGGCGTCGCTCTCGGTCATGCCCGCCTCGGTGATGACCCGCAGAAGCTGGTCGTGGAAGAAACGGATGGTGAGATACGCCATCCCGGCAAGCACCACGGACGTGGCCGCTGCCGCGATGAATCCGAGCTTGAGCCCGACGCTCAGGCCGCGCGATACTCTGGTCCCGCGCTGCGGCTGCCGGTCGAGACCATGTTCTGTAGCGTCTCCCGTCATCGTCCAGTGTGCGTCTCCGGAGATGGCCAGGGACCCGGTGCGGTTTCAGGCATCCTAAGTACAGCTTCCCGGGGGCGCTGTACTAAGTCCCATCGCCAACTGTCGCTTGCAAAGGGAGACGCGAGATTCCCCCTCGCGGCCCACCGGGGTCTCTTCCCCGCTGCAAGCTCGAAGCGAACGGCAGGATACTCGAGCGGCGGGTTTGTCGCATCAGTGCAAAACGCGCAAAAAATGGCCAGAGGATAAGTGGCAACTACTGACACGGTCGGAAGATCCTCTTGTTTTGCCGTTTGCGCGGCAGAGCGCCGACGGCTGTCGAAAACCCGGGTTCGGCTCTCTCACGCAGACCCGCTACGTTTGACAGCGGACCCGCCGTATCAAATCCTGCGACTTATCGCGTGAGACAAGGCATCACTTCCCGAACGGGCACACGGGGTAGCGGCATTCGGGGCATTTGAGGCACAGGCCGCCGTGGCCGAGGTCCGCAAGTTCGGCCCGGCCTATTCGCTCGCCGGCGAGGATGCGCGGGAGGACGAGGTCGAACACCGTCGTCTTCGCGTACATCCCGCAGGCGGGAATTCCGAGGACCGGGACGTCGCGGGCACGTGTATCGCGGAACTCCCTGTTCCTGCCGCTACGAAAAGCGATCGTCTCTGTGCTCTCTGTGACCTCTGTGGCAGTTCTTCTCTGCGCCCTCTGCGTTCTCTGCGGTTGAACTGCCTAGCCCTACTGTGACCGTTCCGCTCCCGTCGCCTGACCGCACGATCTGCGTCGCATCGCGTCGTTGCTCCTCCGTTACATACCTGCCAGGTATGCGCCCTCGTCGCGCCTCGCGCTGCTCGCACCTCGCGCGTCAGTCTC
>JACRCP010000388.1 GCA_016218965.1 Deltaproteobacteria bacterium | reverse complement strand
TTCGGACCGTCGATGACATGGGCCGCAATCGTCGGCGTCTTCCTTCAGCTCTGGGTGAACTTCGAGATCGGCCGTTACACGATCGCGACCGGCGAGAGCGTGTATTCGGGGTTCTCGCGGATCGCACGGTTCTTCGGGCCGTTCTTCCTCTGCATGGTGATCGCCACCACGATCCTGCCCGGCTGGGCGACGGTCTCCGGGTACTCGCTCAAGGTCCTTCTGGTCGGAGCGGACGGCTGGGGTGCGCCGTGGATCTGGACATGGATCACGTTCGGCCTCATCGCCGCGTGCCTTCTGGGGCCGAAGTACGTCTATGCCTTGTTCGAAAAGGTCGAGTCCCTCCTGGTCGTCGTCATCACGCTCGGCCTCATCGCAATTGCCGCCCGCGTAGCGAGCGCCGACGTGTGGCGCTCGGTCGGCGCGGGGGCGCTCGCCTTCGGCCACATCGAGCCGGGCGTCCCGGCGTCGGACCTCTTCGCCGCGCTGGTCTTCGCCGGGATCGGCGGGACCGGCAACATCTTCCTTTGCTTCTACCTCAAGGACAAGCGCATCGGAATGGGTGCCCTCGCGCCGCACGTCTTCAATCCTTTGCGCGGGAGGAGCGAAGCCGCGCCGTGCGCCGGCTATATCTTTGAGCCCGACGCCAAAAACCTGGGGCGCTGGCGGGCCTGGTTCAATCACTTCAGGACCGAGCAGGTGCTGCTTTTCTGGCTCTGCAACACGTTCACGATCATCCTCTTCATCGTCGGGGCGGCGGCGGCCCTGCGTCCCCGGGGCCTGGTGCCCGATGGTTTCGCGCTCGCGACCACCCAGGCCGGAATCCTCGCGGAGATGATGGGAAAAGCGGGCGAGGTCGTTTTCCTGCTGGTTGCATTCGCGTCCCTGTTTTCGACACAGCTCGGGATCATTGACGGAAACGCCCGCTCGCTCTCGGACATCGTCCACTGCTCGAATCCCCGCGCGCAGAAGAAAAGCCTCGGCTGGTGGTACGCCGTCATCGCCGTCGGCTGGATCGGCGTGGGCGCCGTGCTGTCGCTCTTCCGGTTTTCGCCGTGGTGGATGTTCGTGACGTCCTCGTGCCTGGGCGGCGTGGTGATGGCGGTGTACTGCCCTCTTTTGATCTTCTTGAATCACAGATACCTGCCCAAAGGGGTGAGGCCCGGTCTCGTCCACACCGCGATGCTCGCCCTCGCCAGCGTCGTGTACGTGACGTTTGCCGTGTTCGTCATCGCGAAGCTGGTGTAGAGTGGGCCATGACGTACAGACAGACAACTGACGCGCGATCCATGGCGGCGGCCGCCGCGCTGGCGACGGTCCTCTGGGGCTCCGGCTGCATCACCATGACGATGCCCGGCGAACCGTTTTCGGGCCGGATCCCGGCGCTCACCACCGAAGAGGCCGGCATCAGGACGAGGCTCGAGCGGCACGTGAGGGTGCTGGCAGGCGATATCGGCGAGCGCCACGTCTGCCCTCCCCTGCGGCCCGAATACGCGAAAAACCTCGAGGCCGCGGGCACGTACGTTCGATCCGAGATGTCGGCACTCGGTTACGTGACCAACGACCAGGTTTTCGTGACGAACGGCGTCGAAGTCAAGAACATCGAGGCCGGGATCGCGGGCGGCGCGCTCGCCAAAGAGACAGTCGTCGTCGGCGCGCACTACGATTCGGCCGACGGCACGCCGGGCGCGGACGACAACGCCAGCGGCGTGGCGGCGCTCATCGGAATCGCCGGCCTTCTCAGGGCGAAGACGCCGGCGCGAACGGTGCGGTTCGTGTTTTTCGTAAACGAAGAGCCGCCCTTCTACCACGAAGACGCGATGGGGAGTCTCGTGTACGCAAGGCGGTGCCGATCCCGTGACGAAACGATCACGGCGATGATCTCACTCGAGACGATCGGACACTATTCGGACGTGAAGGGCAGCCAGAAATACCCCTGGCCGCTGAGCGCGTTTTATCCCGACACCGGCGACTTCATAGGGTTCGTCGGCGACTCGTCCTCACGCGAGCTGGTACTTGCGGCGGCCGGTTCGTTTCGAAGGCACACCCGCTTTCCTTCGCAGGGAATCTCGGCGCCGGGAGTCATTCCCGGCATCGGCTGGTCCGACCACTGGTCGTTCTGGCAGGTGGACTACCCGGGCGTCATGGTGACGGACACGGCGCCGTTCCGGAACGTGAACTACCACACGGCAAAGGACACGCCGGGGACGCTCGACTACGCCCGTCTGGCGCGGGTGACAGCCGGCATCGCCCGCGTAGTCGAAGAGCTTGCGGCGATCGGATCGAACGGACCGGTAAAGGAGGCGATCTGAATGGCCAGGGTCGTTGTTCTCGGCGGGTGCGGGGCGGTCGGGAGCGTGGCGACGCGGACGCTCGCGGGACAGGACGTGTTTGCCGAGGTGATCATCGCCGACGCGAACGAGACACGCGGGAACGAACTTTCGGCGACGCTGGGACCGAAGGTCTCGTTTGTGCGGTTCGACGCCCGCGACGCGCAGAGCGTGGCGCAGGCGATTCGCGGCTCCGACGTCGTCTTGAACTGCGTGGGGCCGTTCTACAAGACAGTCAAGACCGTTCTTGGCGCGGTGATCGACGCCGGGGTCAATTACGTTGACGTCTGCGACGACGTGGACGTGACGGTCGAAATCCTCGGCTGGTCAGATGATGCCGCACGACGCGGAGTGACCGCGGTGATCGGCATGGGAAGCTCACCCGGCGCGACGAACCTTCTGGCGAAACTGGCGGCAACCGCGCTCCTCGACGAGACCGACAGCATAGACATCTTTCACGCCCACGGCGGCGAGCCGTTCGAGGGCCCCGGTGTCATCGGTCACCGCTTTCACTGCATGTCAATCCCGATTCCCATGTTTCTCGACGGCGCGCTCAAGTACGTGAGCTATTTCGAGCCGGACGGCATCGCCCTTCGGCAGACGTTTTCATTTCCGGTCCTGGGCGACGACATCATGCTCTACCCCTACCCCCATCCCGAACAGGTGACCCTCCCCCGCCATCTAAAACTCCGGCAGGTGACAAACAAGGGCACAGTCCTCCCCGCCGAGTACTACGACCTGACGCGCGAGATCTGCCGCCTCGGGCTCCACCGCAAAGAGCCTGTCGAGGTGCACGGAGGCAAGGTCTCGCCGCACGACTTCTCAGTCGCCTACATCATCGAGAAACGGGAAGAGATCCTCGAACGGACGAACTTCGGCCCGCAGCGCGGGTGCTGCAGCGTGGTCGCGAAAGGAAAAAAAGGCGGCGCGTATCGCGAGTACCGCTTCCATATGGCGTCCAGAAGCCAGGCGCTCGGCGAGGGCACCGGCATCCCGGCCGCGATCGGCGCAATACTGCTTCAGAAGGGGCTCGTGACCGAAAAAGGCGTTTTGCCCCCCGAGGCGTGCATCGAACCGATGGACTTTGTCCAGCACGTCCCGCAGGTCATGAAGATGGACGAGAAAAAAGAAGGCGGGGACTCGTTCGGCGGCGTGATCGTGCAGAAGGTGGACGAAAACGGCAACGTCATGAACGTCAACATCTGAACCGGGAAGAACGAAGCAACCGCCGAGAGCGCAGAGGACGCAGAGAAATTCAATCCGAAAGACTTGATTCTCTCTGCGGTCTCCGCGTTCTCTGCGGTTGAAAAGGCTCTGAATGGGTGAGATAGTCCTTGCCATCGATCATGGGACCAGCGGCATCAAGGCCGCATTGGTGAGCGGCCGCGGTGAAGTGCTCGACACCGCGTACGAGAAGACCCCGATTGCGTTTCTCCCCGGCGGCGGGGCCGAGCAGGACCCTGACGATTGGTGGCGCGCGCTCGTAAAGGCTTCGCGCGCCCTGCTCTCGGGCGGCAAGGCGCAAAAAGAAGAGATCGCGGCCGTCTGCGTTTCGAGCACGTTTTCGACGACCGTGGCAATCGGGGCTGACGGCCGGCATCTCATGCCGGCGCTCACGTGGATGGACTCGCGCGGCGCGCGGTACGTCCGCGCGGCGATGGGGGGATTCCCGTCGGTAAACGGCTACGCGATCGCCAACCTTCTGCGCTGGGTCCCCAAGACCGCAGGCGGGCCCACGCTCTCGGGAAAAGACGACATCGCCCACGTCCTTTTCGTCAAAAACGAGTTGCCAAAAATCTACGAAAAGACCCGGGTGTTTCTTCCGAGCAAGGACTACCTGAATCTCCGCCTCTGCGGCGAGACCTGCGCGTCTTTCGACTCGATTCAGCTTTTCTGGGTCACCGACACCCGCGACGTCAAAAACATCAGGTATGAAGACGGGTTGGTCCGGCGTCTGGGAATCGACCGCGAAAAGCTCCCGCCGCTTCGGAAATCGACCGACGTTTTGGGGACGCTCCGGCCCGATGCGGCCGAGGAACTCGGGCTCGGCCGGGGCGTCAAGGTCGTCTGCGGCTCGCCGGATCATCAGGCGGCGCTTGTCGGCTCGGGCGCGGTGCGCGACTTCGAGGCGCACCTGTACGTCGGCACTTCTTCGTGGGTTCAATGCCTCGTCCCGTTCAAGAAAACCGACGTCCTGCATTCGATCGCCTCGCTCCCTTCGGCCGTTCCCGGACGCTACCAGAGCGTAAACGAGCAGGACGTCGCCGGCGGGTGTCTTGCGTATTTCGCCGACCGTTTCTTCGAACGTGGCGCCGGTCCCGACGTCTACCGTGAAATGGACGAAATGGCGCAGCGGGCGCCGGCGGGGAGCGGGGGCCTCATCTTCGCCCCGTGGTTGAACGGCGAGCGCACCCCGGTGGACGACGAGCGCCTCGGCGGGTGCCTCCTGAACCTCACCATGAAGACCTCGCGCGACGACATGGTCCGTGCGGTATTCGAAGGAGTCGCGTTCAATACCCGCTGGAGTCTCGGTTACGTCGAGCGCTTCTGCGGCCGCAGGCTCGACCCGATCACGATCGTCGGCGGCGGGGCGAAATCGGACATCTGGTGCCGGATCTTCGCCGACGTTCTGGGAAGGACAATCCGGAAAACGAAGGACCCGATGGCCGCAAACGCCCGCGGCGCGGCCTTCATCGCGGCGGTGGGACTGGGAATGCTCCGGTTCGAAGACGTACCGTCGCTGGTCGACATTCAACGGGCTTTCGAACCGGATCCCGGAAACCGCGGCACCTACGACGAGTTATTCCATCAGTTCCGGCGAATCCACCGGGCAAACCGGCCGATCTTCCACGCGCTCAACGGGTAGTGGCAGTTTTCATTCGATCGACAGCGTGCTGCAGCCGCAGCCTCCGGGTTCTCCCGAAGTTGCAGGCGCCGCGTCGGCCGTTCCGCCGGCGTCGGCGGGCACCGTGCCGGTGTCGGGACCGGTCGCGGCGTCGGTCCCGGAGCCCGCGTCCGCGCCCGGCGCCTCGGGGTCATCGTAGCGGTCGGGGTGCAGGAGGTACTGGACCTTCAAGGCGATCTTTTCCCGCACTTCAAGGAGCAGGCTTTCGTCTAGCGTCCACGGCTGGCGGTCGGGGCAGTACGATCCCCTCGCGTCGCAATCGACCGCAAAGAAGTCGCCGAACCGGCGGTACGCGCGGCCCACCTGTTGGCGGGCGAAATCACCGGCCCCGAGACTCTCGGCCATCCGAAACAGCTCCCAGTCCTCAAAACCGTCGCGGATCTGTTTCATCCGGTACGAGACGATCGGTCCGTCTATCGCCACTTCCGGAGGAGATCCTTTGCCGCCCTCGGTCCCATCGTGATTTCCGGGGTAGAAAAGAAAACCGTCGCCGTTTCGGGCGCCAAATTCCGAGAACTGCGGAACGTCGCGGAACACTTTCCACGGGTCGTTCTCGACCCAGTAATCGACGCTCCAAAAGAGAAACCCGGTGGCGCGCTCGAACCACGTACCCCATTTCACGATCCGCGGCTCGTACCCGATGGTGGTGTCGATGTCGTACCCCGCGTACGGCGGTGTGTTCGCGTTGCACACGTAGAACCAGAGTTCCTCGCCAAGCGCCATGCGTTCGGCATATTCGGCGCGGCCCGGTTTGCGCTCGTCGTTGTAGAACCAGTCCTCGAACATCGGCGTCACGGGACACCAGATCCCGACGCCGCCCGTGATCCGCGGGTCGAACGGCCCCGTGACGAGCACGTGCCCGTCCCACAGATCGGTGTATCTTGCAAGCAGCGCCTGTTCCCTTGCCATCTGCTCGTAGACCTTGTCGCCGCCGTTGAGCCACGGCTCGTCTATGCCGTAGACATACGAACGGTCCCACCACCCCTTTTCGTTCAGATGCTCGGCGAAGGCGGCGGCCGCCTGCGCCCACTGGTCCTCGGTCATCGAACCGAGCCCGTGCCCGGGCCTGAAATGGTCGACGTTGAAGCGCGCAACGCCCACACCGTCGGCGAATTTCGTGCCGTCGAGAAATGGCGCGACCGCGGCGTCATAGGCGCTCCAGTCGACGGGTTCCAGATTTCCCCCGGCATCGAACGTGAAATTGACGGGGCCCGAGACCGTCGTCGGATCCATGCGGTGCTCGTGGAGCGCCTCGAAGTACCGAGCGCGAATGGCGTCAATGTCGGCCGCGGCAGCGCCTTCCGGCCCGCCGTGGAATCGACTGGTGCGGCCGCCGCTGAAACCGAACGCGGTGCCTATCGTACGTTCGTTTGGAATATCGATCTCCCACACGTCGAGATTGACCGGGATCGCCGCCGGATCCCTCCCTTCGGCTGTGACGGTGGCGGTGCCCGAATATCGTCCGGGAACGGCGCTGGCAGGGACATACACGTCCACAAAGACCACCGCGAGCCCGCCCGGTTCGACGTCAAAAGGCGCGCCGACCGGGACGTTACCCGGTGAGTACGGGTCAAAAAACGGAACAAGCGGGTCCGGATACGTCCCCGCCCTCCGCTCGTGAAGCGGAACTGCCACCGGCGACGCCGTCGGCACGTCCAGGAAATGCTCGCGGTACAGGCGCGCGTTCGAGGCGGAGATGATGGCGCCGTCCGATGACGCGAAATCGGACAAACGTGACGTTCACGTTCTTTTCGCCGTCAATGCTTTGAAAGACGATCTGAAATGCCTCCCACTCGTTTCGCGCAACTTTCAGGACCGCCGCCTTCGACATGGGAAGCGGCGCGTCCGGCAGGACCTTCGTCGTCGCCGGCGCGACGCCGTACTCAAATGCAACGGCAGACCCGGGAACGGTAGCAACCGCGATGGTTGCGAGTGCGCAGCGGACTGCAAAACTGCGTTTCATCGTTTTTTCCTCGCCTGCGTTCGAACCGGCCTGATATTACCACGTCGGAGGTTTTCGGGTCCCGAAAATTCCAGTTGAATGTTTCCCCGGCAAATGATATCCACGTTTTTGCGGATTTCAAATTCACCCGTTTCAAAAAGGAGGAGAATCCATGCCGAGAGGGAGAAGAAAAGGCGTGAAATCAGTCGCGGCGATTTTCGACGCGTTCGTCGGAAATCTCGGCGTCATGATCAAGGAAAAGGTGGCCGAGGCCGTAGCGTCCGCGACCACCGATTTCCTGGCCGCCAGATTCGGCGGCACGGTGTTCGCGGGCGAGGCGAAACCAAAACGTCGCCGGCGCCGCCGCCGCGGCCGCAAACCCGGCCCCAAACCCGGCCGGAGACCCGGCCGCAAACCCGGCCCAAAGCCCGGACGCCCAAGAAAACGCAGACCCGGCCGCCCCAAAGGCTCCAAGAACAAGCCCAAGCCCGAATCCGCGCCGGCCGAAGGCGGAACGACCGCGTAGCCCTCGAACGCCGCGACGATACCTTCGGCCAGCGAAAGCCCCCGGGGTCACAGCGACCTCGGGGGCGTTTTTCCATCCCCGCCCTGTTTTTCCGCCCCCCCCTTGCTCCTACCCCCGCCCCTTGGTCCCATCCACGCCCCCGCGCGGGGGCGAACTCCAACGGTGTATCACCCCGCTTGAGGGCAGCTGTGTCAATCCACGCCCCCGCGCGGGGGCGAACACAGATCATTAGTGCGGTAGCGCGAGCGGGGGCGGTTTCAAGCCACGCCCCCGCGCGGGGGCGAACGGGAGTTCCGACAC
>JACRCP010000385.1 GCA_016218965.1 Deltaproteobacteria bacterium | reverse complement strand
GGCGCACAAGAGGAACGTGATGGAGAACGCGATGATGGTCACGCGCGCCTCGGAGAGCACGATGGCCTCGTTGACGGCGGCCAGAAGCCCGCCGAGGTTCCCGGCGAGCCGAAACGTCGCGTCCTTGAGCGGGTTTTGCGCGATGAACTCCTTGACGGCGGCGACCACCGCGCGGAGCGTCGTCCCTTTGTGGTCCTTGAGGTAGACAGTCAGGTTGGCGTCCTTGCTGTCGTTGGTAATGAAGCGGGCGAGGTCACCCGGCTCTGCGCCCGAAAATATCATCTCCATGTAGAAGCCGCTTTCGCGCCGGTCCAGCGAGATGAGCTCCCACTTGGGGTCGCCGCCGTGCATGATCTTCGAGATCTCGGGCACAAGGTCCGATATCGAGCTCGTCCCCGACACCTCGGGCATCGACTCGAGCTTCCGCTGGAGCCGCTCCATGGCCACGAGCACCTCGGGCGTCTTGATGCTGTTCTTGTCCTTCCCCTCGACGACGACGCTTAGGATCTCGGTGTTTCCGAAAGCGTCGGCGATCACGGCCGTGTCCTTGTTGTATTCGGACGAGGGCCACAGGATGGGCGTGCCCGGCTGGGCGTCGCCGATCACGACTTTGCTCGCCATTACGAAGCCGACGACGAACACGACTGCGGTGACGGCGAGCACGGCCCATCGGCGCCAGCCTTGGGTGGTCCGGTAGACCCACTCCAAGATCCGGTCGATGAGCTTTCCCCCGCCCTTGGCAAGACGCGGGGGAGGAAGGATCGAGAGGATGAGGGGGTTGAAGATCAGGTCGGCGACGATGATGCTCAAGAGCCAGAAGCCGCCCATGACCGCGAGCTTTTCCATGAGCGGGATCGGCGTCACGGCCACGACGTAGATTCCGGCCGCGTCGGTGAGTATCGAGAGCATGCCGGGCTTGAATACCCCGGAAAACGTGGCGACGGCCGCCTTTTCGCGGTCCTTGTGCGTCGCGTATTCCTCGTCGAACCGCTCAATGAGCTGGACCGAGTGCGAGAGCGCCCGCGCGCTTATGATGAAAGGGACCACGAGGAGCAGGGGGTTGAAGTGGTGGCCCAGAAGCCCCACGAACCCGATCCCCCATGCCGCGCTCAGGGCGGCGGTCACGACGGGGATTCCGACCCCGGACGCGCCGCGGAAGTAGATCACCAGCA
The DNA here is from genome assembly GCA_016218965.1 of Deltaproteobacteria bacterium. GTDB lineage: Bacteria > Myxococcota > SpSt-1050 > SpSt-1050 > JACRCP01 > JACRCP01. The sequence continues at coordinate 8,490 of JACRCP010000385.1, read as the reverse complement.
CAAGCACCATCGCCGCGATTGTGAGGAGGAAAATGGTCAAAAGCGACGGGAGCTGGGTGTAGACCCAGCCCAGAAGGATGGGCCGTCCTATCACGTGGACCGTCGTGTTGGAGTCCTCCTCGGCCTTGGCGATCTTCAGAACTGCCGAGAAGAGCGTGTCGTCAAGCGTCCACGCCTGGCCCTTTGCGACCTCCGCGAATGCACCCAGGCGCTCGGCCGCGTCCGCGCCTTCCGCCGCGGCCCTCTGTTTGACGATTTGCCGGAGCGTGTCGCCCGGGCTCTCGACGCCTTTTTCGAAGAAACCGGCGAGGATGAGCGTCGCCTTGTCGTCGAGCGACACGAGTCCGCCGCGCACGCGGCCGCTGGTGTAGACGGTGCGTTTGAGTGCCGCAATCCCTTCGGCGGTCGTCGGGATCTCGGGCCACATGATCGGGTCCGACTTGTACCCCTCGACCTCGTCGACAACGGTCTTTTTGACCTTGCGCTGGGCGAGCGAAAGAACCTGGTAGTTGTTGACGTTCGGGACGAGCTCGAGCGCCTTGGTGATCCGCTGGACCTTGGCGAGGGTCTTTTCGTTGAATATGTCGCCGTCCTTGACGCGAAGCGACATCACGACGACGTTGGCGCCGCCGAAGACCTCCTCGTACTGCACGTACGTCTGGACGTACGGGTGGTTTTGCGGGAAAAGCTCAATGGTGGGGTTCTTGAACCGGACGCCGACGGCCTTCCATGCGAAAAACGCCGTCATGGCCAGGATGATCGCTAGGACGACAAACCGGCGCCGCATGATCGCGCGGCCGAAGGCTTCAGACGAGGGGAAAAGGCTCATTTGAATGCACCGTCAAGGTTTTCTAACGGTCTTTGGGCTCGATCCATGTCGCGCCGGCGTCGGCGGTACGCCGCATCGTCCCGCGGCCGCCGACGAGAGCGCCTGCGGACCCGTCGGGCGAGAACGCAAGCCCCGAAAGCCACGGCAAGGGGCCGATGTCCACCTTCTGCGCGCCGGCCTGCGTCACACGGATGATCGTACCGTCGGCCCCGGCGGCCCACAGCTCGGCGCCTTTTTTTGCGAGCTTGAACAAATGGGTCTTTGCGGGCACCGGTACGCGCGTCCACGTCGCCCCGCCGTCATCCGTCCGAAGCAAGGTGCCCTTGCTCCCCGCGGCCCATCCTTCGTTTGCGTCGACAAACATCACGTCGTTTAGGGTGTTCGTCGCGCCCGTGTCCTGTTTTGTCCAGGTTGTGCCGCCGTCGTCCGAGAAAAACAGGTTCCCGAGCGACGCGGCGCTCACGTCCTCTTCGAGCTGGGCCTCCCACGACGGGAACTCGCCCGCGATCCAGGCGCGCCTGCCGCCTGAGAAGCACGCGGCGTTGATGGCGGCGTTGGCCATCTTCTCGAACGTCGAAACGGTCCAGTGTGCCCCCCCGTCGCTTGTTCGCGCCATGGCGCCGAAGGAGCCGACCGCGATTCCCGACCGGCCTTCGGCGAAGGCGATGTCGAAAAAGTGCTCGGTGGCGCCGGTGTCCTGCCGCTTCCACGTCTTTCCGCCGTCCGCGGTCGCGAAGATCATCCCGCTCCGCCCGGCGATCCAGCCGCGGGAGGCGTCTGCAAACGCCACGGAGTAGACGGCGTCGGTTGTGTCGACCTTCGCCCGCTCGAAGCTTAACCCGCCGTCGGTCGTGTGAAGGACCAGGCCGGGATAGCCGACCACCCACGCCTCTTTGGGTCCGACGAACGAAGCGTCATACAGGCGGTCGCGGGTGAGAACAAGGCGGTCGCCGGAGGCGTGGAAGTAGAGGAACAAAAGGGCGAACAAGCAGAACAGCAGGACAGCGGTTTTTGCCACAGAGATCACAGAGGGCACAGAGAAAGGAAGATTCTTCTTTTCGTTTTCCGGCAGGGTTTCCAAGACACCTACCGTCCGAGCTTTCGGAGCTGCGTAAGCGAGAACTGGTCGGGTTTCAAGCCGACGTTGGCCTTTGCGTCCTGCCAGACGAACGCAGTCGCGTGCTCGGCCTGGACGTCGACCACGAGCGCGCCCGCGACCTGCGGCGGCTGGGACGTCGGATCGGGGGAGCCGTTGTAGACGTTGACCAGCACCTTCCAGAGCTGGCCCTTCTTGTCGTAGGCCTCCTTGAACATCATGTAGCTCGTTTCGGCGTCGATGTAGCAGACCATCTTGCTGTAAGGATAGTCGGCGAACTTCGGGATCGCCTCGACCACATAGAACGGGCGCGGCTCCCATTTGGCCTTGAAGTTCCAGTACGGCGCCGTCTTGAAGTCCCAGACGGCATCGGCCCCGCTTTTGGAGATCTTGATTCCGGCGTGGACCGGGGCGAGCATGGTCTTCTTTTCCTTGAGCTTCCAGTTCATCCACTCGGGGTATCCCATGTAGCCGCGCACGTCCTCGTAGAGGAGGTCGGTGTTGTTCCACGAATCGCCGCGCGTGCCGAACGAGAACCGGGTCGCGCGCCTCTGAGACGGTATATAGATCCAGCCCTCCTGGTCCTTGGGTTCCATGAACCGGTTGTACATCGCGGTGAAACCCTTCTTGTCGAACGGCGCGAGCGCCGTCGTGAGCGACGAATACTGGATCTCCTTGTCGGCCAGCTCCGGGATCGCGGGGATCGGCTCGACGTCGGTGCGGTGCATCGCCCGCACGATGTACATCCACCGCCAGTCCTCGTGGCGTTCGACGCCGTTTTTGGCCGATACCCAGTAAACCTGGAAAAGATTGTCGCCGTCGTCGCCGTTGTAGCCGTACTGGTAGTTCCAGGCGATCTCGAGGCCGTTTTGGGGCTGGGGGAACGGGAGTCCCGCGGAGTAATCGAAGAGCCCGCGTTCGCGCGCTTTCTTTCCCGTGTCCACAAGGCGGGCCTTGCCGGCGCCGCTGTTCGTTGCCGTTATGTACCCGTCGGAGGGCACCACCGGGACGTATGGCGCGACCTGGAACTTGAGGCCGTACTTCGAAACGAGCATTGCCACGCCCTCGGGGAGCGAGCCTGCGGCCTTCCCGACGCCTGCGGCGTCGACCGTTTCACCCGTCTTGAACGGCACCTTCGCGACATCCGGCTTAAACCCGACCTTCTCGCTCCAGTTCTCGCGCGTGAACTCGTCGGCCGAGGACACCGCCGAAAAGGCGAACAGGACGAACAAAACGGTCGCCGCAAAAACGTTCTTTGACATGGCTTTCTCCTTTTCAGTTCGTCCGTGCCCGTACCACGCGCCGTCAAGTCCTGACGCGCCATAGCCTCCGGCGACGGCGGGCCGCCGCGAATTCAAGGCGGCGTCAAGCCGCCCGGCCGGACTCCGTTTCGCTTCAGCGCCCCTACACCCTTCCACTCCGAGCCTCGAACCTCATGCCTTCCTAGAACTGGTACGCCGCCTTGAGCGTCACCTCGTCGCGGTCCCGGAAAAGCCCCAGGCCTTTGTACGGGTCCTGGCCGTAGATCTCGGCCAACGCCACGCTGAACCTCCAGTGGTCGCCCGGCAAAATCCTGAGCTCGACCCTCGTGAATCCCGACTTGTACGTTATGTCGTAGGCGCTGACGATCATGGGCGAGAGCAGCCCGTGGAGGTAGTTCGTGAGCAGGGCGCCGACGAACGTCGTGGAATAGGCGCTCACCTTGGTCGTGTCGTAGCCGGGTATGCCCAAGATGAACCAGTTGTAGTTGGTTTCGCCGGTCTTCGGGTCCTTCACATACCCGCCTTCGGGAACGACTGTCTGCATCGCCTGGAGTTGGAGGATGAACGAACTTGTGGGGTTCAAAAACCTGATGATGAGAGGCTGCTGAAGCACCACAGCGTAACTGACGGTAAGGCGTTCGTCCTGGTGGAAATCGGCGCGCAGGTAGTCGGGCCGATCCGGATCCTGATACCACCGGCCGCTCCCGTCGGGGAGGTAACCGGGGCCGAGATAGGAGTTGACGGGGTACGTCCTGTTCGGCTCGACCGACGACTCCAAGCGGACGACGGTCCCGACCGGGTAGTTGAACGCATACTCGAGAGAAAGGCCGGCGATGTGCTGGCGGGGGAAGTTGAGATACACGTCGGTGTAGTGGTAGCCGTCGGGCCGCGTGGCCTTCTCCTGCGAGGCGTAGTACGGAACCGGCGGGCTGATCTGGTGTCCCCAGTAATAGAGCAGGGTGTACGTGAACTGTCCGATCACACCTTTCCAGCGGACGCCCAGCCGGGAATCCTCGAACGGGCGGTCGGGGTAAAGGAAATATTTCTGATTGATCCTGATGTCCGAGACGAACAGGTTTTTGGGACCCAGCGGAAGGCCCCACGCGCCCACGAACGTCAACGGAACCGTGACCATCTTGTCACCGTCCAGCGCCGGGACCCAGACGAATTCGAGGCTTCCTTCGAGCGCGGGGATGTCGTAGAGGGCCTTGAAGATCCATAGCGGGATGCGCTGGTCCTCGAAAGACTCGAACGGCGAGAGGTGCCAGGTGTTGTCTGTCGGGTTGATGACGTCGAGCAGGCGGTAGTTGCCGGTTTCGCCCCAGGTCACCTGCTGTCGGCCGACGCGCAGGCTGAGTCTCTTGGTGACGTCGATGTCGGCGTACAACTCCCGGAGGTCGAGGTAGTTGTAGTACCTTTCGGACGCCCAGCGTTTCTTCGCGTCGACCACAGTTGCGTTGTCATTGTATTTGAGGTCCGCGGTGAACTCGGGGACCTGCGCGTACCTGTCGGCGTCGAGCATGGCCGAGCGCACGCCCAGGATGATCGCGTGGAGATTGAAGCCCTCGTAAGGCGCCCAGTTGGCGTCCAGCCGCAGCGTGTTACGGAAGATCGAGATCTTGCCTTCCTTCCCGCCGTGACTCGTCGGGAACCCCTCGGCGTCCACCTGGTTCTTGTCGTTGGCGATGAACAACCCCGTGTAAGTCTGTATCTGGCCGCCCACCGTGAACGTCTGGGGCGCCTCGTCACCTTCCGCCGCGCCGGCAACGCCCGGAGCCGCCGCAAACGCGATGATGACGGTCGCAAGCACACGCGGAAGCACAACAGACCCGAAACTGTTTGTCATTGATTTCCCCGCTCGTTTCACGGCATCAATCAAAAAGCGGGGCGGCCGTCCGAGACCGCCCCGCCTTGTTCAGCTACTGACCCACGCCTTTCCCCTCGGGCTTCCTACTCGCAGGCCGCCGGCTGGGGGTTGGCCGCGTATTTGTCCTTGAGGAAACGGACGTTCGAGATCGCCACGGTGTTGGCGTCGAGCTTCGGCAGGATTGACGATTCGGTGGCTCCGCCGACGGTCGCGTTGATGTTGATCGCGCCGGGTTCCATGTTCAGGATCGAGAAGTAACCGTTCTTCGGGTTCGTCCCCTTCGTGTCGCGGTCCTTTGTCGGGATGCCGCTGTTGTCCATATAGTGAATCTCGCCGCCGGCGGGATCGGTCGCCACCGTGGCGCAGCCGATCGGCTCCTCATCCGTCGACGGGCCGTAGTATACGCTGCCGGCGGCGACCCCCTTGGCCGGATCGATCGTCACGCCGAGGATTCCCGCAATCAGGCTCACGGTCGTCTGAGAAATGATGTAGAAGGTCTCGCCGGTGGCGCCGGAGTCGAAGTGGTACTGAATCGTGTCCATGTTATCGGCCTTCGTCGTCTTGACCCCGACCTTGCCCTTGGAGGCGGGGATGCCGTCGAGCGTGATTGTTCCGTCGGCGCCCGATGTGCCCGAAATCCCGAGCGACGCGCCGTTATCGTCGTCATAAAGTTCAACGGTCACGTCCGCGACGGGTTGTTTGCTCTGGAAGTCCGTCACTGTCCCGGAAATCGACTTGGGCTGGCCCTCGCCGGCGTCCTCGATCGTGACCCCGCCGTCGCTGCCGCCGGTATCGCCTCCTCCTCCTCCACCGCCGTCGCCGGTCGCGGGCGGCTCGTCTTCACCGCAGTTCATGAGCAGGGCGGGGATAGTGCAGGCGATCGCGAGTGCAAGGATTCCGAGCAGGTTCTTCTTCATCGTTCCCTCCTACCGTTTGGTGGTTGCCGAAACTTCGCCGCACCCTACATTCCGTGCGCCCGCCTTGTCAAGTCGAAAGACGGGGAAGGACACAAGCGATCAGCGGGTAGCGGGTAGCGATCAGCACGTTGCCGGCAGCCGGAATTCGCAAACCGCAGTCAATCCGCGTGTTGCCGCGCCTCGTGGCGACAGACTCGAGGCCGAAAGCTACCCGCTGCTCGCTACCCGCCCCCTGCTCAGATATCCCCTCCGCCGCCATCCTCGGGTATTGCGGCGTCCTCGGGGACACCCGCGTCGGCCGGAGTGCCGGCGTCCTGACCCCACGTCGCGCAACGCATCCACAGGCACGACGGGGGCTCGATTGGCTGGTCGTTTTCGTCCCTGAACGTGACGCACTCGTGGCCGCGCGGGCAGTCGCCCGGAGTGGGCGTTGTCCCGCCGTCCTTGTCGCCCGCGGCGTGGGTGCACGGCACGCCGCAGAACTTGCCGACGGCCCCTCCGTCACGGTCTTGGAATTCTATGCACAGATCGGTGTAGCCCGCGTCGGCGGGGCACTCCTCGTTCTTTTCGCACTTGGTGCACCAGGGCGGTGAACTGGCCTGGAAGCACTCACCCTCGGCGACGGTCTGCCCCGAGGGGTCCACGCAGTTGGTGGCTTTGCCCTCGCCGCAGCAGAACTCGAATACATTGCACTCGATCGCGGCGCCGCCGCTCTCTACGCAGTTCATCTCAATGCACTCGCTGTTCACGCACTTGTTTCCCGACAGGCAGTCCTTCTCGTCCCTGCACTTGTTGTCCTGGCATTCGCGCGTCACCTTGTCGCAGTAGCCGGGGAACGAGCATTCGGCATCGTTCAGGCAACCCAGCTTCGCGCATGTACCGTCGGGGTTCTTTTCGAGGCAGAACTTGCAGTTGCCGGCTTCGCAGAACCAGCCGACGGCATCGCCAAACAGTTTGTTGCAGTCGTCCGTCTCGTCGCACGCGAAGGCGCACCTTCCATTCGGATGGCAGATCTGCGGAGGGGCGCACTTGTTGTTGTCCACGGTCCCGTCAGGGCGGACGCACCCGGGGACGCAGGACCCCGTGTCGGGGTTGCATATCTTGACGACGCCCGAATAGACGTCCGCGGGGCAGTCGTTGTCGTCCTCGCAGGCCGACGAGCAGACCCCCATCTGCGCGCCCGGAATGTACACGTAACACTTCGGCCACGCCGGATCGGTGCAGTCGGCGTCGCTCGCGCACGGGGTGACCGCCGCGCACGAGAACGGGTCGGCCTGCGTGGGCCGCATCGGGCGGCACTGATTGGGGTTGGGGCCGCTCCCCGGCGGGTTCATCGCCACGCACTCGAAACCAACCGGACATCGCAGCGCCCCGCAGGCCTTGCCGCAGCGCTTGCCTTCGGGGTAATCGATGCAGCGGTCCTCATCGTCCGCCTCCGATGCGTTTCCGCCACATTCTTCGTCCGACCCGCAGGGTTCGCACAGAAGGAGGCGCCGTTTGCAGGTCTTCCCTTCGGCGTCGCAGTAGCAGTTGATCCCGTCTGTCCCGCAGTAGTCGGGGTTTTGGTTGTCCTGCTGGTAGGCGCAGTTGGCGTGGCCCTGCGGGCAGCCCTTGCCCTCGACGCACTTGGCGTGCTCGAAGTCGCAGATCTGGTTGGGAGGGCACTCCTGGTCGCGCGCGGTGCAAAGCCCGCCGATGGGCCAGCCGCCGGCGTCTTTCCCGGTCGTGCCGCCGTCCTTGTCGGTCGTGCCCATGTCCTTGTCGGTGCCGCCCCCGTCGCCGTCCCCTTCGCCGGTCCCGGTGTCCTTCCCTCCGCCGTTCTGCGCCGCATCGCCGCCCGCGGCACCGCTGGAATCGGACGAGCAGCCAAAGATTGACAAAGCCGCCGCGGAAACGATGGCGGCGGCGAAAATGAGCCATGACAGTCGCTTCGTCATGTGGGGACCTCCTTGCGACGGGAACCCGGCTGCGACCGGCCCGAATGTCCTGATTATCAACCTTTGGGCGGGATATTCAAGTGCGGAGTTGTCGCGTCGGCGACGCGAGCCCTAGGCCGACCCCGGCTGGTGGCCGGCGACCTCGACGGGCAGCGAGTCCACGTCGATGGTCACGTATCGAAGCGTCCTCGTCGCAGGGAGATTCTTGATCGATTCTTGATCGGCCTTGTCGATAATGGGTGACACGGAGGATGCGACGGACTACAATCGGCCTGTTTTTTGGGGAGAGACCCCGCATGAACGACATCAAGACCCTCGAAGGCACGCTCAGGACATACCCGTATGTGGCGGCCGCGTATCTGTTCGGCTCTCGGGCCCGGGGAAACGCCGGCCCGACAAGTGATGTGGACATCGCCGTCCTTTTGAAGGAGGGCGCCCCCGCCGGCAGGGCGCTTGTTCACGAGATGGGTTACCTGGCCTACAAGATCGGCAAGGTGATCGGCGCCAGGGAAGTGGACTTGGTTGAGCTGAACGGGAAGGGGCTTGTTTTTCAGCACAACGTGCTCAGGGCCGGCAGACTCT
>JACRCP010000384.1 GCA_016218965.1 Deltaproteobacteria bacterium | reverse complement strand
TCGATGGTGGGACCGTCGAAGACGCCGGGACAGACGGCAGAACACCAGATACGGGGGTGGACGCCGGTGCAGATGCGGGAACACCCGACGGCGGCCTCGACGCCGCGTCCGACGGGTCCCATCCGTCCGATGCGTCCGATGTGTCCTTCGAGGATGCTCAGGACGGGTCCTCCGATGCCGCGCCCGACACAGGAACGCCCGATACCGGCGTCTGTGCCTGCGACAAGTCCAAAAAGAAGTGCGACGACGGGTGCGCGTGCGACCCGGACTGCGCCAACGCGGACGGGGGACCGACGACCGGAGACGGGGGGAGCGGAGGATCAGACGCGGCGCCCGTCTGTGCGTGCGACAAGCTCGCCGGGTGCGAGAAGGACTGCGACTGCGACCCGGATTGCAAAGACGTCGGAAAGGACAAAGAGCCGCTGGGGTGCGCTTGCACATCGGTTGGTCTATAGGTCAGCCTGCCGTCACGGCTCTCCGGCGAGCATCCGCCCGAGGCGGCCGGCGGCGTAGAGGGGGAGGAAGCGCCGCTTGCCCTTTCGGCTCACGTTGTTGGCGCTCAGGACGAATGATTGCGCCGGGTTGTAACGCTCCTCGAAGACGCCGAGGCTTTTTGACCGCGTGATGTGTCCCGATTTCACCTCGACGGGCACGACTTCACGTCCCGTTTCCACCAGGAACTCGACCTCCGCCGTGCGGCCCTGCCAGCAGTGGAGCGTGCCGGCGTCGGCGGCGCGAAGCTCCTGGGCGACGAAGTTCTCCGCCACGTATCCCTGGTAGGCGCCGTACCCGTATTCCAGCATGGTCGCCGGAGCGATCCCGCCTAGCAGGCCCAGAAGCCCGACGTCGAAGAAATACAGTTTGAAGGTGTTTTCTTTTTCCATTCCGGCAAGAGGTGTTCCCACGGCATCAACGACCGGGACGCGGATCACCAGCTCCGCCCTTCCCAGCCAGTCAAGCGCGCCCGAAAGGCGCCCGTATCCGCGGAGACCCGGAACCGCGTCGCGGAAACGGAATTTCGGGGCCGATCCGTGTTGCGTCCTGGCGAGCTGCGCGGGGACGTTGCGCCAGAGCCTCTCGACGTGAATGGCGTTCGCCTTGCCGCTGTGTTTGGCGATGTCGGCCATGTACGTGTCGAGCAGATCCCGCTGGATCTTTCGCACCGCCTTCATTGCCTCGTAGGTGTCGTCTTTTCGTTTGGCATACTCGCCCACGACCTCGGGAAGGCCTCCAACAACGACGTAGTGTTTCCATATCTCCCACAACCGCTCATGCGCCGTTTCCGGAAAAGGCCCGCCAAGGTCGTGCTCGCGAAGCAACGCAAGGAACTGCTCCCGGCCGGTGCCGCCGAGAAATTCCGCGAACGACATCGGGCGCAGCCGCGCAAGCGTCACCTTGCCGACGGGGAAAGATTCATCGGCCAGGGTGACTCCAAGAAGCGATCCGGCGGCGCATATCGCCAGCTCGGGCATTTCCTCGGCGAAATATTTCAGGCTGGTGAGCGCCCGGGGGCAGCGTTGGATCTCGTCGAGGATGAGCAGGTCGGCTTGGCGGTCAATCGCCTTGTCGACAAGGAACTGCAGTTCGTTCACGATCCGGGCGGGCTTCAAGTCCCGTTCGAAGGTTTTTCCCACGCGTTCGTCTTCTTCGAAGTTGACGCAGTGCGTTTGTCCGAACGATGTCCGACCGAACTCCTTGAGCGCGTACGTTTTTCCAACCTGCCGGGCACCCAGGAGCAACAAGGGCTTTCGCGGCGTTGCCGCCCTCCAAGCCCGAAGGGTTTCGAGTATTTCCCTTTCCACATGCAAATAATACCGATTTTGCTACTTTTTGCAAGCATTTTCTTCCGCCAAATGCTACTTTTTGCAAGCACTTTATGACGAATTTGGGTACTTTCCGCAAGACAAATCACAAACCACTGAATTTACTGGCATAAATGGCCGGTTTTGGTCATCCGATTTCTGACCTCTTAGGGCTTGCGCGAACCCTTATTCCCTGTCCTTAAACGCCGGGTGCTTGCGCCAGTCGAGGGGGAGCTGCTTCTTCTTCCCCAGTGGGCCCAAGACTTCCTTTTGGAACTGCCCGTCCTCGGCCACCGGACAGCCGTCGTTCACGTGGTCGAATGGCTTCCCGGCGATCATCCTTTTCCAAATGGCGTCGAGCCGTTCCTCGCGGAGGTTCCCGAAGCTTACGTGCAGGAACGTGCACGGCATCACGTCACCGTATGGCGAGATGTAGATCTTCTCGATGCCCGCGGGACAGCCCTCGCGGATGTAGTTCGAGCAGCCTTCCCACCGCATGTGCGGCCTTTTTGCAAGCTCGTAGAACTCCCTGCGATCGTCCGGGGAAAGGATCTGTTCCCTGGCGCCGGTCCAGCGGCCCACCGGGCACGCCATCTGGAGCGTCATGGTGTAGCCGTGCCCGGCGGCAAGGTCGGAGAGCTTTCGCAGGTCGCCGCTTTGGATGTTGGCGGGTGTCGCCACGGCGCACAGAAACGGGATCATCCCCGCGGCCCGGACCTTCATGGCGCCGTCAAGCGCCGCCTTGTGGCTGCCGGGGATGCCGCGAAACCTGTCGTGCTCTTCGGGGACCGGCGAGTCCACACTAATCGTGACTATGCTCACGCCCGCGCGTTTCATCCGGCGGATACTCGCGTCGGAAAGCAGAAGTCCGCCCGAGGCGACCGAGAGCACGGTCGAGCGCGGCCGGCAGGCGGCGGCGATCGCATCGAAATCCTCGCGGAGAAGGGCCTCGCCTCCAGTGAGGTTGATGTTGAGTGCGCCGAGTGCCAGGCACTGCGCCGCCCAGTCCCCCGCCTCGGCCGTCGACACCTCCTTGCGTTTCGGATCTCCCAGGCGGTGGGCCGAACAGTGCGCGCAATGCGCCTGGCACCGGTACGTGAGCGCAAACTCGACCGCCCGCAGGACCGGCTTTCGCAGGACGAGCAGGTTGAAGTAGTTCCTGGCCACCCGCGGCGCGATGCCCGGGAAGAGCGCGAGGTAACGCGCGTGCTTGCGGACAAGCCTTTCGAGGTCCCGGCGGATCACGTCTGCGTGCCTCCCCGTGCGTCCCCCTGCGTTCTGACGTACGCGGCGTATGCCGCCCCCTCGAGCGGCAGGCCGAGGAACCTGTGAGACAGACGCGCGCGGGCTATGGGACGGTAGAGCCGGGCGGCCGCCTGAAATGCCGCCGAGCCCGAGTATTCGCCGAACTTGTCGTCAATGAAAAGCGACGGGACGTACGCCCGGGCGATTGCTCGGCGAAGTTCCGCGTCGGCGCCGCAAAAGTTGACCGCGCCGTAGTCGATCGCAGCCCAGTCTTCCAGCCTTTCGGGAGGGACATACCCCGACTCGCGCACCAGCTTCTCGAAAAGGGGCGTGCCCGGAAGCGGGAAATAGCCGTATATGGGGGACGAGCGCGCGTATTCGTTCTCGGCCGTGAGTCTCAAGGCAAGGTCCATCGTCGCGTTTAGGTCGTCGATTGTCTCCCCCGGAAAACCCGACATGAAACTGTAGTAAACCACTATCGGCCAGCCGCGCATCCTCCGGTTGGCGGCGATCGTCTCCCCCGGGCTGAGTTCCTTCGCGAGATAGTCAATCACCTTTTGCGAGCCCGACTCGGCCCCGACCGAGAACCTGTTGCACCCCGCACGCACCAGCAGGTCAAGCTCGCCGTCTGAAAACGAGTTGATGGTCTTCACCTCGACGCCCTGGAGCTGAAACCGGATGTCGAGACCGCGCGCGAGGATCTCGCGCACGATTGCGAAGGCACGGCGGCGGTCGGCAAAGAAGTTGTCGTCGGTGAAATAGAAGCTCCGGATGCCGAAGCGCCCGACCAGCAAGCCCAGCATGTCGACAACCCGCGGCGCCGACCTCCCGCGCCAGCGCCGGCGGTTGAACACGAGGTTGTAGCAAAACGAGCAGCGGTTGGGACACCCTCGGGAGGTCTCGACATTGAGCGTCGGCCGTCCCGCGAACACCGGCGCGTACCGCCGCGGGTCCGCCACACCCCAGGCGGGATCGGGGAGTGTGTCGAGACGGATTGGGCGCGCGCGCGGGTTGTGTACGACCTTCCCGTCCTTCCGGAAACTGAGCGCGGGGACGTCGTCGAACCCGCCCCCTCGCTCGACCGCGGTGACGAGAGCGTCGAATGCCTCTTCGCCTTCGCCGCGGACGACGTAATCGGCCAGCCCGGACGAAAGCACCTGCTCCGGCAGAAGCGATGCGTGCAGTCCGCCCCAGACAACCGGAATCCGGCTTCGGGCACGCACGACCCTGGCCAACCGACACGCGTGTCCAATCTGGCTCCCCGACATCGAAGTGACGCCGACGAGGCCGCAGCCCTCCATCTCGGAACCGAGCCTCGCGTCGAAATCCGCGTCGGTGCGCTCGTCGAGCAGGACCAGGTCGTGGCGGCCGGCGAGGAGCGTCGCGGCGTGCACGAGGCCCGACGGATAGTGCGGGGCCGACCGGACATAATCCATGTCGCCTATGCGCGGTTGTAAAAGAAGGACCCGCATGCAAAGGCGATGTTAACCCAGATTCGCCGGCCTGTCACGGCGCGCAGGCAGGGTCCTGGCAGAGTTCCGGGACCCGCCGTCAGCTATCAGTCTTCAGTTCCGGGAGGAGACGCAGTGTGGCTGAAGGCTGATGGCTGAAAACTGATGGCGGCCGAGGACTTTGTCCGAGGCTAGACGCGCGGGGTTGTCTCTTGATCCCTCCGCCCCCGAGGTGGTAGTCTGCTGGCACACGTAGGGCGAGGTTTGCCGGGAGATCAAGAGACTGCCATGTCCAATCCATTCTTCGACCATCCCATCCTCAACTCCCCCTACGCATGCCCCAGCCGGCACTGGGAGCTGGACGCTTCGGGCCAGCCGACGCAACAGATTGTCGAGAACCGCCGCCGCGCCGAGTTCATCACCCCGATCCCGAAGCCGAAAAAAAGGAAGAGCGCCGCGATCCAGACATCGCTCGTCTTCGACGAGGGAGAGGGTCTCTCCACGGCGCAACAGCAGTACGAACAAACCGCGTCGGTCATCAACTCGATCCGGGAGCAGGTGGACAAGTGGCGGCAGTCGCCGAACCCCAACGACTGGCGCGTCTCCCCCGAGACCGCACGCTTGCTTGAGCACTGGCGGCATCATCGCTTCAGCGGCATCCGCCCGTTCTTCTGCCAGATCGAAGCGGTGGAAACTGTTATCTGGCTCACCGAAGTCGCGCCACAGATGGGCAAGGTCGAGAATCAATTCATCGAGACCCTGGCCAACGCCAACAACGACGCCAACCCCGGCCTCATGCGCCTTGCGCTCAAGCTCGCCACCGGCGCGGGCAAAACCACGGTCATGGCGATGATCATCGCATGGCAGACTGTCAACGCCGTCCGCCGGCCGCAGAGCAAGCGGTTCACTCGCGGCTTCTTCGTCGTGACGCCGGGACTCACCATCAAGGACCGGCTGCGCGTTCTCCAGCCCAACGACCCCGACAGCTACTACCTCTCGCGCGAGCTCGTCCCGGGCGACATGATGGACGACGTCAACCGCGCCAAGATCGTCATCACCAACTACCACGCCCTCAAGCTCCGCGAGCGCGTGGAACTGTCGGCCGGCGGCCGGGCGCTGCTGCAAGGGCGCGGCCCGGAGTTGCAGACGCTCGAAACCGAAGGGCAGATGCTCCAGCGGGTGATGCCCGACCTGATGGGTATGAAGAATATCCTCGTCCTGAACGACGAGGCGCACCACTGCTATCGGGAGAAACCCAAATCCGACGAGGACGACGAGGACCTCAAGGGTGACGATCGGAAAGAGGCCGAGAAAAACAACGAGGCGGCCCGCCTCTGGATCTCGGGGCTCGAAATCGTCGGACGAAAGCTCGGCCTCCAGCGCGTGATTGACCTCTCGGCCACGCCGTTCTTCCTTCGCGGCTCCGGGTACGCCGAGGGGACGCTGTTTCCGTGGACCGTCTGCGACTTCTCGCTCATGGACGCCATAGAGTGCGGCATCGTGAAGCTCCCGCGCGTCCCCGTCGCCGAGAACATTCCCGGGGGCGAGATGCCGATGTTCCGCAATCTGTGGGAGAACATCCGGAAGGACATGCCCAAAAAGGGTCGCGGCAAGTCCGAGTCGCTCGACCCGCTGTCCCTCCCGACCAGGTTGCAGACCGCCTTGCAGGCGCTCTACGGCCACTACGAGAAGACTTACCGGCTTTGGGACGAGAGCGGCATCAAGGTCCCGCCGTGCTTCATCATCGTCTGCCAGAACACCGCAATCTCAAAGCTGGTGTACGACTTCATCTCGGGTTTCACGCGCCAAAACGATGACGGGACCGTCTCGTTCGAGAATGGGCGGCTCGAACTTTTCCGCAACTTCGATGAGAACGGCAACCCGCTGGCGCGGTCGAACACGCTTCTCATAGACAGCGTGCAGCTCGAATCGGGAGAAGGCCTCGACGACAACTTCAGAAAAATGGCTACCGACGAGATCGAGCGCTTCCGGCGCGAGATCGTCGAGCGCGGCGGGAAGCTCGCGGACGAGATCCAGCGCGGCAGGGAGCTAGACGACGTGACGCTCCTGCGCGAGGTGATGAACACGGTCGGGAAGCACGGCCAGCTCGGCGGCTCGATCCGCTGCGTCGTGTCCGTTTCGATGCTCACCGAGGGCTGGGACGCCAACACCGTGACGCACGTGCTCGGGGTGCGGGCCTTTGGAACCCAGCTCCTGTGCGAGCAGGTCATCGGGCGGGCGCTTCGCCGCCAGTCGTACGATCTGAACGAAGAGAACTTGTTTAACGTCGAGTACGCCGACGTTTTGGGAATTCCGTTCGACTTCACCGCAAAGCCGGTGGTCGCGCCGCCTCAGCCGCCCCGGGAAACGATTCAGGTCAAGGCCGTACGGCCCGATCGCGACGCGCTCGAGATCCGGTTCCCCCGCATCGAAGGCTACCGCGTGGATCTCCCCGAGGAGCGCCTGACCGCCAAGTTCACCGACGATTCGGTGCTCGAACTCACGCCGGAACTCGTGGGGCCTTCGATAACGAAGAACGCGGGCATCATCGGAGAGTCCGTCGACCTCACGCTCGAGCATCTGGCTGACATGCGGCCGTCGTCGGTGATCTTCTGGCTCACGCAGCACCTGCTCTACAACAACTATCGCGATCCGGGCCAGGAGCCAAAGCTCCATCTTTTCGGCCAGCTCAAGCGGGTGACAAGACAGTGGATCGAAGCCTGCCTGCATTGCAGCGGCGGCACGTATCCGGCCTTGCTGATGTACAAGGACATCGCCGACAAGGCCTGCGAGAAAATAACTGCTGGGATCTTGAACGAGTTCGTAGGGAAACGGCCAATCAAGGTCCTCACCGACCCGTACAACCCGGTCGGTTCGACAATCCACGTGCGATTCAACACGTCCAGGCAGTTCCGCTGGGAGACCGACTCGCGCCGGTGTCACATCAACTGGGTCATCCTCGACAGCGACTGGGAGGCCGAGTTCTGCCGGGTCGCCGAGGCGCACCCGCGCGTGAAGGCGTACGCCAAGAACCACAACCTCGGCCTCGAGGTCCCGTACCGCTCCGGCTCGGTATCGAGGCGCTATCTGCCTGACTTCATCGTTCTGGTGGACGACGGCCACGGCGAAGAGGACCTTTTGCACCTTGTCGTCGAGATCAAGGGCTACCGCCGCGAGGACGCAAAGGACAAGAAGCTCGCGATGGAGACGTACTGGATCCCGGGCGTCAACAACCTCGGCACGTTCGGCCGCTGGACGTTTTCGGAGTTCAGGGAGGTCTACCAGATAGAGGCAGATTTCAAGGCGAAGATTGACCGCGAGTTCGACAGGATGATCGCGGCGGTTGCCGAGGAATCCTCGGTAACTGCCGGTAACGGCGAGAAGCTCAACTCCAAGGACGAGTGACGATATGGCCAAAAAGCCGTCCCCAAAAAAGACCGTCGAAGCGATCAAGCACGGCGACAAGCGCAAGAACATCCCGACGGCCGAGTACCAGTCCGTCCTCCAGAAGAAGGAACAGGCCCCCGTCCAGGTGGCCTATGAGCGCCGCAACCGCGACCTCGACCCCCAGCTCGTCTGGCGCGGGAAGGACGAGCAGGACTGGAGCGAGCTCGTCGTGCAGGCCCCGCCGCTCTTCATTCAGGAGAAGGTGCACCCCAAGGTCCTTATAGACGATCTTCTTCGACAGACCAAGGAGGCCAAGTCGAAGGAACGGGGGTTCTCCCCCGACCTGTTCTCGGACTTCAACGGCATCCCCGAGGGCGTGGACAAGACCGACTTCTACCGGCACGACCAGAACTGGTCGAACCGGATGATCCTCGGCGACTCCTTGCAGGTCATGGCCAGCCTCGCCGAGCGCGAAGGCCTCCGCGGCAAGGTCCAGTGCATCTACCTCGACCCCCCCTACGGCATCAAGTTCAACAGCAACTTCCAATGGTCCACCACCAGCCGCGACGTAAAAGACGGCAACACCGCCCACATCACCCGTGAGCCAGAACAGGTCAAGGCGTTCCGCGACACCTGGCGCGACGGCATCCACAGCTACCTCACCTACCTCCGCGACCGCCTCACTGTGGCCCGTGATCTACTCACCGAGTCCGGCTCCATCTTCGTCCAGATCGGAGACGAGAATGTGCACCGGGTGAGGGCGGTGATGGATGAGGTGTTCGGGGAGGACAATTTCGCTTCGATCGTTTCATTTCAAAGCACGACCAGCCTCGGTACCATTGGCCTGTCTGCAGCGGGCGACTACCTCGTCTGGTATTACAGGAATCGCGCGCTCTCAAAATTCAGGCCCATAATGCGAGTCAAAGCGGGGCAAAGCAGTTTCGATTACTACGCCTATCTACGAAGCACCGATGGAAGGATGTGGCGAGGCACAAGGGAGGAACTTGATTCTGGCAAATATCCCATCTTTTTCCCGGACAATATCACAAGCCAGCGTCCTCTCGGTGAGGGGGATCTCAAAGAGTTTCATTGGAAGGGACAGAGTTTTAGACCTGGCAAGGGCACTTTCAAGACTGAGAAGCGAGGATTGGAAAGACTGAGCAAATGTGCTCGACTTTATGAAACGTCATCTGGAGTGTTGCGTTACGTAAGACTGGTCGATGACTATCCGGTTGCAGCAATGAACAATCTGTGGACTGACACCGGCACGGGTAGTTTCACCGAAGGAAAAGTGTACGTCGTTCAGACTAATTCTAAGGTCATCGAGCGCTGCATCCTCATGGCCACCGACCCCGGGGACCTTGTGCTCGATCCGACGTGCGGGTCGGGGACTACGGCGTATGTGGCCGAGCAATGGGGCCGGCGCTGGATTACCATTGACACCTCGCGTGTGGCGTTGGCGCTGGCTCGGGCGCGGATCATGGGGGCGCGGTATCCGTTTTACCTGCTGGCTGATTCGCATGAAGGCCAGCTCAAGGAAGCCGAAGTCACGCGCACGGCGCCTTCTTCACAGCCGGTGCACGAGAACATCCGACACGGCTTCGTCTACGAGCGCGTGCCGCACGTCACGCTCAAGTCCATCGCCAACAACGCCGAGATCGACGTCATCTGGGAGAAGTGGCAGAAGGTCCTCGAACCGTTCCGGGAGATGTTGAACAAGGCACTGAAGAAGACCTGGCAGGAGTGGGAGCTCCCGCGGGCGGCC
>JACRCP010000048.1 GCA_016218965.1 Deltaproteobacteria bacterium | reverse complement strand
GTTTGGCTGCGGTTCACCCTGAGCAAAGTCGAAGGGCTGACCGACGCACCGTTCCGCGCCCGCCCCGAAGGTCCCGAAACCGGGCCAAGGCCCCGGCTCATCCAAAAGAAGATTTCGCTCCCACCCAAGGAAGGTTTCTGGTATTCTCAAGCCGAACCAAACGGCGACCGGGATACGCGGACGGCGGCGCAGGGTGCGGGGAACTACAATTTGCCTTCCTGGCGCAGCTTCTTGATCTCTTCGGCTATCTGCTCAACAGTCATGTTCCCCAGAAGGCGGTCGCGCTCTTCGGTGTAGTTGCCGGAGCCCGCCTGATACAGATCGAGAAAGCGAAGCGCGTTGGCCGGTCCCAACTCCTTGACAAGCACGTTGAAACCCCGGTTTCGCAACTCGGGGAACGGCATCAGATGAACCTGTGCCCTCATATCAGCACCTCCTCAATAAACTGTACCGGATTCTGAACGCGAATGCCAGCGGGTATCCCCAATCTGCGGGCCGCCGACACGATGCGGTCATCTGTCGTAAGGAAGACATCGGCGGCCGCCTCGGCGCAGGCCAGGTGCAGTGAGTCGAGCGCCTGAAAGCCTTTTGCCTGGATCTCCTTCGCACGGTGGACGAGCGTCTCGTCGACCCTGACGACGGAACCGGCCTTGCCGCAGATGGCTAGCAACGCCTCACGTCGCGAAGCGTCGGGGCACTTGGACACTTCGAAGAGAACCGCCTCTGAGGAAACCCACGCCACCACGCCCTCTTCGACGGCCCGGAGTACATGCTCGATCGCTTCGGATTCAAGTCTGATGCGCGCCTGGCTCTGATCGTCGAAAGGCCGGTTGATGCAACAAGCATCAAGGTAAATCCTTGTTATCGGCGAGTCGGTGTTCATGCTGCCCTTGGCCCCTCCTGTAGCGTTCGAGGTTTTGGCACCACGCCCGTCCCCAGAACGTTGATGCGATCTCACGGCCCTCGATCACCACCGGCGAGACCGGGTGGCCTTTCTTTCGGAGTTTCTGCATCCCGGCCGCGGCCTTGCGCCGCCTCTCGGCCACAGACACGTACGGGCGCCACATGAAGTAGGACATGTTCACTCCTTGCCTTTTTCGACTCGATGAGCTCGTCGATCTTCTCCTCGACCGTCCTCCATCATCGGGCATCTTACCCCGTCAGCCCCGGTGAATTCAATCGCCGCGAGTTGGCCTGCCCGGGGGCCGGATTCCGGCCGGAGAAGACCGGATTCCGCCCCCGGTCCCGACCGCATCCCAATGCCCGTTCTCCAGAGAAAAACGGCGCATCGCGCGTCGCGGCACCCGGCCTGCATGGCCCGCGCGCCGTGCAATCGACTTCCACCGCCATCCCCACGGTCGCCCCGCCGGCTTTTCCGCCGGTCGCCTACGAGCGTGTGCCCGGCACTGCCGCCCGTCCCCTGCCCGCCGCCTACCGCAGGCACGAGCCGGAGAAGACAGTTCTCTACGAAGCGGTGGCCGCCCATCTTGAGACCTTCCTCGAGGAGGCGCGGGAGAAGAGCGCATCGGGCCGCGGGTGCCCGGAGTTCGTTGAGCAGGAGTTCCGCCGGTACCTTGGCTGCGGCATTCTTTCGCGGGGCTTCGCCCGCCTGCGGTGTCCGACGTGCGGCGACGAACGCCTCGTCGCTTTCTCCTGCAAGGGCCGCCTGTGCCCGTCGTGCTGGGCGCGCCGGAAGGCAAGCCCCTGTGTGCAAAGGTCGAGGGCTTCACCCTACACGCGGCCCGGGTCGTGGAAGCCGAAGACCGCGACGGCCTCGAGCAACTCTGTCGCTACGGCCTGCGCGCCCCCTTCGCCCTCGACCGCTTCTCCCTCGACCCCGACGGGTGCGTGCGCTACCAGCTCACCAAGCCGTGGCCGACGCCGACGGGCAAGACCGAGCTCCACTTCGAGCCGCTCGCGCTCCTCCGCCGACGGGCGGCCCTCATCCCCGCCCCGTATCTAAACCTCGTGAGGTACTACGGCGTCTTTGCCAACACCACGGGTGCGGCAGTAGACCGCCGCTCGCGCTACCGCACGCTTCTCCCCCCGCCACCCCCGCCGCCCACGCCCCAGAGCGCGCCGGCGCCGCCGACGCCCATCCCGCCTCTCCCGGATATCCGCCCCCGGCGGCTCGGATGGGCCCAGCTCTTGCGCCGCGTAATCAACGTCGACGCACTTACCTGTGCCAAGTGCATGGTGCCGATGGTGGTTGTCGCCTTCCTCTCCGACCCCAAGGTCGTCACCCGGATACTCGACCACCTCGATCTCCCGAGCCAGCCGCCGCCCCTGGCTGCGTCCTGGATGCAGGCCGCCGAGGAACTCTACAATGACGTTCCGGCCTGCGACGAGGGGGAACCCGTGGCCGTGTGGGACGAGTCCGACACCGGCCCCCACGACGCCCGCGGCCCGCCGTTGCTACTCTGCGAAGCAGCTCCTTCGCTGCGAAGCACGAGGAGCCGGTGAACGACATTCAGGAGTTCAGAGGCGGAGCGTCGCTTCAGCGAGAATCTGCAAGGGGAGGAGTCCGTCCCCAAGAGGGCGTTTTCGTACCGCCGGGTGCCCTCTCTCGTTCGGAAACCGATTTGCAATCCTTCGCACCTTCCTCTATGCTCCCCTCATGCTGGCTCCACAGGGGAAATACCGCGATGATCCTTCCTATCGACTCAAGCAGTTGCAGTGACTTTGCCGAGGCCGTGCGCCTCTCCCCATGTTCCTTGCGCCGTCCTGCCGCGATGCGATATGATCCCGCCGTCCACAGATGACACCTTGCTTGGTCACCCGAATCGCAACAGGGGTGCCTCCGTGCCAGACACAACGCGACGCTTCGGGTTGGCCTTCTCTTCCCTCGCCGTCATCTTGACGTTCGCCTGGGGCGCGTTCGCTCAGGATGCGGCACCGGGAAAGCAACCCGAGATGCAACAGGACAAGCCCGCCCAGCCGCCGAAGAAAAAGGCGCTCGACGGGCCGACCCTGCTGGTCTTCGACCTCGTCAACGACGCGGGGGTGGACAAGGGCGTGGCGAACACGCTCGCCGAGATGATCATCGAGAGGATCACCAATCTCAAAAAGTACAACGTCGTCGGGCAGAAGGACCTCGACAAGATGCTGTTCTGGGAGCAGAACAAGCAGCTCAAGGGGTGCACCGACACCGCCTGCCTCGTCCAGATCGCCGGGGCGATGGGGGCACAGTACTACGTCGAGGGGTCGATCGGCGTGCTTGCCGACCGGTACGTCGTGACGCTCAAGCTCATTGAGGCATCCAACGTGCGGGTCCTTGAGCGCGTGACGCAGAAGGTGAAGAAGGACGACGCCACGCTCTCACGGACGATCGAGCCGGCGGTCGATGTGATCATGGGCCTCAAGACGAAGGAGGAGTTCGCGGCCATGCACGAGGAAAAGCCCGCCGCGACCCCCGCGCCGCTTGGGGTGGCGAAGACCGTGGAGCCCTCGGAGAAGTTCGACAAGAGGTTCTGGGGGATGACCGGGACGTTCACGGGGATCGGCGTGATGGCGGTCGGCGGGGTCTTCGCCGCGCTCTCGAAGAAGACCGCCGACGACTACGCGGCTGCAGGGAGCCAAGCCGAGCTCGACGACCTCGCCGCGAAGAACGGCACCTACAACACGCTGGCAATCACCGGCGTCGTCGCCGGCGGGCTGCTCGCCGCCACCGGAGGCGTGCTCTGGTATCTCGGCGCAGATGAGAAACCCGCCACAGCGATCAACGTGACCCCCATGCTGACTCCCAATGCCGCGACGCTTCAGGTCGGAGGTTCGTGGTGAGACACCTATTCTCCATCGGTCTGACCTTCGGGCTTGCGATCTCCGCGATCTCCCTTTTGGCCTCCTGCTCCCTCCCCGACGTCGGAGTGGAAGGCAACCCGTGCAACGATAAGGGCTTTTGCCGCAAGGGCCTCGTCTGCTCGCCGCAACAGCTCTGCGTGAAGCCCGCCGACCTCCCTAACGAAGGCGGCGGTACCGGCAAGGACAGCGGCCACGGCAACGACAAGGACACCGGGCACCCCGCTGACGCTGGCAGCGATGCCGGTGGGGACACAGGACCGATGGAAGATGGCGGCACCGACACCGGGACAGATGCCGGGTCCGACGGCGGCACCGACGGCGGCGACCCGTGCGTCACGTCAAACCCCTGCCAAATCGCCCCCGACCCCGAATGCATCGACGGCACGACGCTCCGCTCCTACCAGGCTGCCGGCTCCTGCGTGAACGGTGAATGCATCAACAGGCCATACGACGACACGACCTGCACCTTCGGCTGCACGGTGGACCGTTGCGACGGCCCCGGCAGCGACGGCGGCACCGACGCGGGCAATCAGGACGCTGGCGCCGACACGGGCGACCTGGATGCGGACATCGACGCAGGCACGGCCGATACCGGTTCGATTGACGCGGGGTGCCTCACAGAGGTTGACGGTGTGTACTGCGCCCGCATGGGCTTCAACTGCTCCGAGAACACCGGCACCGACAACTGCGGCAACACCCGGACGAACGTCAATTGCGGCACCTGCCCAAACCCCCAGACCTGCGGCGCCGTCCTGCCGGGCATCTGCGGCTGCGCGCCGAACTGCACCGGCAAGTGCGGCGGGGACGACCAGTGCGGCGGGACGTGCTCCGACAACTGCGTCGCGCCCGAGACTTGTGGTGGGGGAGGGACGCAGGACATGTGCGGGTGCGTTCCACCTGCCTGTCCCGTCTGTGGTCCATCTCCGACCGGCAAGGGCGGGGACATGTGCGATGTGCCGGCAGGTCCTTTCTGGATGGGGTGCAACATCGCGGTGGATTCCGAGTGTCAGAGCAGCGAAAACCCCTACCACCAAGTGACGGTACCGGCGTTCAAGATCGACAAGTATGCAGTCACGACAATCGAATACAAAGCGTGCGTGGATGCGACAGTCTGCCCTTTTGCATTCAACGGTGGCGGCTGCAACCAAGGCATCGCGGGCAAAGAGGACCATCCAATCAACTGCATCAACTGGACATCGGCAAGGGCCTACTGTTGGTGGGCAGGCAAAAGGCTTCCGAGCGAATCCGAGTGGGAGAAGGCGACGAGAGGATTTGATGGGCGGAAGTACCCTTGGGGAAATGACTCCTTGGATTGCGACCACGCGGTGTGGAACGGTGCCGCATGTGGGAACTCTGGGACGGCCACTGTTGGCAGCAAACCTAAAGGTGTCAGTCCTTACGGAATGTTGGACGCAGTAGGCAACGTTGTGAACTGGGTGCAAGACAACACACACCCTGACTACAACGGGGCGCCGACAAACGGGAGCGCTTGGCTTGACAACCCGGAGGGCGGCAATCGAGTGGTGCGCGGTGCGGGTTTTTACATCAACACTACCCACCGGTTGCGCGCATCCAGTCGCAATAATAACGACCAAGCGAACGCTTATGACATATCCGGGTTTCGGTGCGCAAAGTGATTTTTGGCAGAACCCGCATGCTGTAGACCTCCATCGAGGTTGAACATGTTTCCAAAATACTGTCTTTTCCTTCTCCCAGTTCATCGAAGATGCTGTGAACTTTACCGGACTGACAAAAGACTGTTCCGAGAGAGCGAGATACGCAAGTGGGAGGCAGAGAAACGACATGTATTCGAGAGAATGGATGTTGTTATTCGCGATGGTTTTGAGCGAACGTGGACTTTGCCTGATTGGTTCTTCAACGACATCATCGGATTCGTCGAGGTGGGATACGATGGCGGTATCTACTTGCAGGGAGCTGTCTACTTCTACTGGAACACATGCGACTCTCGATTCATAGCGAAGCTCGACGAGGCGGGGGAATCAGACCAAGTGCTCGGAATCGTGCTTGGCGCACCTCCTCGTTCCGGGTGAGGTGGTAGTTCACAAGGTCCGCACGGCGC
>JACRCP010000378.1 GCA_016218965.1 Deltaproteobacteria bacterium | reverse complement strand
GGCGTCCCCTCGTCGAGCACGCGCGCGTTGAGTCCGTACCATCGCGTCGCGCATCCGTCCGGGTCCATGATGACCATGTCGAGATCGTACGGAAGGACCTTGGTCTTGACCTGGTTCTTCTTCATGAGCGCTTTGGCGTTCTTGAGCGCGTCGTCTTTCATCCTGTCCCTGTACGACTGTGGAATGTCGGGGTCGCCCGCGATCGCGTCCCACATGACGCCGAGCGCGAACGCATAGCCATCGTACTGGTCCTTGGAGCACTCGTCGTACCAGATGTAGTTGGCGTGATGGCCCGACAGGTCCGGGCGCCACGTGGCGTGCTTGTCGGCGGGGAGCGTGTTGCATTGCGAGGGAATAGGCGTCGTTTGCGGTACGCCGCCGGGAACCGCCGGGTCGCCAGGGTTCGGCCCGGATGTGAGCATGATCCCGCGCGCGACGAGCCCCTGCCCTCCGGTGATGTCGGTGTAGACGTGCCACGCGTCGAGATTGCGGAGGAGCGCCGCGCGGGCCTTCTGGACCTCAGCCGCCGGCGCGCCCGAATCGCGAAGCACCGTGTACGCGAACGCATCACCGGCCGTCGCCACGCCGCCGAACATGCCAAGGTCCCCGTGCTCGCCATACTCGAACAAGACATCGTAGACGTGTTTCCCCATCGCCGCCTTGAGGTCTTCGCCGGAACCCGA
Organism: Deltaproteobacteria bacterium; assembly: GCA_016218965.1. Classification (GTDB taxonomy): domain Bacteria; phylum Myxococcota; class SpSt-1050; order SpSt-1050; family JACRCP01; genus JACRCP01. The sequence continues at coordinate 12,082 of JACRCP010000378.1, read as the reverse complement.
TTGGATGAACTGCGTGACAAGATCGCGATGCTCCGGCCGGTACTGCGCATCGAGCGAAAGCCCGTTCTGGTAGGCATTGATCGCCCGGAACTGCCTGTCGTACCTGAGCGCCTTCGCCGCCAGCTCCGCATCGTGCCCCGGTTCCCCGGGGCTTGGGACAAAGTGCTCGGCCCGCGAGATCCCGAAGAACGCCACGAAGGCAACTGCGAAAGCCGCGCACGCAACGCCCTTGCGGATCACGATTGAACCTCCCGAATTTCCGTCGGAGTGTTCCGTCAGATCTTGCCCGCGAGTATCATGGGCAGGGGTTTGAGTTCCCTGCGCAGGGGATCGAGAGCAAGCCCGAGTGCCTCAAGCGTGAACGCCCCCAGGAGCATGCTGTCGCCCTCCTCGCCGAAGATGACGTCCGCCACGCCGATCTGTTTGCCGTGCTTGAAGAGCGCCCCGCCCTTTTTCCGGACGATCGTCGACCCGTCGGCCAGCCGGAACTCCTGACGGGCCAGCGGTTTGATCCCCAGTTTCTTGAGCACTTTTGCCGGCACGACCGAATAGACCGCCCCGGAATCGACAAGGAAGGTCAACTTCTCCGTGACCTTCGGTTTCGATGGATTCCCGACCTCGATGTCAATCGTTGTAAGCCCCATGGCGTTGCTCCCGTTCCTTCCCGTCCCCGACTCGAAGTATATCACAACACCTGCCGCGCCCGTCGTCCGTGGCCCGTTGCCCGTTGCCTGAACGGATCACCGATCACGGAATACGGCATTTCACCGTCACCTCCGCATAATCCACCGACACCTCCCCCGTCCCCGTCCCGTTCGGCGCCACCGGCGTCACGGCGAAGTTGAGCGTCTGCTGAGCGCCAAAGAACAACCGCGAGATGACCTGCGAGTCGGTCGTCGTCCACGAGACAAGTGAAGGCGCCCCCGGCGGGCTGCCGCTGGTCGCGGCGACCTTCCACATCCCTTCGTCCCAAACCTTGAGGTCCGTTCCGTTCGCGGCCACGCCAGCGGGATAGCCGACAGCGCCGGAGTAGAAAATGGCGCTGACCGATTCGATGGTCTTTGCCGACAACGCGCCGGCGGCGGTAAAGACAACTTGCATGAACTGGCCGGGCCGGGAGAAGACACCGCGGTCCCACTCCCAGGTCTCGTCGTTGTAAGCTCCAGTGAACCCGCCGAACAAGTCTACCATCCCGCGCGCCGAATCGTAGACCAGCGCGTGTCTGGACCGCGCCGAGGGGTTGCCGTCACCCTCTGGATCGGTGGGTGTCTTCCTGGCCCAGCTCGCCCCGTCCCACTCCCACGTCTCGCCGTTATAACCTCCAGTGTTCCCGCCGAACATGACGACCTTCCCGCGCGCCGAATCGTAGGCCAGCGCGTGTCTGGACCGCGCCGAGGGGTTGCCGTCACCCTCTGGATCGGTGGGTGTCTTCCTGGCCCAGCTCGCCCCGTCCCACTCCCACGTCTCGCCGTTGAAGATTCCAGTCCAACCGCCGAACAGGACCACCTTCCCGCGCGCCGAGTCGAAGGCCAGCGCGTGCCAGTACCGCGCCGAGGGATCATCGAACGTCCGTTGCCGCCAGGCACCGCCGCCCTGCTGCTCCAATAACGGCGGGCTGATCGCGCCAAGCCCGTCGGATGCACCCGCTTCCGCGAATCCCGTCTGTGCGAGGCTGCCCACGAACCATGACCGGGTCTCGTACTTGTGAGGGTTTTCAAAGGTGCTCCCCGGGACCTTGTACCCCATCGTCGCGGTCCAATCCTGGTTCTTGATCTCGGTCGCGGTGGCGCTGTCGATGTTTCCGGCCTCGTCCACCTGCGAGAGGTAGACGGTCGCCCGGTCGGCGCGGTTGAGATCTTTCTGTGCGAAGAAGCCGCTCCCGTCTGCCTTCGTCCGGCCGATCTCACTCGCGGTTGCAATGTTCGCGGCGTCCCAGAAGATCACCCAAGCGTTGGTTTCGACCGCGCCGGTCTGGCCTGCCAGCGTCTCGACGGTGAACTTCTTGACCCCCAACGTGGCGTCGGAGCCCCACGGGATGCGGCGGTACAGCATCTTGTCGTTCTGCGCGACGGAGATCGGCGTCGGCGCGACGGTGTCAACCGTGAACGTCGGCGCGAGCGTGAGCATGCCGCTCGGTGTCCCCGCCTTGTCTGTCATCGAAACACGCACCTCCGTCGTGCCTTGCGTGGGGCTGCCGCCGGTGAGCTTGATGTCGTAGATGTACGAGTTGCCGGCGCTGGAGTACTTGCTGATGCCCCACGTCCCGGCCGAGGGGTTCACGGTGACCGTCGGGTCGGCGAGGAGCAACTCGCTCGCCGAGAACGACACCCGCGCGGCGCTGTTCATGGCGACATTCGTCACGGTCGGGAGGAGGGAGCCGGAAAACGGAACAAGCTGGATCGAGTCCGAGTTTGCCACCACCGAGGGCGCCAGGAAATCAAACGTCAAAGACCCGATGTCCCGCACCGTCACGTTCCCGGACAGGTCGGTCGCCGTAACAGTCGTGGTCTTCTGACCGTCCGTCTCTCCCCCCGACAATGGCCGTGTGTACGTGTAACGGCACGGTACGGTGCCGGTTTTGGTATCCAACGACATCATCCAACCGCCGATGTTCACGGTCGGATCGGAGGCGAGCACCTCGTTCACGTCGAAGACCGCAGTGACGAGTTCGGCGCTCTTCGCCAGTGTCGTGTCGTACGGGTTGTTCGACGACAGGGACACGTACGTTACGACCGGCGCGGTCGCATCGATGCTCCACCCAGTCGGAGACCCCGCGTTCGCCACCGCGTTCCCGGCACGGTCCGTGACGTCCACCAGCACCGTGTACGTCCCGTCGGTCATGCCTCCAGCCGGCCTCGTGTACGTGAAGTTCGTGTCCGTCTCGGAGACAGGTGTTCCGAAGAACCCGACCTGCTCGACGCCGCCCTTGAAGACGCGCACAGCCGGGCGTCCGGGCGTCCCCGCGAGTCCCTCGCTCACGCTCACCGTGTACAGCAACGACTCGCCGCTCCGGTACGCGCCCTTACCCGGTCCCGCCCCCAGCACGATTGGGTTCGTGAAATCGTACTCCACGCTCCCGCTCCCGTACGCGCTGTTCCCGGCCGCGTCGGTCGCTTTCACCTCGAACGGCTTCACCCCGCCCGTGTCGCCTGCCTGCACCGCGTACGTACACGCGTAGTTCGGGCTCGTCGCCGACCACGCCCCGCACGTCATCGTCGCGCCGCCGACCTTCACGTTCAGCCCCGCTCCAACGTCCTCGGTGCAGTCGAACGTCACCTTTACCGTGTCGTACCCGACCACCCTGCTGTATCTCTCCTTGTCCGCCGCAACGTCGCTCACCACCGGCACGACGCCGTCGAGCGCGATCGTCCCCGTCGCCGGGGCCGCCGCCGATAGATTGAAGACCCCACTGTCCGTCGCCTTCACCGTGTACGTCCACGAATAGCTCGTCCCAGAACCCGTGGGCGCTCCGAGCGCGAGCGTTCCGCTGTCGAGCGAGATCCCCGCCGGATTGAGCGCCTCACTCGCCGCGACCCCGACCGTCACAATCTCGCCGAGACGGGCAGGTCTGCCGTTTGGCTGCACCGACAGTTGAAGCGTCGGACCCGAGAAATCGAGTTCCACCGTCCGGCTCCCGTACGCCGCGTTCCCCGCCGCGTCCACCGCCGCGATTGAGACCTCCTTGACGCCCTCGCCTTCATTCCCGAGCACCGTGTACGTGCACATGTGGCTCGGGTTCGCCGACTGCCACGCGCCGCAGCTCATCGGCACACCGCCAACTGTCACCACAAGCCCCGCCCCGACATCCTCGCTCGCGTCGAACGTCAGCGTCGCCGTATTGAACCCCGCCGCCGCGCTGTACCGGGCTCGATCGGTTGACACGTTCGTGATCGACGGCTTAGTCGAGTCAATCGTGAACGCCCCGCCCGGCGCGTCGACAAGCGCGTTCCCCGCGTCGTCTTCAAGCGTTATCGTGACCGCCCTCTCCCCGTCCGCGTCGTCGTCGGCCACCTTGTACCCGTACTCGTAGCTCCGGCCCGCCCCCTTGCCCGTCAGCTCGACTCCCCCGGCCGTCACTACCGGAGCCTTGGTCAGCGTTTCGCTCGCTTCGAACCCCACCGTCACCATGCTCCCCTTCCGCGCCACCGCAGGCGTCACCGTCGGAACCCCGACCAGCGCAGGGACGATGAAGTCGAAAAGGACAATCTTCTCCAGCGCAACGTTCGCCGTGTTCCCCGCCGCGTCGGCGAGATCAACAGTCAGGCCGATGCCGGCCGCGTCTTCCGATTCGCCACCCGTCGCCGCGTACGTGTAGACGTAATCCTGACCCGCCGACGATGGGTCGAGGACAAGGGGCAAGGGGTCAGGGGCAAGCGCAAGGGAAACAACAGGCGCAGCGGCGAGCGGCTCGGACACGGTGAACTTCACCGTTACAACGCCGTCCTTCTTTGCCGGCGAGCCGGTCAAGAACACTTTGTCCGCTGGAATCGACGGCGCGATGAAGTCAAACTTGAGCAGACCGCCCGAGAGCTTCCCACTCTCGTTCCCGCTCTTGTCGGTGAGCACGATCGAGATCGGCGATTCGACGCCCTGAGGTTCGTCGCCGGCGGCGGTGTAGGTGAATACGTAACGAGTCACCTCGGACGCCTTCTCGTCGAGGGAAAGGAGCCGGTCCGTTCCGGCATTCACGGTCACGACCGGCGGTTTTGACAGTTCCTCGGAAACCGAAAACGCCACCGCCGCCTTGGCACCTTTTTTTAGAACCGTCGGCGCGACCTTTACCTCGCCCGCGAGCGCGGGTGCCGTCGAGTCGATGTTCTCGGTCTTCACGCAACGAGAGACCTTCTCGTTGCACGCCCACCCCGACGGGCAGTCCGCCGCCGACTGGCACCCCAGCTGTGCCTCTGCCGGAACGGCGAGGTCCGACGAGCAACCCGCCAAAAAAACAGGGATAAGGGATAGAGCGATAACGGGTAAACAGAACCAGCCAACGCAAAGTTTCATGACAACCTCCGAGGCCCGATGTCCGCCGCCCCCGCCGCACCTGCTCACCGCTCCCTCACGGTCACGGCTCCGTTTGGCCCCGAGCCGCGCGCGTATGCAAGCGTATTTCTGACCTCCGACCTCCAGCCTCCAGCCTACAGCCTGTATTTCACCGTCACCTCGGCGTAGTCCACCGCGATCTCCCCCGTCCCCGTCCCGTTGGGAGCCGACGGCGTCACCGCGAAGTTGAGCGTCTGCTGCGGCCCGAAAAACAGGCGCGAGATCACAGCCGGATCCGTCGTCGTCCACGAAACGAGCGCCGGCGTCTCGGGCGGGCTGTTGTTCACCACCACGGTCTTCCATATCCCCTCGTCCCAGACCTTGAGATCAACGCCGTTGGTCGCGACCCCTCCGGGGTAGCCGACACCGCCAGAATAAAATGTCCCGGCGACCGACAGCCATGTCGACGTTGCAGGGGCGACGGCCGCTGCGAAGTTTGCCTGGAAGACCTGGCTGGGGCGGGCGGCCGCTCCGGAGTCCCATTCCCGAGTGTCGCCAAGCAATGACCCGTCATACCCTGCGAAGAGCACCATTCGGTTGCGACGCTGGTCGTACGCCATCGCGTGGAGCGAACGGGGTCCGGGAATGCTCTCGCCTTCCAGGCTGACAGGGCTCCTTATCCTCCAACTTGCGCCGTTCCATTCCCAGGTGTCGTTGCAGCGATTCGAGCCGCTTTCGGCGCAGCTGCTCCCCTCCACCATGCCCCCGAAAAGCACGACCATCTTTCGAGATGAATCGAACGCCAGGGCGTGTTGATATCGGGGAAGGGGGTTCCCGTCACCTTCCGGGTCGGATGGTACGATTTTGGCCCAACTGGTCCCGTTCCATTCCCATGTAGCGCCACAGTAGGCTGAGGCGCCGCCGTCACATGTCGGACCATACCCGCCGAACAGGACGACCCTGCCTCGCACTTCGTCAAACGCCATTCCAGGGTAGTACCTCGCCGACGGATTCCCGTCTCCTTCCGGGTCGGTGAGATTGCAGAAAGCGCCTCCTGGTGCGCACTTCGCCCAGCTCGTGCCGTTCCATTCCCACGTTTCGCCATTGAAGAGCAAAGCGTCTTCGCCGCCAAAGAGAACCACGCGGTTTCGCGCCGAATCGAATTCCATGGCATGGGTGGACCTAGCCGAAGGGTTGCCGTCGCCCTCGGGATCGGCAGGAGTTTTCAGATCCCAACTCGTGCCGGACCATTCCCACGTGTCGCCGAGCCTGCCCGAACAATTGAACCCGAACACAGCGCCGCACCCTCCAAACAGTAGCGTCCGACCGGAGTTCTTTTGAAAAGCAAGGGCGTGCCGGAAACGCGGGGCGGGGTCACCGTCGCCACCCGGGTCGGCGGGGATAATGCGGTTCCAGCCCAGGCCGGTCCATTCCCATGTGTCGCCCGCGATCACATCGCAAGGCAAATCGGCGCCCGCGCAACCCCCAAAAAGCACCGACCTTCCGTTATTGTTGTCGTATGCGATGGCGTGCTCGTGCCGGGCGGATGGTTTGCCATCGCCGTCAGGATCGCTTGGCCCCACCTTGGTCCAACTCGTGCCGTTCCAGCTCCACGTGGAATTGCAGCACCCTTCTCCTGAGCCATCGCAGTTGCCGCCGTCCGTCGTGCCGCCGAACGTGACCAGGCGACTTCGCACACTCTCGTATGCGACGCCCGCCCATGAGCGGACCGCCGGGTTGCCGTCCCCTTCAGGGTCCAGAGGTGTCGCTCCGGTCCAGTCCGATCCGTCCCACTCCCACAGGTCGTTGAGACGCGCGACATCCTGGCCCCCAAACACGACGACGCGATCCCGGGCGTTGTCGAACGCCATACCCATGGACAGCCGGGCGGAAGGTTTGTGGGCCGGGAGTCGCTTTCTCCAGCTCACTCCGTTCCATTCCCATGTAACGTCACAACGATTGGTTGCCCCGCCGTCGCAAGTCCCGACCATTCCGACAGAGCCGCCGAACAACACCACCCGCCGCCGCGTCATGTCGTAGGCCAGACCGTGGTTCCCCCGGGCGGCCGGATTCCCGTCAACCTCCGGGTCCGCCGGCGAGATGAGCTTCCAACTCCTCCCGTTCCACTCCCAGGTGCTGCCGTCGACAACGGTGCACCCAAACATCCACCCAGTGCAACCGCCGTACAACACCAGCCTTCCTCTCGAACTGTCAAAGGCCAAAGAGCTGTCCGTCCTCGGTGGTGGGTCGCCGTCGCCTTCCGGATCCTCGGCCCAGATCCTCTGCCAGCTCGTTCCGTCCCATTCCCAAAAATCGCCGAGAAGCGTATTGCGGTAGCCACCAAACAGCAAGACGCGGCCACGAACCGGATCGAACGCCATCTTCAGGCCGATCCGAGGAGAGGGGTCGCCGTCCCCCTCCGGGTCGGCCGGGATCTTCCTCTCCCACTCCTCGCCGCTCCATTCCCATGTGCCGGGGCAGTAACCATCCGTGCCTCCGTCACAGCTGAGATCGTCCGACATCCCTCCGAAAACGACTACCTTGCCCCTCACGGAGTCAAACGCCGCGGCGTGCCAGGTTCTTCGTGCAGGGTCAGACGGCCTTCTTCTCCGCCAGGTCCCGTCTCCGAAAACGTGCGCGCGTGTGTCTCCCAGCGTGTCGACTCCGTCCCCCGCCCCCACCGGAACGCTCCCTCCCTCAGCCAGAACGCCAGACGCGTAGCTTCGCGTCCGGTATTCATGCGGGTTCTGGAAGTCGTCGCCCACTACCTTGTACCCCATCGAGGCGATCCACTCGTGGTTCCTAAGCTCCGTCGCGTTCGGGCCGTCGGTGTTACACGCCTCGTCGACCTGCGTGAGGTAGACGTGCGGGCGATCGGCGCGGTTGAGTTCTTTCGGCGCAAAATACCCGTTCGCGTCGGCAGTGATCCGACCGATCTCCGCGGCTGTGGCTGTGTCGGCGGCGTCCCAGAAGATCACCGTGGCGTCCGGCTCTACGGCGCCGGCCTCGCCGTCGAGTGTCTTGACAGAGAACGTTTTCACGCCCGCGGTCGCGTCGGAGCCCCACGGCACGCGGCGGTAGAGGATCTTGTCGTTCTGCGCGATCGAGATCGGTGTAGGGGCGGCGGTGTCCACGTCGATGCCGGGCGATGGAAGGGTGAGGGCTATCGGGTCACTCACGTTCCCCGCCCTGTCGGTCAGGACCACCCGGACGTTCGTCGCGCCTTGCGTCGGCGAGCCGCCGGTCGGCTTGATATCGTAAGTGTACGACAGTCCCGCGCTCGAGTACTTCGTGATGCTCCACGTCCCGACCGACGGGTCGATCGTCACCACCGGGTCCGCAAGGAGCAACTCGTTCGCGGTGAACGAAACCCGCGCGGTCGTGTTCAGCGCCACTTTTGTCACGTTCGAGAGCAGGCAGCCGCCGAATGGAACAAGCTGGATGCTCCCGGAACCCGCAGTGACGTCGGGCGGGTTGAAGTCGTACGTTACGGTCAGCCTGAAGTTGTACACGGTCACGTTGCCGGCCGTGTCGGCTGTCTGAACGGTGACGGATTTCGTCCCGTCGTCGTCGTCGCTTAACGCGGTCCGGTTGTACGTGAACGTGTACGGCCCGCTCCCCGATTTCGAGGCGAAACTCATCGCCAGACCGCCAACCGTCACTCCGGGATTGGACGGCAGATCTCCGTTGACCGTGAACACCGCCGTCACGACTTCGCCATTCTTGGCAAACGTGTTGAAGTTGGGGTTGTTCGTCGTCACTGAAACCGGCGTCACCACAGGCGCCGCCCAATCCACGCTGAACCCCGCAGCGGGCGCCCCGCTTCTGGGGTTCCCCGCAAGATCGATCATGTCCACCGTCACCGTGTACGCTCCCTGCGTCTCCGCCCCGTCGATGTTCCGCGTCCACGCGTACTGCGTCCCCGACTGCACCGGTCCCTGCATCGTCAGGACGGGCGTGAAATGCAGGACCGGCGGCTCAAAGAGCGTCTCGCTCGCCGTCACCGTGTACGTCAAGACCTTCCCCATCCCCGCAGGGTTGGGACTCACCATCGACGAGATGACCGCCGGCGCCGTGAAGTCATATGTCACCGACCCCACGTCCTGCACGCGCACGTTCCCGGCAAGGTCCATCGCCGTTACCGTCGCCGCTTTCGTCCCGTCCCCGTCCCCGACAGCCGCCGCCCGCGTGTACGTGTAAGTCCACGGCCCTGTACCCGTCTTTGACACGAACGTCATTGTTTTTCCGCCCAGCGTCACCTGCGGGTCCGCGTAAAGCCCCTCGTCCACCGAAAACACCGCCGTCGTTACGTTTGAGTCCCTGGCCAACGCGCTCGAGTTCGGGTTGTTCGTCGTCACCGAAACCGCCGTCACCACCGGCGTGGCTGAGTCAAACGAAAAGCCTCCGCCCGCAAGCCCCGGCGTCACGTTCCCCGCCTTGTCCGTAAGATCGATTCCCACCGTGTAGTCCCCGTCGGGGTGGCCCAAAGCCATGCTCCGGTACGTGAAACTCGTGTCCGTCTCGTTTATCGGCGCCGGCCCGAAAAACCCCGCCTGCTCCGCCCCGCCCCTGTAGACCCTCACCACAGGCCGTCCCGGGTTTCCAAAAAGCGGCTCGCTAACCGTGATCGTGTAGTAGACAAACTCACTCCCCTTGTACCGCGCCTGTCCCGCTCCGGCCGTGAGCAGTGCGGGCGGGACGAAGTCCAGGGTCACGTTCCCGTTCGCAAACCCCGTGTTCCCCGCCGCGTCCGAAAGTTGAATCCCAATCCCGACCTGCCCCTGCGGCGCCTCCGTCCCCGAAAGCGGCGACGCCAGCGCGCACGTGTAGAAGTTCGCCCCGGGACCCGCCGTGCACGGGAGCGACTTGGGCGTCGAGGTGTTCAGCGTCACCGTCGGCAGGCTCGCGTCGAGGTTCTCGGTCGCCTGCATGAGCAGCGATATCGTCTCGCCCGCCTTGTACACCGCCGGGATCTTGTCAAACGACGGCCCGAACATCACCTGCGGCACAGACGAGTCCACGGTGAACGTCTTGGGGGGATTCGGCGTCACCTGCCGGACGTTGCCTGCGATATCAGAGAGCGAAAGCGGCTGGATTGTGTAGACGCCCTGCCACAGACCCGCCGTCACCACGTACGTGTACGCGTAGCTGATTCGGCCGGGCGTCGAGTCCACCGCCGCGAAATTCAGGTCGGTCCCCCCCGCCTTGGCCACCAGCGCAGGCGGACCCAAGAGCGTCTCGTCCGCCGTGAGCACCACCCGGATCGTGTCCCCGACCTTCGCCCCGGCGGGCGCCACCTCAAGCCCTGCAAGCTCCGGCGCCACATTGTCTATTTCGATCGTCCCGGCCGACCCGGACCTCTGGTTCCCCGCCCCATCCTCCAGACTCACCGTCACCGCATAATACGGGGAACTCCCGGAGGCCGGTGCGGTCCCCTCGAACACGTAGTCGTTCCCGGTCTTTAACTTGAGCGTCATCGAAACCGGCGCGTCCGTCCCGTTTGAAAACGCCACGTCGGGATCCCCGGGGATGGCCTCGCTTGCAGAAAACGTTAGTTCAAACTTCTCACCGCCCCTGATGCGCGAAGGGTTCAAGGAAGCCCCGCTCATCGTCGGCACCACCCCGTCGAGTGTCACCGACCCCGTCGCGGCGGTGTTTGCAGGGTTCCCGGCCGCGTCTTTTGCCGTCGCCGAGAGGGAAAACGGTTCGTCGTCGGTTTCCTTTACCGTGTACGTCCACGTGTAGTTCGTGCCGGAAACGGATGGCGGATCCAACAAGAGCCCCCCGCTGTCAAGCACCACCCCCGTCGCGTCCAACGTCTCGTTGCTCGCCACGCTCAACGTCACCATCTCGCCGAGGCGAACCGGCCGCCCGCGCGGCTCCACCGCCATCGTCAGCACCGGCGCGGTGAAGTCAAAAGTCATCGTACCCGCCCCGTTGACCGTCGAGTTCCCCGCCTGGTCCTTGAGGACGATCGCCACCACCTGCAACCCCTCAAGCTCATCCCCACCGGGCAGGTCCCGCGGCACCGCAAACGTGCAGTCGAACTCCGCCGCGGCACCCTCGGGACATACCGCCGTCCAATTCCCACTGATATTCACCGCCACCTGCCCGGCCTTCGGGTCCAGCGCCTCGCTCGTCGTGAACTTGACGTGCGCGATCACGTCGTCGGTTTCGGCCGCTTTGGGGCTCCGGTGCGGACCCCGGCCCAGACCCGTCACCGTCACCGTCGGATTCTTGAAATCAAACGTGACCGAAGGGCCGTCGAACGGCCCCGCCGTGTTCCCCGCAAGGTCAAAGATCGGCTCCACCTTCACTGTCTTGTCGCCGTCGCCGTCCACTTCCTTCGCAAGATACCTGAACTGGTACGTGCGTCCCGTCTGCACCGGCGCGCCCATGTCGATCGCGCCAAGCCTCGCCGCCACCGCCCGTCCGGCGTCCAGTTCCTCGCTCGCCTCGACCTGCACCACGACGAGCGTCCCCTCCCTTGCAACCTGTGGCGTTGCAAATGGTCCGGCGCTCAACCGCGGGGCGGTCAAGTCGACCGTGAAGCTCCCGCCCGCGAGTGCCCCCGCCGCGTTGTCGGCCTCGTCGAGGAGGTCAATCGTGATGTTCGCCGGTCCTTCGGTTTCGCTTCCCGCAAGCGTGTATCCGTACACGTACTCGTTTCCCGTCTGGCCCTTCTTCACGAAGATCACCGCCCCCGCCTTCACCACCGGGTCGGCCTTGAGCTTCTCGCTTGACGAAAACGTCACCGTCACCTCGTCTCCACTCTTCGCAAACGCCTTGTTGACAACGGGCGTCCCGACAATCGAAGGATTCACGAAATCGGGCACAAACGATCCCGCCACCTGCCCCGTCTGCACATTCCCCGCCTCGTCCTCAAGGTCCACCGTCACGGTCAGGGCGGATTGGTCTTCCGTTCCCGCCAGCGTGTAGGAATAGACGTACGTCGCCATACCCTCACCCTGACCCTCTCCCGCTGGGCTGGTCTTTACCCACAAGTCGCGGCAGCACGATGAGACGGCGAGTTGTTGGTACGGTGGATGACGGGTGAATCAGTGGAAGATATCGTACGCCATTTCGATATCCGCCAGGC
>JACRCP010000390.1 GCA_016218965.1 Deltaproteobacteria bacterium | reverse complement strand
GGTGTGCTCGAAACACGGTGAAAGCCGTCGATCTGCTCCAACTGCGGGCTTCATGTGGTGAGAAGACGCTCTATCAGAGAATCCCGGCCTGCCCCAACCCCTGTCCGCCTCGAAAAAAACGCTACAGCGCGAATAGCTCGTTACTTTGCTTCCTTGACTCGCGGGGACTTTTACATATACTAGCGCCTCCGGCGGATGGGTTGGAGCGGCCGAAGTGTTCATCAAGGTTGAGGAAATAGGCCCTGACGGGCTCGAGCTTGACGAGCCGCTCCCCGCCGCGGAGATCTCGGACGGACTGGGCGATGGGGCGGTGTTTCGCCCCATCGGGGACGGGCGGGCATCGATCAGGGCCGAGCTTGTCGGACGCGACGTGCTCGTCCGGGGCACGGTGAGCGCGAAAATGGGCGCCGAGTGTTCTCGCTGCCTCTCGGCGCTCACCGAGCGTTTCGAGGTCCCTTTCACCGTGTTGTTCGCAAAACGCGCTCCCGAAGCGGGGGCCAAAACGGAGAAGGAGGGGACCCAAGGCGGCGAGGACCAGGAAGGGGAAAACCTTTTTTTTGAAGGGCCGGTAGTCGAGCTCGACGGTGTTGTTCGCGACAACCTGCTTCTGAGCCTCCCGATGGCCCCGACGTGCACGCCCGATTGCCGGGGGCTCTGCCCGTCGTGCGGGAAAAACCTAAACGGTGGCCCCTGCGGATGCCCTTCGAAACGAGTGGAGTCGCCGCTTGCGGCGGCCCTTAGGGCAAAAGTTTCATCAACCGCGCCAACTGTCCTGAAAGGAGTCGAACGTGGCACTCCCAAAACGAAAAAAGTCGCGCGCCCGCCGAGATAACCGCCGGGCCCACTGGAAGGCAACAGCGGTCACATATGTGACCTGCCCCAACTGCATGGAACCGATGCTACCGCACCACGCCTGCCCGAGCTGCGGCCAGTACAAGGGCAGGGAGGTTGTGCACATAGAAGAAGAGTGAGCGTGCCCGCGATGTCGTTCGCGCTTCTCTTTCCAGGCCAGGGGTCCCACCGACCCGGCATGTGCCGCGAGATTTTCGAGGTGTCGGCAGCGGCGCGGGACGTGTTCTCCCGCGCCTCGGCGGCGCTCGGGCGTGACACAGCGGCGCTTTGTTTTTCCGGGAACGCCGAGTCGCTCTCGTCGACCGCCGTCGCACAGCCCGCGCTCTTCACGGCCGAAACTGCCGTGCTTGCCGCCCTCCGTGAGGCCGGTATCCCGGACGCCGCCTGCGTCGCGGGCCACTCTCTTGGCGAGTTTTCGGCGCTTCACGCCGCCGGGTCATTGGGGCTGGAGGACGGTGTGCGGCTGGTCGCCGAGCGAGGCAGGCTGATGGACGAGGCCGGGAACGGGACGCGGGGCGGGATGGCCGCGGTGATCGGGCGGAGCTGCGCGGAAATCGGGGCCGCGATCACGCGGGCGGGCCTCGATGGCGCGTTGTGGGTCGCCAACGTCAACTCCGACGATCAGGTCGTCGTCTCGGGTTCTCTCGACGCGGTCGAACGGTTCATTGCCTTTTCGGAGGGAAACGGCGCCAAAAAAGTCGTGCGGCTGCGGGTTGCCGGCGCATTTCACTCGCCGCTGATGGCCGGGGCTTCGGCGGTCTTCGAAAGGGTCCTTGACGGGGTCCCGTTTTCGGACCCGAGCGTCCCTGTTGTCTCAAACGTCCTCGGCTCGCAGGTCAAAAGCGGGGCCGGAGTGCGAGCGGCCCTTCGCCCGCACATGACAAGCCCCGTGCGCTGGGCCGAGTCGGTCCGGTGCATGGCCGCGGCGGGGGTCAAGGCGTACGTCGAGGTGGGACCCGGCACGGTGCTGTCCGGACTGGTCAAAAAGATAGATCCCAAGGCGGTGGTGTCAAGCGTCGGGCGGCCCGGGGACGTGGATCGCGCGGCGCGGATGCTTTCCGATTTTCGTTGACGGTTTGCGCAAGGAGACCCGACATGCGAAGTCCGATGGCGCTCTTCCTCTTGGTTCTGTGTGCGGCAACGTTTTTTCTGCCGGCGTGCACCGATAGGTGCAAGGACGCGGCGGACGAGATCGCCTCGTGCCACGAGAAGTTCTGCGCGCTCTACGGTCAGAGCACCGACAGGGCACGAATGGATTGCCAGAACTGGGACCTCGTGTGCCCCAACGGCGAGGCGGCGATCTGCGGCCTGGACATGAACAAGTGCGAGCACGACGACTCGCTCGCCGACCCGTTCCTGGACGGCGAGTGCGACGAGACCACCGGCCAGATCACAACAGGGTCCGAGCCGGCGGAAAACCCGTAGTGGCCGGTCCGCTCGACGGGAGGGTGGCGGTCGTCACCGGGGGCTCCGGCGCCATCGGCGGGGCGATTGCGCGCATGTTGGCGGCCGACGGGGCGGTGGTTGCCGTGTGTTACCGCGGGGGGGCCGAACGGGCGCGGGAGATCGCGGCGGGGATCGTTGCTCGGGGCGGCCGGGCGGAGCAGTTCGGTTTCGACGTGCGGGACGGCGAGGCGGTCGAGGCCGCCTTCGACGCCATCGCCGCGTCGCTCGGCGGCGTCCACGTGCTCGTGAACAATGCGGGCACGACGCTCGACAAGCTCCTGCTCCGCACGCGTGACAAGGAGCTTGGCGAAGTTCTTGACGCCGATCTCGGCGGGGCGTACCGTTGCGCGCGCGCGGCGATCGCCCGGATGCTCAAAGGGCGGTGGGGGCGGGTCGTGAACATCGCCTCGATCGTCGGCGAGGCCGGGAACGCCGGCCAGACGGCCTACGCGGCCGCGAAGGCGGGGCTTCTGGGGCTCACGCGAGCGCTCGCGGCCGAAGTGGCGGGGCGGGGCATCACGGTCAACGCCGTGTCCCCCGGCTTCATCGACGCCGGCCAGACCGGCCGTCTTTCGGAGAAGGCGCGGGAGGCGGTGCTAGCGCGAATCCCTGCGGCCAGGTTCGGAACG
Organism: Deltaproteobacteria bacterium; assembly: GCA_016218965.1. GTDB lineage: Bacteria > Myxococcota > SpSt-1050 > SpSt-1050 > JACRCP01 > JACRCP01. The sequence continues at coordinate 36,997 of JACRCP010000390.1, read as the reverse complement.
CCCGACGACGTGGCGCATGCGGTCGGTTTTCTCGTGTCGGAGGGGGCCTCGTACGTGACCGGGGCGGTCATCCGGGTCAACGGCGGGCTCTACATGTGACATGGTGCAACAGTGGAGGGTGCGATGTCGATAGAGCAGAAGATCAAGGCCATCATCATCGAGCAGCTCGGCGTCGACGAGGAGGAGGTCACGCCCCAGGCGTCGTTTGTCGAGGACCTCGGCGCGGATTCGCTTGACATCGTGGAGCTCGTGATGGCGATGGAGGAGGAGTTCAAGATCGAGATTCCCGACGAGGACGTCGAGAACCTCAAGACGGTCCAGGACGTCACGAACTACATCCGCCAGCACGCGGTGCAGTGAGGCAGGCCATGAAGACGGCTATTGCAAGCGACCATGCCGGGATAGTGCTCAAGGACGAGATTCGCGGCTGGCTCCGCGAACACGGGTACGACGTGGACGACCTCGGTCCTACGAATACGACGTCGGTGGACTACCCCGACTTCGCCGCGGCGGTGGCGCGCGGTGTTTCGACCGGCACGTACGCGCGGGGAGTGCTCATTTGCGGGTCGGGGATCGGGATGAGTATCACGGCCAACAAGTTCAGGGGCGTCCGCGCGGCGCTGTGCGCCAACGAGTTCGTGGCGCGGATGGCGCGGAGCCACAACGACGCCAACGTCCTGTGCCTGGGCGCGCGCGTCCTTGGCGTGGACATGGCGGTCGGCATAGTCAAGGAGTTCTTCTCGACCGAGTTTTCGGAGGGCCGGCACCGCCGGCGCGTGGACAAAATCTTGGAGATCGAGAAGACCAAAAACCAGATTTAGGATTTGGGATTTGGAGCGGCGCGTGAAGAAGAAGAAGAACAAGGCTGACGGCGCCGCTCCGGCGCGGCCGGGGTGGGACGAGTATTTCATGAGCTTTGCGCGGCTCGCGGCCACGCGCTCGACATGCCTCCGCCGCCAGGTGGGCGCCGTGATTGTCCGGGAAAAACGTATCGTCGCGACCGGCTACAACGGAGCGCCCGCGGGGGTTCGACACTGCATCGAGGCGGGCTGCCTTCGCGAGAAACTGGGGATCCCTTCCGGTGAGAGGCACGAACTCTGCCGGGGTCTTCACGCCGAGCAGAACGCCATCATCCAGGCCGCCCTCCATGGCGTTTCGACGCAGGGCGGCACGGTTTACTGCACGCACCTCCCGTGCTCGATTTGCGCAAAGATGCTCATCAACGCCGGCGTCCGGGACGTGGTCGTCGACGCGGGGTATCCGGACGACCTGACGCAGGAGATGTTCTCGGAGGCCGGCGTCAGCGTCACAACGAGGCGGGAGGCAAGAGGCAAGAGGCATGAGTGAGGAGAAGTGCCAGATGAACAGTTCACGTCCCGACGTTCGGGGTGCCTTGCGGGAGGCCTTCTTTCGACCTCATCCTTCGTCCTTCATCCTTCATCCTTCTCTCGCCTGGTTGTTCTGATGCGCTGTCCGTACTGCGCCAAGCTCAGCAACAGGGTCGTGGACTCGCGCCTCGCGAAGGACGGGGGGCTCATCCGCAGGCGGCGCGAATGCGAGGCGTGCAGCCGGCGCTTCACGACTTATGAGCGCGTCGAACTGCAGACCCCGCAGGTCGTCAAGAAGGACGGGCGCCGCGAGGAATACCAGCGCACAAAGCTGATAGCGGGGCTCAAAAAGGCCTTCGAGAAGAGGCCGTACGGAACCGAGGTGCTCGAGGCGATCTGTGAAGAGGTCGAGAAAAAGTTTCAGGAGCGCGGCGACCGCGAGATCCAGTCGCGCGAGATCGGCGAGGAGGTCATGGCGCGGCTTCAGAAGACGGACGAGGTCGCGTACGTGCGCTTCGCCAGCGTCTACCGATCGTTTCGGGACATAAACGAATTCATGCGCGAGCTCAAGGATCTCCTAAACGAAAAGGAAAAGGCTGCGCCGGCGAAGCGGAATAGCCCACCGATTCATCGGCGGGACTGAGGCGGCATGGAGGCGAAACCCGAAAAGTTCATGATGGAGGCCCTCTCCCTCGCCCGCAGGGGCGTCGGCCTCACCTCGCCGAATCCCGCCGTTGGCGCTTTGGTCGTGAGGCACGGGCGCGTGGTCGGGCGCGGGTGGCACCGCAGGGCGGGGACGCCCCACGCCGAGTTCGTCGCAATCGAAGAAGCCGGAGAAGCGGCCCGCGGCGCCGACCTGTATTGCACGCTTGAGCCCTGCAACCACTCCGGACGGACGGGGCCGTGCACCGAGCGCATCATTGATGCAGGGATTCGCCGCGTGTTCTTCGGGTGCCGGGACCCAAACCCGCGCGTGAAGGGCGGCGGCGCCTTGCGGCTTTCGCGCGCCGGGATCAAGCTAAACGCGGGTATTCTCGAAGCGGAGTGCAGCGATCTCAATCGCGCGTTCCTCAAGTGGGCAAAGACGGGCCTGCCCTGGATCACAATCAAGGCTGCCGCGAGCCTTGACGGAAAGATCGCGACGCGGACGGGCGACTCCAAATGGATATCGTCGGAGCGGTCCCGCCTGATCGGGCACCGCCTGCGGTTCGAGGCCGACGCAATTCTCGTCGGGGCGGGGACCGTCCTTCACGACAACCCGCTACTCACGGTGCGCATCCCCGGCGCCGCGCGCAAAAAGCCTCCGCTCCGCGTCGTGCTCGACTGGCGCCTCGATGTTGGTCCCGGCGCAAAGATGTACCGTGACAAGACAGGTCCGGTTGCCGTTTTCGCGTCAAAAAACCCGCCCGAGGCGCGCGCCGCCGAGCTTCGTGCGCACGGCGTTGAAATCGTGCGGGTCCCCGGGCGCGGCAACGGGGCCGATCTGAAAAGGCTGCTTGTGATCCTCGGTGAAAGGGACGTCACGCACCTGCTCGTCGAGGGCGGATCGGGCGTCCACGGAGCGTTCGTGGATCAAGGCTTTTTTGACGAGATCCATCTCTTCGTCGCCCCGATGCTGCTGGGCGGCGCCGGCGCAAGGCCGTTCGTGGGCGGCGAAGGCGTTGGGACGGTACGCGCCGCCCGCCGCCTTGTCGTCCGTTCCTTCGAGCGCGTCGGCGACGACTTCCACATCACCGCCCGCCCAGCGGGCCGGTAGACCTGGCAGTCCCGGAAACCGGGATGCGCCCGATTCTCCTGGGTGCATCCCCGCAACCGGGGTGACGCGAAGGCCGGGGCGACGCCTGCCCGGCGCACGTTCTGCCTGTCCGGCGCGCGCGGCCGGGAGCAAACCAAGTTGCCTCCCGCGCGGTTCAGAACGGGCACCGGGCAGGTGGCGGCCCGGCCAATCCGGGAGTCAGTTTCGTATTCCCCAAAATCGGAGATGCACTCAATTCTCCTTCGCAAGTGGACATTTCGGTCCGGCGGCGGCATAATCGGCGCCCGTGGCCCGGGCATCAATCATAACGGCGGCGCTGTTCCTGTTCGCGGCGGTCCCGGCGGGGGCCGCGGCGGCGGAATACACCCTCGACGAGTGCATAAGTCTCGCCCTCGAACGAAATGAAAAGGTCAAGGCCGCCGAGGCCGATCTGGACTACTACCGGGGCAAATACCACGAGGCGCAGTCCGCCTTCTGGCTGCCGAACGTGTCGGCGACGGTCATGGGCGGCGGGCCGGTCGCGCCCGAATCGAAAAAGGTCGATCGGGTCACCGACGCGAGCAACCTGGGGTCTTTGGGGGTCACCGGCGCGGGAGTCATAGTCCAGGGGTCCGTGGACGTCGTCTGGCCGCTCTACACCTTCGGGAGGCTGGGATCAATCCTGGATGCCGCGGGGAGCGGAATAGACGCGGCGACCGCAGGCATTGCGGCTGCACGTGACGCAGTCGTCCTTGATACCCGAAAGGCGTACTACGGCGTGATCGCCGCGCGGGAGGTCATCGCGGTCCTCGAAGACGGGAAGGACAAACTCAGAGAGGCGCGGAAAAAAATCAAGGACCTCCTTGCCGCCGATGACCCGCAGGCGACCGAAAAGGACCTCTTCAAGATCGATTTCTACGCGGCCGAACTCGAGAGCCGGTTTCAGGAAACAAAAAAGGGCCTGGCGGTGGCCGAGGCAGCGCTCCGCGTGATGATCGGCGCGGACGAGGACGAGCAGGTGACCGCCAAGCCCCTCGACATCGAGGCCGGACTTCCCGAACCGGGTCCCGTATCGGGCCACCTTGGCGAGACGGCGGCGAGGCCGGACCTCCGCGCGCTGGGGCACGCGGTCAAGGCGCGCTCGAGCCTTGCCGATGCCGCGGGCCGCCTGTACTACCCGAACCTGTTTGTGGGAGGCGGACTTCGTTTCTCGCAAAGCAGCGTCCAGTTCGATACCGGCAACCCGTTGGTGCGCGACGATCTCAACTACCTCGGCGGCGCCGTGGGGCTGGGGCTTCGGCTGGAGCTTGACGTCGGGATCAAGCTCGCGCAGGAGGAGCAGGCCCGCGCCGAGCTCTCGAAACTCAGGTTCCAGTCGGCGCTCGCCGCACGGGGCGCCGCCTTGCAGGTCAGGAAGGCCCACGCCGACTACGTGCACGCCCGCGCGAACTGGCTTGCCTACAAGGACGGCGCGAAGGCGGCCAGGAAATGGCTCGCGGCCTCGATGCTGAATTACAACATAGGGGTGGGCGACACGCGCGATCTCCTGGAAGCCCTCGTCGCACAGGCGCAAGGCAGGATCCAGCAGCTCAAGGCGGCCTACGAGGCCAGGGTTGCGCTCGCGGAACTGGAACTGGCGAGCGGGAAGGGCACCGGCCGGTGATCGGAGATCGGGCGGCCCTTGCGTATCAAGGACGTGACGAACCCGGACGCACGGACAAACAGGGTTTGTCCGTGGCACCCATCGAAGTCATCCGCCGGAGGAAATCGTATGAATCGAATCGCACCAGCATTGGCATTTGTGCTTGCCCTTCTCGCCGGACTGCCCGCCGGTGCCGGATCGCCCAAAGAGGCGCTGGAGGGCGCATCGGCCAAAATCAAGAAGGCCGTGGCAAAGCCCGCCGCTAAAGGCTCGGCGGCCGAAAAAAAGATAAAGGAAGAGGTGCGCACGGTCGTGACGCAGTTCCTCGACTATACCGAGCTTGCGCGGCGCGCGATGGCGAAGTTCTGGGACGAGCGCTCGGACGCCGAGAAGACCGAGTTCGCCGGGATCCTAAAAGACCTGATTGAGGCGAGCTATCTTGGAAAGATAAGCGGCAACGCCGACTACTCGGTGGAGTTCCTCGAGGAATCGGACGACGGCGGCGACGCGTACGTGCTCACAAAACTCTCGGCGAAGGCCGGGTCGGTCAACGTCGGCTTCAAGCTGCACAAAAAGGGCGACAGGTGGCTTTGCTTCGACCTCCTGATAGACGAGGTCTCGACGCTCCGCACGTACAAGAGCGAGTTCAACAAGATCATCAAGGACCAGAGCTACGCCGCGCTCGTCAGGAAAATGAAGGACAAGCTGGAAGAAACAAAGAAGAGTGACAAGTGATCGGTGGCCAGCGGCCAGTGCCTGGCGCTACAACGTACCGCCAACCGCCTGCCCGTCCCCGAGTTTCGTGCCTTTCGTGCTGTTTCGTGGCTGACGAGCCTTGCGCCCCGCTGTCACCACTGCCAGCTTAGAGCCACGCCGCGGGTACCGGTCCTGGGATCGGCGACGGGGGTCACGGCAGGCCGTTCGGGCTCGGGGTGCCAGTCGGTGAAGAAGAACTCGGCTATCGCCGCGGCCGCAAGCGTTCCGGCGACGATGAACGAAATGTTTGCGTTGGTGTTGGCGTTCTCGACGGCGCTCATCTTCTTGTTGAGATCGGCTCCCTGAACGACGTTGGCCTTGGACTGATCGACGAGGCTGTTGTAGTCGTCCAGTGCGCTCTGCCCCTGCATGCCGAAGAACGCCCCCGCGCCGGCCGCGGCGACGGCCACGCCCGCGGTCGTGAAAAACGCCCAGCGCGGGAGCGGCGGCCGCGAGAGCCGCTTGGCCATCTCTTTTGTCACCCCGGGAGTCGCGCCGGCCTTGTACTTCTTGTCGGGAAACATCTCCTTGTTCACGTCGCCGACGACGGCGAGGAACTCCTCGCCGTCGCCCTTCTTGAGGTTTTTGGAGATTGATTTTTGGGTTTCGGCCGACGCAAGGTCCATGCGCTTGACCGTGATGATGTGCGAGTCGCCCATGGCTCCCAGGTTGCCGGTGATAAGCTCGTCCACGCCCAGGGCGCCGGCCAGCTCGACGAGGCAGCTCACCGAGTCGCAGCCGACGAACTGTTTCTTTTGCTCGAAGGCGAGCATCTCCATGATTTCCTTCATTCCGACCGCCGAGATGCCTTCGAGTTTGCGGATCTCGGCAAGGATGGCCTCGGACACGATCACCGCAGTTCTGGGCTTGATGTCGCCGGCGCTCTGGAGGTCGTACACAGCCACGCGCGTCACGACCTGGCGCTTGGGTTTGGGCGGCTCGGGCGGCGGCGAAGGCTTCGCCTCGGGCGCCGGCTGCGGCTTGTCCGACGCAGCCTTGGCGGAGTCGGAGGCCGGGGCCGGTTCGGCCTTGGCGGGCGCGGTGTCTTTTTTTGCAGGCTCTCCCTTCTTGCCTCCCTTCGCCTGTGCAAACGCATCCGTGCCGGAAAGAACGAACGCCACGGCGGTCAGGAGGACACAAGAAACGAGGAGGGTTCTCTTCAAGCCTTCGCGGCGGCACCAGTTCATGCGTCACCCCTTTTCTCAAGATGCGATCGTTTCGCCTTTGGACTATATGACAACTTCACCCCGCGTTTCAACCATCAACCAAAAAACACCTTGGCGGTTTCGTAGAACTCCATGTCAAGGGTCTTGGTCTTCCCTTTGTAGAAACCCTTCTTGTCGGTCTCGACTATGTCGAGCACCGGCACCTGGACTATGCTCCCGCCCGAGGTTCCGACCATCTTGCCGGTTTCGCCGCGCGCGACGAGATCCACCGCCCGCACGCCGAACCTCGTCGCGAGGATCCGATCGACAGGAGTCGGCGTCCCGCCGCGCTGTGTGTGCCCCAAAATCACGTAGCGGGTTTCAAACCCCGTCTTTTTTTCGATCTCGTGCGAGAGCGTCACGCCCAGCCCTCCCAGGATGATGTTGCCGAACGGGTCGGTCTTGGCGGATTTGGCAGAGATGGCCCCGTCGTCCGACGTGGCGCCCTCGGCCGCCACGATGATCGAGAACGAGCGTCCGCGGCGTTTGTGCCTCTTCTTGAGGATCTCGCACACCTCGTCCATGTTGAACGGCTTCTCGGGCACGAGGATGATGTCGGCCCCCCCGGCTATCCCAGAAAACGCGGCGATCCAGCCCGCGTGCCGTCCCATGACCTCGACCACCATGACGCGATCGTGTGATTCGGCCGTCGAGTGCAGGTTGTCGATGGCCGCGGTCGCTATGCTCACCGCGGTGTCGAAGCCGATGGTGAAGTCGGTGCACGCCACGTCGTTGTCGATGGTCTTGGGAACGCAGACGCAGGGGACGTCGTACTTGATTTGAAGATTCGCGGCCACGCCGAGCGTGTCGTTGCCGCCGATCGAGATGATGGCGTCCAGCCCGAACTTCCTGAAGTTCTCCCTGATCTTGAGGTAGCCGTCCTCTACCTTGTCGGGGTTGGTCCGCGACGTGCCGAGGATGGTTCCGCCCTTGGGCAGGATCCCCGACACCGCGTATTTCGTGAGGGGCTCGACCAGGCCCTCGAGAAGGCCCGCCCATCCGCGCTTGAAGCCGATCACGTTGAACGAGTAGGTGTCAATCGAATGGCGGACGACTGCGCGAATCGCCGCGTTGAGGCCCGGGCAGTCGCCTCCGCCGGTGAGCACTCCGATGTTCTTCATCCGTAGACCCTCCGTTTGACAAACGATGCGCGTACCCTATGCGAAACCGTTCGGGATGTAAAGGGCGTCACCTTGCCGCGAACGCGTCTATCTCCACCGCGGCGCCCTTGGGAAGAGCGGCAACCTGGACAGTGGCGCGTGCGGGAAACGAGCCGGGCGGGAAGAACCCCTCGTAGACCTTGTTCACATCGGCAAACGACCCGAGGTCGGCAAGGTAAATCGTCGTCTTGACGATGTCATCCATCGAAAATCCCGCGGCCTCGACCACCGCCCGGAGGTTCTCCATGACGCGCCGCGCCTGTTCGGCCGGTGTGCCGCCGGCGACCTGTCCGGTTGCCGGATCAAGCGGTATCTGTCCCGAGCAGAACAACATCTCGGCCGCGCGGACCTTTACCGCCTGCGAATACGGCCCGATCGCCGCCGGCGCATTCGGGGTTGCCACGTTTTCCCGCATGAAATCACCTCACTGTCTGGCCCCTCTCCACCTCACCCCGGCCCTCTCCGACGCGGAGAGGGTGACCAAAGGGAGAAGGCGGTTTTTGGGGGTCGGTCACTGCGCCACGCGGTCCACCTGCTGGACGCCGTCGACCTTCTCGAGCGCCTTCATGACGCCCCGGAGCTGTTCTATGTCCGAAATCCCGACGGTGAAGAGGTTTATGGCTCCGCCTCCGCCGTCGAGCACCTTGCAGTTGGCCTCGCTGATGTTTATCCCGGCCTCGGAGAACGCCTTGCTGATCCCGGCGAGCACCCCCGGCCTGTCGGCGGTCATCACCTTCAGGCAGACCGGCCGGATGATCTTCTCGCGGAGGTTCCAGTTCACGTCGACCCTGCGCTCGGGCTCGTAGTTGAAGACCTTGGGGCACGACGCTATGTGCACCGTGACCCCGCGCCCCCGTGTCACGAACCCGGTTATCTTGTCGCCGGGGATCGGGTTGCAGCACTTGGCGAAGTTGACGAGCACGTCGTCGACGCCCTGGATCGACACGCCGGTGCGGGACTTGCCGGAGACCTTTTTGATGAGCTTGTCGAGCTTGGACTCCTGCGGCTCGGGGGCCGGCTCGCCCAGTTTCTCGGGCGGGACCAGCTTCGGGAGTATGTCGCTCGGCGCGAGCTTGCCGTAGCCCACCTGGACGATGAGGTCCTCCGAGTCGCGCAGTTCGAACTCCTTGGCGACCCGCACGATGTCGCCGCTCTTGATGAGTTTCTGGAGATTCAACCCGTACTTCTTGAGTTCGCGCGTGAGGATCTCGCGTCCCAGATCGCGGCTGCGCTCGCGCTGTTCGGCCCTGATAAACGCCCTGATCTTGGCCTTGGCCCGGGAGGTCGACACGAACGCCAGCCAGTCCCGGCTGGGCCTCTGTGTCGACGACGTGACCACCTCGATGGTGTCGCCGTTTTTCAGGCGGTACTTGAGCGGGACGATGTGGCCGTTGACCTTGGCGCCCGTGCAGTGGTTCCCGACGTCGGTATGGACGTGGTATGCGAAATCGACCGGCGTGGCGCCCCGGGGGAGTTCCACCACGTCGCCCTTGGGTGTGAATACGAAGACCTCGTCGGCGAACATCTCGAGCTTGACCGACTCCATGAACTCGGTCGGGTCCTTGAGCTCCTTCTGCCACTCCATGAGCTGGCGCAGCCACGCGAACCGTTTCTCGTCCTTGTCGTCAAGCCCCTTCCCGCCCTCCTTGTAGCGCCAGTGCGCCGCGATGCCGAGCTCGGCGACGCGGTGCATCTCGGCGGTGCGAATCTGGATCTCGACGCGATCCCCGTGCGGCCCGATCACCGTCGTGTGGAGCGACTGGTACATGTTGAGCTTTGGGATGGCAATGAAGTCCTTGAACCGGCCCGGCACGGGTTTCCACATCGAGTGTATGAGCCCAAGCGCCTCGTAGCACTCCGGGATGGTGTTCATCAGGACCCGGAACGCTATGATGTCGTAGATCTGGTCGAGGTTCACGTTCTGGCTCCGCATCTTCCGGTAGATCGAGTAGAGGTGCTTGATGCGGCCGTGGATCTCGGGCTTGAGACCGTTTTCCTCGATCTTTTTGGCGATGATGGACCGCACCTCGTCGATGAACTTCTGGCGCTCGCGGCTCCCCTGCGCGAGGGTGTCGACGAGATCCTGGTACTCCTGAGGGTGGAGGTGCCGGAAAGACAGGTCCTCGAGCTCAATCTTGATCCACGAGATCCCCAGACGGTTGGCGAGCGGGGCGTAAATGTCCATCGTCTCCTGCGCGATCCGCGCCCTCTTGTCGGGAGCCATGTGGTCGAGCGTGCGCATGTTGTGAACGCGGTCGCACAGCTTGATGAGGATGACCCGGATGTCCTTGGCCATCGCCACGATCATCTTGCGGAAGTTCTCGGACTGCTGCTCCTCCTTGGTCGAAAACGTCATCTGCGAGAGCTTGGTGACGCCGTCCACGAGGAAGGCCACGTCCCGGCCGAAGATCTCCTCAATCTCCTCGATCGAGGCAAAAGTGTCCTCGACGACGTCGTGCAGGATTCCGGCGGCGAGGCTTTGGGCGTCGAGCTTGAGGTCGGCGAGCAGTCCTGCAACCTCCATCGGGTGGATGATGTACGGCTCGTCGGACTTGCGGACCTGTCCCTGGTGAAGCTTGGCCGAGTAGACGTACGCCTTTTTGATGAGGTCGAGGTCGGCAGCGGGGTTGTACGCGCTCACCTTGTCGAGGATGTCGTTTAGGCGAATCATCGTAATCGCAGTATATTACCACCGCCGCCCGGTTCGTGTGAAGCGAATTGACGAACAACCACGACTTGTCGAAGGCGAAAAAGCCCGCTACCCTGCGAAGGGCCGGTCCCCGGGATGCAAGCGAGGGCCCGGCGAACGGACCTTTCGAGGATTCCCTTCACCCCCGGGGCGGCGTCCACCGCGCCCCGACTGCCGTTGGAGAACGCATGCCGAAACCAAGGAAACCCGCCGTCAGGCGCACCCTCCCCCGGGGCGCGGCGCTGTTGCACGACCCAATAATCAACAAGGGCACGGCCTTCAGCAAAGCCGAACGGGACGCGCTCGGCCTCCGGGGGCTGCTGCCGCCCCACGTGCACACCATCGAGGAGCAGGTGCGGCGCGCGCTGGACAACTACCGCGCCAAGAAGACAGACATCGAGAGGTACATCCACCTCGTCAGCCTGCAGGACCGCAACGAGACGCTGTTCTACCGGGTCGTGGCCGAGAACCTGGAGGAGATGATGCCCATCATCTACACGCCGACGGTGGGCACGGCGTGCCAGCAGTACGGGCACGTGTTCCGGCGGCCGCGCGGCATGTACCTCTCCGCCGGGGACAAGGGCCGCTTCCGCGCGATCCTCGCGAACTGGCCGTACCGCGACGTGCGCGTCATCGTCGTCACCGACGGCGAGCGCATCCTCGGGCTGGGAGATCTGGGCGCCAGCGGCATGGGCATCCCGGTGGGCAAGCTGTCGCTCTACACGGCCTGCGCCGGCATCAACCCCGTGAACACGCTGCCCGTCCTGCTCGACGTGGGCACCGAGAACGAGGCGCTCTTGAACGACCCGCTCTACATGGGCATCCGCCGGCGCCGCGTGCGCGGGCCCGCGTACGACGAGCTGGTCGACGAGTTCATGACCGCGGCGGGCCGGAACTTCCCCGGGGCGCTCATCCAGTTCGAGGACTTCGCCAACATCAACGCCTTCCGGCTGCTCGAAAAATACCGGGAGAAGGTGCTCACCTTCAACGACGACATCCAGGGCACCGCGTCGGTGACGCTGGCGGGCCTGTACTCGGCCATGCGCATCACCAGGCGCCCCCTGGGGGATCAGACGATCCTCTTTCTGGGGGCGGGGGAGGCGGGCATCGGCATCGGAGACCTCATCGTCTCCGCGATGGTCGACGAGGGCCTGGCGCCGGACGAGGCGCGCCGACGCTGCTGGTTCGTAGACTCCAGCGGCCTAGTGGTCAGGGGTCGCGAGGGCTTGGCGGCGCACAAGCTCCGCTTCGCCCACGACCACGCGCCGTGCCCCGACCTCGCCGGCGCCGTCGAGGCGCTCAGGCCCACGGCGCTCATAGGCGTCTCCACCTCCCCAAAGGCGTTCACCAGGCCCATCGTCGAACGCATGGGCGCGTTCAACGAGCATCCGATCGTTTTCGCGCTCTCCAACCCTACGTCAAAAGCCGAGTGCTCCGCCGAGGAGGCGTACAACTGGACCGGCGGGCGGGCGATCTTCGCCTCGGGCAGCCCGTTTCCGCCCTGCGTGCTCAACGGCAGGACCTACGTGCCCGGGCAGGGCAACAACGCCTACGTGTTCCCCGGCGTCGGCCTTGGCGCGGTGGCGTGCGAGGCCCGGCACATCACCGACCGCATGTTCTCCGAGGCGGCCAAGGCGCTGGCCGCCTGCGTGCTCGAGAGCGACCTCGAGATGGGCCGCATCTACCCGTCGCTCACGCGAATCCGCGAGGTCTCGGCAAACATCGGCGCCGCGGTGGCCGCGGTGGCCTTCAAAGACGGGCTGGCGCGCATCAGGAAACCGGCGAACCTGCTTCGACACGTCAAGTCCGTGATGTGGAAGCCGGAGTACGTCGCGTACGTCTAGCGCGCGCCGCTTTCGTGCCATTCCGCGTCGATTCGCCGCCACTGCCGAGTTCTGGAATCCTTCCTTTTTGAGCACCCCCGTCCGTTGGTGCCGAAATGAGTCGATTGGGATGTCAGTCGCGGTCGTCGGTTTCCGACTATCGTTTCCTTCCGCGTACCTTCTTCGCCTTGGCCTTCGGCGCGGGTTTGGGTTTTCGGGCGGCGGCGGCCTTGCGCTCGCGGGCCACGGCGTGCGCCGCAGCGAGTTTCGCCACCGGCACGCGGAATGGAGAGCAGGACACGTAGTTTAGGCCTGCCCGGTGGCAGAACTCCACGCTCGTCGGTTCGCCGCCGTGCTCGCCGCAGATCCCGATCTTGAGATTCGGCTTCACGGCGCGCCCGCGGGCAATACAGATCTCCATGAGTTCCCCCACGCCCGACTGGTCGAGCTTCTGGAACGGGTCGGCGGGCATGATCTTCTTTTCGAGGTAGTTGCCCAAAAACGAACCCGTGTCGTCGCGCGAGAACCCGTAGGTCATCTGCGTAAGGTCGTTTGTCCCAAATGAGAAGAACTCGGCCATCGAGGCGATGTCTCCCGCCCGAAGCGCGGCGCGCGGGATTTCGATCATCGTGCCGAGCGAGACGTTTAAGCTTTTCAGCCCGTACTTGGCAACCACTTCTTCGTAGACCTTTCGGAAAAGCGTGTACTGGTGGTCGAGTTCGCGGACGTCGGCCACCACCGGGATCATGATCTCCGGATACACCTTCTTCCCGTCGGCCAGAATCTCGGCCGCCGCCTCGAGGATTGCGCGGATCTGCATCTCGGAGACCTCGGGGTACGAGATCCCGAGCCTCACGCCGCGGTGGCCCATCATCGGGTTGCTCTCGCGCAGGGCGTCCGCGCGCGCCTCGAGCTCCTCGGCGGTGATGTCGAGCGACCTCGCGAGCGCCGCTATCTTGTCCTTGTCGTGCGGGATGAACTCGTGGAGCGGAGGGTCGAGAAGCCTGATGGTGACCGGCAGGCCTTCCATGGCATCGAGCGTGCCTTTGATGTCGTTTTTCACGTATGGGAAAAGGTCGCGGAGCGCGACCTTTCGCTCGTCCTCGGTCTTCGAAACGATCATCTTTCGGAGCAGAAAAAGCGGCTCGTCGGCGCCCTTTCCATAGAACATGTGCTCTGTTCTGAAGAGCCCTATTCCTTCGGCCCCGAAATGCCGGGCCTTCTTCGCGTCCTCGGGCGTGTCGGCGTTGGTGCGGACCTTGAGCCTCCGGGTTTCGTCGCAGAGCTTCATGAAACCCGCGAAGTACGGGTTCTCGGTCGAATCGACCATGGGGATCTGTCCCTGATAGACGTATCCCTTGGTGCCGTTGAGCGAGATCCAGTCGCCCTCGTGGATCACGGCCCCGCCGGCCTCGAACCTCTTCGCATGAGGATCGACCGAGATCCCGCCGGCGCCCACGACGCAGCACTTCCCCCAGCCGCGTGCGACAAGCGCCGCGTGGCTCGTCATTCCGCCGCGCGCCGTAAGGATGGCCTGCGCCGCCCGCATCCCCTCGACGTCCTCGGGGTTGGTTTCTTCACGCACCAGGATGACCTTGCGGCCCTCCTTGGCCCAGGCAACGGCGTCGGCGGCGTTAAACACCGCCTGTCCCGCCGCTCCGCCCGGCCCCGCCGGAAGCCCTTTGGCGACGACCCTGGAATCGGTTTCGACCTTCGGGTCGAGTATCGGGTGCAAAAGCTCGTCCAGCTGCGAGGGCGAGACGCGAAGGACCGCCTCATCGCGCGTGATGAGTTTTTCCCTGTGCATGTCCGCTGCCATCCTGACGGCCGCCGGGCCGTTTCTCTTCCCGACGCGGCACTGGAGCATGTACAGGCGCCCCTCCTGTATCGTGAACTCGATATCGAGCATGTCGCGGTAGTGCGTGTCGAGCCTTGCCTTGATGGCGTCGAGCTCGCGGTAGAGGACGGGCATGGCGCGCTCAAGACTCTCAAGGTGCGCGCTCCGTTCGGTCTTGTTCGCTTCATTCAGGGGATTCGGCGTCCTGGTCCCGGCGACAACGTCCTCGCCCTGGGCGTTGACGAGCCATTCGCCGTAAAAGACCGGCTCGCCCGTGGCGGGGTTTCTGGTGAACGCGACGCCGGTGGCCGACGTGTCGCCCATGTTCCCGAAGACCATCGCCTGCACGTTGACCGCCGTTCCCCAGTCGTCGGGAATGCCTTCGATTTTGCGGTATGAGATGGCGCGCCTGCCGTTCCACGACCTGAAGACGGCCCCGACCCCGCCCCACAACTGCTCCATCGGGTCTTCGGGGAACGGGACTCCCAACACCTCCTTGACCTTGGACTTGTATGTGTCGACAAGCTTCTTGAGGTCGTCGCCCGACAGGTCGGTGTCGTGCTTGACCCCCTTGTCCTGTTTCATTTTTTCGAGCTCGCGCTCGAGCTGAACCCGGACGCCTTTTCCCTCGGCAGGTTCGATCCCAGCCGCCTTCTCCATGACGACGTCCGAAAACATCTGAATGAGCCTGCGCTGGGCGTCGAAGACAAAACGCGGGTTCCCGGTCTTTTTGATGAGCGCCTCGCGCGTCACGTCGTTTAAGCCAACGTTCAAGACGGTCTCCATCATGCCGGGCATCGAGCTGCGGGCGCCCGAGCGGACGGAGACCAGCAGCGGGTTCTCGCCGTCGCCGAACTTCATGCCCATGGCCGCTTCGATATGTACAAGGCCGGCCTCGACATCTTTTTGCAGCCCGGCGGGGTATTTTCCGCCGCTCCTCATGTAGTGTGTGCAGACTTCGGTCGTGATCGTGAAGCCCGCCGGGACCGGGATCTCAAGGAGCGCCATCTCGGCGAGATTCGCCCCCTTGCCGCCGAGCAATTCCTTCATCTTCCCGTTGCCGTCGGTTTTTCCGCCGCCGAACAGGTAGACCGCCATGTTTCCCTTGGACATGCGTTCGACCCTCCTGATTACTGACAAAGGACCGTGTTCCCTCAGATTTCGAAAAGCCGCCGCAGGCCCCCCCGGACCTCCGCCTTCAATCCGGGGGACAACACGCCGAGCTCTCTGCTTATCACGGAGGTGCTCACCGTGAGAAGCCGATGGAGGCGGAGCACCGATGCGACACGCAAACCGGTCTTGTGGAAATCGGCACTGCCTGGTTCAATGACGAGGTCCGTCTCCAGCAAGTCTTCGGGCATCCGGCTAGTGATGAACGCCAGGATCACGTGACGGTGTATCCCGAGGGGATGAGTGAGGCACACGGCGGGACGCACCTTCGAAGAAGAGAGATCGTCGAACGGGAAGGAAACCAGGACGACTTTACCTTTTGTCACGGAATGCCTTCCCGTCAGCCGCCGAATAGACATCTTCTGCCGAGTCCTTGAGGAACCCGAAGGCGGGGTCGTTCATCGCGATCCTGAAGTAGTCCCGCTCCGAAAGCTCATCGACAACGGGTACCAGGACAATCACCTTCACCCGGCTGGGTCCCTCCACCGGCAGGGGCTCGTCCACCCGAAGCCTGTGGTTTCTATCCACCATGCCGTCAAGCTCGAACGCCCTGAGCGTTCCCGCGGGCGTCTTGGTTCGGTTCTTCATCGCACGCCTCCATCTCCTAACTACAACAACGTCGGCAGGCGCGTCAATTGCATCAGGGTCCTCAGTCCTTCTTGCCTGCCCTGAATTCCATCCGAGAAAAGTCGGCGAAGTCGGCGAAGAGGAGCACGATCTGCTTGAGCAGGGCCTTGCGGTTGTTCCGGACCTTTTCGTCGTCCACCTCGACGTAGACCTTCTCGAAGAAGACATGGATTGGCCCGAGGATGGTCGAGCCGATCTTCCGCATCGCGTCAAGGTATCTTCTCTCCCTGGCGAGCGCGTCGACCTCGGCCCTTATCGCAGCATGCGTCCTTTGGAGGTCGGTTTCCTGCGCCTCCGAAAACAGTGCCGGGTCCGGCACGCGGTCGGCCGGGACGGCCTTCGTGATGTTCTGCGCGCGCTTGAAAGCGGTCGCAAAATCCTCGAAGTAGTCCTCGCCCTGGAACGTCTTGAATGCGTCGAACCGGAGCCGCAGATCGTGGACGTCCGTCACCGTTGCACGGGCGTCGAGGAACGCGTCGACGACGTCGAGACGCGCCTCTTCGGCGAAAAGCGCCCGGACCCGCGATTTGAAGAAGGCGTTGATCTCGGCGCGGAGCGCCACGGAACCGGCTTTTTCGCCGCCGCTTCGTCCGAAGGGCTCAAGCGCCGCACCGATCGCCGCATCAAGATCGAGCGGCCATTTCCGGTCGATGCTGATTCGGACGATCCCGAGCGCTGCCCGGCGAAGGGCGTACGGGTCGGCCGAACCTGTGGGTTTGAGCCCCGCCGAATAGCAACCGGCGATGGTATCGAGCTTGTCGGCGATCGAGAGGGCGGCGCCGACGCCGGATGGGGGCAGGTCGCCCGCGCCGCCGGTCGGCATATAGTGTTCCAGGATCGCCATCGCGACGGCCGCGGGCTCGCGCGCGTGCGCCGCGTAGTACCGGCCAATCACGCCCTGAAGCTCGGGGAACTCGCCGACCATTCCGGTTACGAGGTCGGCCTTGCAAAGCTCGGCCGCGCGCTCGACGGCCCGCGCGAACGACGCGTCGCCGGGTTGGAGCGCGGAAGCGATGTGCGCCGCGACGGCTTTGACGCGCTCTTTCTTGTCGAAATAGGTCCCCAGCTTCGCCTGGAAGACCACGCCTTTGAGCTTTTCGACGTATTCCTCAAGCGGCTGTTTGCGGTCCTCGTCAAAGAAGAACTTCGCGTCTTTGAGGCGCGCGCGCAGCACCCGCTCGTTTCCCGCGGTGACGACCGCCTGGTCCTTGACAGGCGTGTTCGAGACGCCGACGAAATGGTTCGTCAGGCGGCCGTCCTTCATCACGGGGAAGTAGCGCTGGTGATGCTTCATCGTCACCCGCAGTAGCTCGGGCGGAAGTTCCAAAAACTCCCGGTCGAACGTCCCCAGAAACGCGACCGGACATTCCACGAGATTGGTGACTTCGTCGAGGAGCGCCTGGTCGCGCTCGAACTGCCCGCCGGCCCTGTCCGCGACGTTTTTCAGTTCCTGTGCGATCCACTTCTTCCGCATCTCCGGGTCGACGATCACCCCCTGCCCCGAGAGTGTCTGGAGATAGTGGTGAAAGTCCGCGACGCGGATCGTATCCGGGTGGATTCTCAGGCCGAACGTGACGCCGCCGCTTTTCACCGCGCCGTAGACAAACGGCACGACCTCGCCGCCGAACACCGCGCAGATCCAGCGGATCGGGCGGACGAAAAACGCGTCGTAGTCGCCCCAGCGCATGGATTTTTTGAACTTGAGCGCCGCGATTGCGGCCGGGCAGATCTCGGAGAGGATCTCGCGCGCGGGTCTGCCTTTTTCGAACACGCGAACGCAAAGGACTTCGCCTTTGGGCGTCTGCTTTCTGCCGATCTTGTCGAACGCGACGTTGTTGGTCCTTGCGAAGTTTTCGCCGGCCCTGGTCGGGTTTCCGTCGGGGCCGATTGCGATCTTTGCCGGCGGGCCGACGACTTCGCGGTCGAGGTCCTCCTGTCGCTCATCGAGATCGGGAACACAGACGACGAGCCTCCGGGGCGTAAAGAAGGTCTTGGCGTCCTTTTCGGAGAACCCGAGGCGCTTTTCCTTGAGTGCCTCGAAAAGGTGTCTTGCGAGATCCGTCGCCGCGGTCTTCACCATGCGCGCCGGGATCTCCTCGGTGCCAAGTTCGAGGATGAATTCTTTTTGAGTCATGTGTCCATGCCTACTATCGTCGCGTGGGAATATCGTGGCGGGTGACAGCGCCACCGTTTGATGGACCTCGAACAAGTTCTCCGAATTCAAAATTCAACAGATTGCCGCATGACCCGCACGGAGTCTCGACGCAATCGGCGTCGGCTGTCCACGGGTAGGCGTTGCCACAATTCTTGCAGTTGACGACATAGTTGTGCGGAAGCGAAACGATCTCGCGTATGTCATCCTCGCACTCCGATCGCAGATCGCTTTCGACAAGAAGGCTCATCGCATTCTTGTCGTCTAACAACCCTCTCTCGACCAACCTTGTGTTCTGGACGGCGACAACGGAATCGAAAGTATTCCTGACCAACCTGGCGTTCCCGAATCCTGAATCCCGCCGTTCCCACAGGACCCCAAAATGTAACAGAATCTTCTCTTTCAGATCCGGTGCCACGGTATACTGATCTCGCTTCGCCATCGCCATGAATATTCTGCACAGATCTTGCGTGGTGTAGTCTGGGAACTCAACAAACGTCGTGAAACGAGATTTGAGACCGGGGTTCGACTCGACAAACGTCCGCATTTCCGCGTTGTACCCGGCGACGATCACGACCAGACGGTCTCTGTCATCTTCCATGCGCTTCAGGAGTGTTTCTATCGATTCCCTTCCGTAGTCTTCACCTCCGCTTCTGACGAGCGAGTACGCTTCGTCGATGAAAAGAATACCGTCTATCGCCGAATCAACGACGGCGTTTGTCTTGACAGCGGTTTGCCCAACGTACTCGGCCACTAGTCTGGCTCGATCAACTTCGACGATGTGGCCTCTTTTTACAACTCCCAAAGAGCGATACATTTCGCCCAAGATTCTAGCAACCGTGGTTTTCCCGGTGCCGGGATTGCCGGAGAACACCGTGTGGAAGCTGCGGGCCGCGGCTTTCAATCCATGCTGTTTCCTGGCATGTTGCACGCGAACGAAGTTGACTAGTTCTCTAACCTTGGCTTTTACGCCGTCAAGCCCTATTAGCGAGTCGAGAGGCGCGAACGACAGCCCGACGAAAACGCCACTTCCGTTGTTGTTGTTCGCTGTTTGGTCGGAGATACTTTTCAACTCTGATGCTATGTCATCCGAGATCTTCTGGAGGTGTCTTGTCGCATCATTGTCGAGTTCGCCTGCAGCACGCGATATCGCCTTGGCTAAGACCTCCAGCGTTAACAGAAAACACTCGGTGACAGTTCGGTCGAGCCCAAGTTGCGACATTGTCTGCACAAAGCGTGTCAGAACGCTGCCAAAACCCAACTGAAGAATCTTTTCGGCAGTTTCGGCGCGATTGCGCATATCCTCGGCTTGGGACTCGAAGATCTTCTCGACGGCTTTTCTGGTCAGGTTCTTACCGGACAAGATACCCTTGAGGTATTCGAACTGGTGCTCCGGCGAAACGCTCAGGCACGCGTTGAACAAGAGCCACAATCCACTCGCTGCCACCGGAAATCTTTCGAACGGTACGAACTTCACCCAAAAACAGGCGAACGCTCCGAACAATCCGTCCCGCAATTCGTCCAGCAAATCCACGTCTTCACCGTCTCGGCTGACGAAGGCCAACTTCGATGGGGTTGAAATCATGAGAATTTGCAATGCAAGCCCCCAACCAAGGCCGATGGTGAATACATCTTTGTCGGAAGTTGTTGAGTATCCAAAAAGGCGCGCGCGATGGGAAGCCGTTCGCTCAAGATCCCGGAAGAAGCGCACGTAAGACTTCATGGTACTTCCAACTCGGCGAAGTTGTTCGTCCGGAACAGCGAATTCCGTGGCGCACGCGTGGAGAAATTGTTCGGCTGCGAGCCCGTTGAAACGGACGAAATTCTCCTCGCTCAAGCAGAGTCCTTGTCCATCGTCTGGCCGTCGAAAAAGCGAGGCGATCACGCCGCCCGGCAGGATGGGCAGCGTTCGGTTGTCAAAAAAAGCGGCGCGTCCGGATTTACCGGAGACGCAGGAACTCGGTGTGTCGAAGGGGTTTTTCTCAACGTTGACCCAAAGTCTTTCCGTCTGTTTCGAATTTCGTAGGGTGGCCTCTGGCACCGGTGTTTTTTTTCTGCACACCGGGCAGTCAACCGTCTTGCCCGCGAAGGCCGCATCAACGGCCAGCGGCCTCCCGCATGCCGTGCAAAAGAACGATATCTCGACGTCTGCCGCCATCGCCCATTTCGCCGTCTAGGACTCAACTCTTTTCTTGATCTGAACCACGATCTTCTTCGCTGCATCATCCGCGTTCAAACTTCCGTCCGCCGCAGTCCAAAGAACATCCGTTCTTTCGGGGGTATCACGACAAAACTTCAAAACAAATTCCGGAGGACGAGTTTCGTTCACGAAACCGATCCAGCAGCAGATTGCCTCGGGACTACCATGACGGATGACGTCGAAATAGTATCCCAAGTAGCTGTTGCTTTTGCGCGGTTTGGACCAAGTAGGCGAAGGCAGGTACCGGCAAGCTTCCCCGAAATGACCTTCCATCCCCAGATGCACCGTGATCAAGAAGTTCCGAAGGATCGATCCTTGGTCTTGAGCCGACTCGAAGAACTTGGCAACCTCGTCTTGCCGGATGGACTGCGGAAGTTCGAAAAGATAGGAATCGGCTTCACGCAGGAGACGCACGATCATGGAATCGCACTTCGGCGTTGCCTTCGAAGCCACGTGCGCCCACGTCAGAAGAATTGGAGGATTCGTGGTCAGGTTTCTAAGTTCTGTTTGAAGGCTCTTTTCCCGCCCAGAAGGCACGATCACTACCTGCATCAGGCCTTTGCGGATCGCCGTTTTTGGGTTCTCGGTAAAGTAGGCCCAGAGCTTCAATTCCACGGTGGCTAGACGCGCTTCTCTTGTGAATATCACCACATCGACGCGCCAATTCGAGCCAACATCGTACTGTTCCGATAGTGCCTCCAGTTCGTTCAGCGAAACACTCCCAACCGACGCCAACGTCTCGACGAAAAACTGCTTGATCCCGTCGTCGGAATTGAATGCCGTGACCAGCACGTTTTGTGCAAGCCTTTCCGGACGGTTTCCGGCCAAACCATCAAATAGTCTTTTCGGTTCCATCAAGCGTGTCTACCCTTGCATTCAGCGCTTTGCCAACGCGATCACGATATGAAGAACGAACCGCTCGAATGTTCATCCGACGTGGGCAACGGGAATCGACTCGAACCGCTCGGATGAACGCCTTCCCTCGGCCACCTCATCAACGGCCTTCAGGATGGACGCGTGATAATAGCGGTAGCCGCACTTGCCGCAGACACCGACGGGGACGTCCTCGAGTATGACGAAGCCCTTCCGGTGCTTGAACGCCTCCTTGGCCACCACGTGCTCCTTGACGGTTCCTTCACAGTACTCGCATTTGTACCCGTACATGGCTCACCTCTCCGTCTCGGAGATCTCGTAAACAGTGATTATCAGCATGGTTCCCGTCTCCTTGAAACGACACACGACACCGACCTTGGTCACACCATCAACAGCCACACCCGTCACAACATACTTGGGACCGCGAAGGTCGTCAAACTCCTTGCGGACGATTGTACCACCCACCACCGCACATTCAATGTCGGCGATCCCCAGGTCGTCTTCAGCCATTTCCTCGACGGCGTGATGCGTCAGGTCGTACGCGCCTGTCCTGATGGCCTCGCGCAGCTTTTCGAGAACCGTTGAATACATCCCTGCATGCTTCCTTTCGGGCGCGCTCCGCTCCGCTTCCGGCGCCCCTACATGCCTCCCGCCTCCGGCCTCACGCCTTTCGCAGCAGCGGATACCCAAGCTCCTTCCGGAGCGCCACATAGCCCTCGGCGCAGCGTTTTGCCAGAGCGCGCACGCGGCCGATGAAGCGGGCGCGCTCGGTGACCGAGATGGCCCTGCGGGCGTCGAGCAGGTTGAACGTGTGCGACGCCTTCATGCAGTAGTCGTACGCAGGCAACACCGCCCCTGCGTCGGCAAGCCGGTTGCACTCGGCCTCGTGGTCATCAAAGTGCTTGAAGAGGGACGGCACGTCGGCAAGCTCAAAGTTGTGGCGCGAGAACTCGACCTCGTCGCGGTGGTGGACCTGGCCGTACGAGACCCCCGCGCCCCAGCGAAGGCCGTACACCGAATCGACGTCCTGCAGGTACATGCAGATGCGCTCGAGACCGTAGGTGATCTCGACGGTTACAGGCTTGATGTCGATCCCCCCGCACTGCTGGAAGTACGTGAACTGGGTGATTTCCATCCCGTCGACCCAGACCTCCCACCCGAGGCCCCACGCGCCGAGCGTCGGCGACTCCCAGTCGTCCTCGACGAACCTGATGTCGTGCGCGGCCGTGTCGATTCCGATGGCGCGGAGCGAGTCGAGGTAGAGGTCCTGGATGTCGTCGGGCGACGGCTTCATGACGACCTGGTACTGGTAGTACTTTTGCAGCCTGTTGGGGTTGTCGCCGTAGCGGCCGTCGGTCGGCCGGCGGGAAGGCTGGACGTACGCCGCGTTCCAAGGTTCGGGGCCGAGCGCCGAAAGGAACGTCCCGGGGTGGAACGTCCCTGCGCCGACCTCGATGTCGTACGGCTGGAGGAGCAGGCACCCGTGCCCGGCCCAGAACTTTTGCAGGGTCAGGATGAGCGTCTGAAAATCCGGCGCATCGTTCTTCAAAGGGGCCTCCAAAACGGGGAAAACCACACCCTCCCGGCCGCGCGGCGGCGCCGAACGTATCATCCGGGGCGCGCAAAATCAATGCGCGTCAGCGCACCGTCACCTTGTCGACCTTGATGTACGCGTAGTCGTTCCAGTAGACGCGGAACTCGAGCTGGTGGCCGGCGCCAGGGGCCGAAAACGATAGGTCAAAGTCCTGGTACTGGAAGGCGTTGCTGAACTGGTTCCGGCGGACATCGCGCGAGGCGATTAGGTCGTCGCCGGCGGTGTGGTCGTTGACCTCGAGGCGCACGACCACCAGGGTGTCGGCGGTGTTGTTGTCCACCATCATGCGCCAGGTCGCCGTCCGCGCGCCCGCGGGGACGTCAGTCGTGTACGGGCCAAAGAGCAGATAGCCCTTTGCGTCGTCGTTGGTGTTCGCCGACCAGCCGTCGCCGTCGCGCCGCCCTATGTTGTGTCCCATGCCGCCGCCCTCGGCCTCGAACGTTTGGCCGCCCCAAACGCAGGTGTTCCCCGAGCACGAGTAGTTGGACTGGCAGTTGCCGCACGACCCGCCGCAGCCGTTGTCCCCGCACTCCTTGCCGGCGCAGTTGGGGGGACATGGATTGCACTTGCCGTTGGCGCAGCCCCACTGACAGTTCTGGTCGGTGTACGGGTAATTGCACGCCGTGCCGCCGCACGTCCCGGAGGTGTTGTACTTGCGGAGCGTAGTCGCGTTTTGGCAGTAGTCCGGCGGCGGATCGTTGCAAGTTCCGCATGACCCGCCGCAGCCGTCGTCCCCGCACTCCTTCCCCCCGCAGTCCGGCTGGCATCCCTTGCACGCACCGTTTTGGCACCCGTACTGGCAATTCCTGTCCGTGTAACGGTATTCGCACTTGTTCGACGGACAAATCCCGCTCAGATCGTAGTCCCTCACCGTGTTCGCGCCAACACAGTAGTCCGCGGGGGCCTTGTCGCACACCCCGCACGGCTCCCCGCAGCCGTCGTCCCCGCACTCCTTCCCCGCGCAGTCCGGCGTGCACTCTATGCACTTCCCGTTCGAACAGCCGTAGTAGCATTCCTTCGTTGATGACGTGTATGAACAAACGTCACCCGCGCAGGTGCCCGGTGTGTCGTACGTCTTGAGCGTCCGGGTGTCCAGGCACGAGGACTCCGGCGGGTCCATGCACCCGTTGCACCCCCCGTCGCCCGCGACACCGGCGTCCTCCCCGCCGCCGGAATCCGGCACGCCGGCGTCGCCCGGCTCTCCATCCAAAGGTTCGGACCGATCGGACGGATCGGACACATCGGACAAGGTGTCGGCAGGATCCCAACCCGCGTCCATCGTCCCTTCGTCCCTCGTCCCCTCGTCCTTCGTTGCCCCGTCCTCCCCGCCCGGCGTGCCCTGGATGCAAGTCTTCTTCCCCTCGCCCGCCGGGCAGTACCACCCTTCGGGACAGGGTTTTCCCCCCGTGCAGTCCACCGCGCTCCCAGACGTGTCCGGGCTGAAAGAACAGCCGAGAAGGCATAGAAACAGCAGTTGCCCGACAGTTCCGCGTTTGGCCACTTTGCACTCCACCCGGGGCTATTATAGGTTATTCGGGGGCCAAATTGGAATAACCCCCGGTCGGCGGGGGTTTTAGTGCTGTCAGGAGGGAGACTACCCGGGCAGATGGGAAGACGGAAGGACAGGGCGGCCTTCGAGAAAGAAGTGCTTGCGCACATGGACGCGCTTTACAACACGGCCCTGCGCCTCACTCGCAGCGAGCAGCTCGCCCGCGACCTGGTGCAGGATGCCTACGTGAAGGCTATCAGGTTCTGGGAAGGGTACGAGCCGGGGACCAACGCCAAGGCGTGGATGTTCAAGATCATGATGAACCTGTTCTACACAGGCTACGCAAAGAGGGAGCACGAACGCGAGGTCATGGAACTGCGCGGGTTCGAGCCGGGCAACACTCTTCACGACGCCGACGTGAACATCCCGGAACAGCGCGATCCCGAGAGTTTCCTTCTCGACAACATCGTCTCGGACGACGTGAAAACGGCGCTCGACGACCTGCCGGTGGACTTCCGCTCGGTCGTCGTGATGGCCGACCTCCAGGACTTTTCGTACCGCGAGATCGCCGACGTGCTCGACATTCCCGCCGGGACCGTGATGTCCCGGTTGTTCCGGGCGCGGCAGGCGCTCAAAAAGAGGCTGGTGCACCTCGCACTCGAGCGGGGTATCGTCGATGAAGGAAAGGTCGCCGACCTTGCGGAGCACCGCCGCAGGGCCTCGGGCGAGGGCCCAAAGCCATGACTTGCGAAGAAGTCCAGAAGTTCGTGTACATCTACCTCGACGGTGAGATGGAAGACGCCGAGCGCCGCGAGATGATGGCGCACATCTCGGCGTGCGCGGCGTGCACACGCACCATCGAAACCGAGAGGGCGGTGCTAAAAACGGTCCGCGCGCGGGCGGCGCAAGAAAAGGCCCCGGAGTGGTTCCGCGGCCGGGTCGAGTCGGCGCTCCGAACTCCCCCGACTGTTCTCCCGTTCGTCCGCGGCGGCTGGGGCGTCCCCCTTGCCGCGGTGGCCGCAGCGGCCGCACTGCTCATCGTGCTCGGGTTACAGCACGGCGGTTCGCTTCTCAAAAATCAGCCCGCCGACGGCGTTTCTCCCGGTGTTGCGAAGGTCTCGCCACGCGGGGTCGAAACAGCGGCCTTTGCGCGACTGCGGCCGAATCTTAGGGCCGCCGGGCTGTTCCAATACACAGATCGCCCCGCGGTGCGGCCCCATGTCCGCCGGCCGGTTTTCACGGCGTCCGATTCTCCGCGGCTGCGCCACGTTGACCCGTACGTCAGGCCTGGAAACGGAAAGCGGATCTACCTCGTCCACGGCGGGAGCCTGAACCGGCCGCAGCTCCCGGGAGGCGCAGCCTATCCGGCGGGCGCCACATATGCCATCTCGGGAGGGGCTGTCCCCTTCGACCTCGTGCAGGCCGGATACTACGACGACGAGGAGTAGTTGCCCGCCAGCGCAATGAGTTGTAATGTGGGCGCGTGAATAAGGCGCCCATTGTATTGCTTTCCGACTTCGGCGACAGCCACTACGCCGGGCAGATGCGCGGCGTGATTCTGGGCATTGCCGCGGGGGCGCCGATCGCCGACCTGACGCACTCGATCTCGCCCCAGAACGTCGTCGAGGCGGCCCACATCCTTTCGGAGTCCGTCGGGGCGTTCCCCGAGGGATCGATCTTTGTTTGCGTCGTGGACCCCGGCGTGGGGACCAAACGGCGAGGTATCGCGATCGAAGCGGCCCGACGCCGGTTCGTCGGCCCGGACAACGGCGTATTCTCGCTGGTCGCCCGGGGCGGCGTCACGGCGTCGGCGGTGCTCGAAAATCCAAGGTACTTCCGGCCGGGGGTCTGCGCCACGTTCCACGGCCGCGATGTCTTTGCGCCCGTGGCGGCGCACTTGTGGCTCGGGGTCGGGCTGGAGGATCTCGGCCCGCCGGCGGGCCAAATCGAAGGACTCCGCTTTCCGACCCCCGTCGTCTCCGAAGGCCGGATCGATGCGCACGTCCTTTACGCCGACCGCTTCGGCAACCTCGTGACGGACGTCGAAGCGGGGCTAGTCGCCGGCGGACGATGGGCGGTGCTCGTGCACGGGAAACGCATCCGAGGTGTGAGCCGGACGTATGCCGACGGGGTGCCGGGCAAACCGATGGCGCTCCTGGGTTCGTCGGGCAGGGTCGAAATAGCCGTTCGTGACGGCTCGGCCGCGGAGCGGTTTCACGTCAAGGACCCGCGAACGGTCCGTGTGAGACTCATCAAGGCGGGCAAGGATCGGGTTCAAGAAACGTCGTGAGCGCATCGATCTTCACACCGACGCGGGTTTCGACGCATCCCGAGGGCCAGGTGATCTCGACCTTATCGATTTTGGCGTCTTTCCCCAAGCCAAAATGGAGAACCGGCGAGTTCTGCTGGCCGTGGCTCCCTGAGCCGCCCTCGATCTGCCGGGTGAGGACCTTCCCTCCTGCGTGAACACGCATCACCGCGCCTATGGCCATGCGATTGCTTCTGGAGCCGACGAGTTTTGCTCCGACGAAGTGATTTCCCCACGTGCACGTGTTCGCGAAGACTTTGACCGAGGGGCGGGCGCCGGTCTTTTCGCGCCCTGCGGTCACGAGGTCGGGGCAGCCGTCATTGTCAAAATCGGCCCACGCGGCGGCGTATGTGTCGATCCGCCGCACCCCCGCCTCGCCTGCAATCTCCTCAAACGTCAGGTCCCCCTTGTTTCGGTACAGGCGGCCCTGCGCGTGCGCAAGGTCGTAGATCTGCGGGACAAAGAGATCGAGATCCCCGTCGTTGTCGAAGTCCGCAAACGCCGCGCCGGCAAAAAGCTCATCGCGTGGAACTGAGGCGGTTGTCGGTTGTCGGTTGTCGGCCGTCGGTTCCGGCGTGCCGCGCCGTAGCTCGAAGAGCGAAGGCGGGTCGTGCGTCATGAGTCGTGAGTCGTGAAGCCGGATCCCCGCCTGCGCGCGGATGTTCCTGAATTCGTACCGCGGGGGACCCGAGTTGAGGTAGAGCTTCGAGTCGTCGTTGTACGGCCCGCGCTCGGCGTCCTTGTGCGCAAGGTTGGCGACAAACAGATCGAAGTTGCCGTCGTTGTCGATGTCGCCCCAGGCCGCGCCGATCGTATGGCCGAAGAGCGGGCCGCCCGCCGATCCGTCCTCGTTCCGCCCCACGCCCGCCACTCCGCGCACGAGCGCCGCGTCGTAGAACCACCTCCCGCCGACGTTCCTCCAGAGGTAGTTCGGGCGCAGGCGGTAGTTCGCGACATACACGTCGGGCCAGAAATCGTTGTCAAAGTCGCACCACGCGACCCCGCGTCCCGGATGTTTGAGAACGTCGTCGTTGATGCCGGCGACGAGGGTCTCGTCCGCAAACGTCCCGTCGCCGTTGTTGCGCCAGAGGGTATCCGGGAAGTAGTCGGTTGACTCGGCAGTCTCGTAGTTGGCGATGTAGATGTCTGGCAGGCCGTCCCGGTCGTAGTCGGCCCACGCCGCCGCCTGTGCGGGATAGGGGTTTGCGATCTTCGAGCGCTCGGTCACGTCCTCAAAAGTCCCGTCGCACTTGTTGCGCCAGAGGATCGGCTCGCACGGATCCCCTTTTTCGTCAAACTTGCCCGAGGTCGCAAAAAGGTCCGGGCAGCCGTCGTTGTCGAAGTCGCCAAAGACGGCGTGGCCGATCTCGTGTTCCGAGGAAAGCGGTTCGAGACCCGCCTCGTCCGCCGCATCGCGGAACATGTACTCGGGGGGGCCGAGGTTCCGAAACAGCCGGTGACCGTCGACCAGAAGGTCCACGTACCCGTCGTTGTTGTAGTCCGCGGCCGAGATGAAGTGTCCCGCGACGCCCGAGAGCCCGACGTGCTCCGACACGTCGGCAAAAAAAGGCTCCGCGCCAAGCACGGCGGTGAGCATCAGGAGAGACGCGGAATACATGTGCTGATTCTAGCACCGAATTGGGCAGTTTGACTCCGGCAAAACGTGCGGGTATTGTCCGAGCGTTGCAGTACACGTTCCTTTCCCCGGGCACTTGAAAACGGAGGAATTCGATGGAGAAAGACCGTTCAAACGGCGGCGGTGCCGACTCGGGGTTCCCGGTGGGCGGCAGGAGCGCGACGTTCACGCTGGTCACCGTGTTCCTGCTCTACATGGTCAACTACATGGACCGCCAAGTGTTCGCGGCGACCAAGGTCGCGATGATGAAGGACCTGGGTCTTTCCGAGGCGCAGCACGGGTTCATCCAGACAACGTTCCTCATCCTGATATCGGGACTCGCCTTCCCCGCGGCCATTCTCATAGATCGGTGGAGCCGGCGGAAGATGCTGGGGCTCATGACAATCGCGTGGAGCGTCGCGACCGCGGCGACGGGGCTCATGCGCACGTTCGGATCGATGCTCGGCGTCCGGGCGACTGTGGCGGTGGGCGAGGCCGGTTTCTCCTCGGGAGGGACGGCCATGCTCTCGGCGGCGTACCCCGAGCAGGCCCGCGCGCGTGTGATGGGGATTTTTAACGCGTCCATCCCCCTCGGCGCGGCGCTCGGGACGGTGCTGGGAGGCGTGCTGGCCACCAAGACGGGCGATTGGCGCACCCCGTTTTATGTCTTCGCCGTGCCGGGCACCATCCTCGGCATTCTGGCGTTCTTCCTCCGGGACTACCGCACAGTCGACGTCAGGTCCGACACCGGCGCGAAGGTCGGCATCGGCGCGAGCATCGGAACGCTCTTCCGGATCCCCACGCTTGTGTTCACGTACGCGGGTTTCATCATGAACGTGTTCATCTCGAACGCGATGCTCTACCAGCTCCCGTCGTACTTCGAGTACACGCGCGGCGTGGACGCGGCCGAAGGGTCCAAGCTCGCGAGCACGATACTGGTCCTTGCGCTTCTGGGCGCGCCGCTGGGCGGGTTCCTCGCCAATCGGTGGAAGCGGTCGAAACAGGACGCTTTGCTCGTCTTCTGTGCTGTCACGTCGATACTCGCTGCTGCGATGATGTATGGAGGGTTTGCACTTCACGGCCAGGGGGCGGGCTATGCCCTGTTCTGTCTCTGGGGGATTCTCACCGTGTGCTACCTGCCCCCCGCGACGGCCGTCACGCAGGACGTGGTGCACCCGGGGATGCGCGCGATGGCATGGGGGATGTGCGTTTTTTGCATGTACCTTCTGGGCGGGGCGTACTCGCCGTGGATAGTGGGCGCCCTGACCGACAAATTCGGCGGCGGCGCCGCCGGACTGGAGAAGGCGATGCTCATGGTACCCGCAACCGGCATCCTGGCGTCGGTCTTCTTCTACCTCGGCTCGCGCTTCTATGTCCGCGACGTCGAGAGGGTGAAAAAAGTCGAACTCCAGGCGGAGTAGGCGGGGCTACCGGCCGAATCCGGCGGCTCCTGCCGGCCATTCAGGCCCTTGAGCGCACCGAGCGTCTCGACGACGGCCGCCCGCCGTTTTCATGCCGGCCCGATACTACAACCACTTGGCCAAGGGTACCATCGGTGAAATGACCGACGGTCCCGCGCCGTAGTCCGCCGGTTACGCGGCCTCGGCTTTTGACGGCTCGCGTTTTTTCACCGCCCGCCAGAAGTCCTTTGATTTCAGTCCCCGACCGCCTCTCAGGCTTTGACGGGAACGCTCCAGGATCTCCAGAAGCTTCCGCGACCTCCCCATCACCCGCGCTTCGAGATCTTCATCGTCTTCCGGCGCAACGAGAACTGCGGCCGGCCTGCCGTTCCGCGTGATGATCACCGGGCCGTTCTGTCCGGCCTCGTCAACGTAGGCGCTCAGTTTGGCCTTCACTTCGGCCAGAGACGCGATTTTCATGGCTCAACCTCCTCGTTGCCCACAAACAGCCGATTGCCCTTTTTTTCGCCGATCGCGAGAACCCAGACGGCGTTTTCGCCCATCCGAACGTCATAGAACACTCGAACCCGGTTGTGCGGCCCGCCACGAAGTTCCCATGTCGCATCGAATGGCGCCGGCTGTCTGAGAAGCTTCTGGTTTCGATTCTCTTCTTCGGGCGGGGATGTCAGTCTTTCTTAGATCAGGTCTTTGAGCAAACCGTGGTACTTGTGCTCAATTACGTCGAGATGGCCCACGACTTCCGGTGCGAACACGATCAAGTGTTTATGCCGTCTCGTCATCGACCATAATTATGGTCACAAAAAGGTACAGACTTCAACAACGGACCGGGCGCGACCGACCGCCGCCCGAAACCCGGATCGATGTGTTAGAGTTGGCACGTGGAAAACGAAACCGGAACCCGACCGAACGGCGGCTGCGCTCGGGCGCAACTCGACGTGCTCTACCGCGACGGCGACCTCCTTGCGGTCAACAAGCCTTCGGGGTTGCTCGTGCACCGGGGGATCGGGTGCGGGCCTCTGGTGCTCACCGACTTGGTGCGGCCGCTTACGTGCGGCGGGAAGGCGCACCCGGCGCACCGGCTCGACCGGTCGGCGAGCGGCGTGATGCTGTTTGCCTTGAATGAAGACATCGCGCGGGAGCTTCAGAAGATGTTTGCGCATGGCGAAATCGGGAAGAGTTACCTCGCGCTCGTTCGCGGAAGAACGCCCGAGCAGGGCATCATTGACCGGCCGCTCAACAAGAAGGAGGGCGGCCCGCGCCTCCCGTCACTCACCGAATTCCGGTGCCTTCACACTGTCGAGATCGAACCGCGCGAGGTCTCGCTTGTCCTTGCGTTCCCCAGGACCGGTCGCCTTCACCAGGTCAGGCGGCACCTGCGCCACATCTCGCACCCGCTAATCGGCGACGCGAACCACGGCCAGCCCGCCCTCAACCGCGGGTTCCGCGAACGCTACGGCCTCGCCCGCCTAGCCCTCCACGCGCTCGCCCTCACGCTCGCCCACCCGCGCACGGGCGCCAAACTCCACATCACAGCCCCCCTCCCCGACGACCTCCGCCTGCCGTTCCTTTCGATGGGATTTCCGGAGGAGGCGTGGGCGGGTCTTTGTGACGCTCCGGTTTGGTTGGGAAATCCAGTTTGACGGCGCCGGGACATGTGGCTACAATGGCCTCAAGGAGGCTTCGATGCAACACGTTGGCATTCGCGAATTGAAAAACGGTCTTTCCCGCTACCTGTCGCTCGTTTCGCGGGGGGAACGTCTGGTGGTGACTGACCGCGGCACGGCGGTCGCGGTAATCCACTCGCCGGGAGACGTCGAAAAAGATGCGCCCGTTGAGGAAAAACTGTTCGCGCTCGCGGCTACGGGTGCGATCAAACTCCTCGCGAGGGGGAAAAAACGGGACCTGCGCACCAAACCCGTCCCGATACGCGGGAAACCGATTTCGGAAACCATGTTGGAGGACCGCCGCTGATCTATCTTGACACAAGCGCTCTCTTGAAACGGTACGTGGCCGAAGCGGGAAGGGACAAGATGCGCTCGCTCATGGCGACGGAAACGGCGCTGTGCACGTCAAAACTGGCCTTCGCGGAGGTGTGCGCGTCCCTCGCCCGGGGGAAAAGGGAGGGAAA
This sequence comes from Deltaproteobacteria bacterium, assembly GCA_016218965.1. Classification (GTDB taxonomy): domain Bacteria; phylum Myxococcota; class SpSt-1050; order SpSt-1050; family JACRCP01; genus JACRCP01. The sequence goes on along the minus strand of JACRCP010000390.1, from coordinate 5,245 downwards.
CCTCCAAGACAAACACCACCACACGGCGTTGAACAGTTTCGCTCAAGACTGGGAGACTTTTGCGCAAGTGGGGATTCTTGACGACCTGCTGCCCGTAGTCCGGCGCCTTGTCGAAACCCACCCGCTCAGGGGCGCCGACGCGGTGCATCTGGCGTCCGCAATCTGGATGAGGGACAAGACCGGCAGCGACGTGACGTTTGCCGTATCGGACAAGGCATTGGTTGCCGCAGCCGCCGGCGAAGGGTTCACGGTGTTCGACCCCGCAACGGACTGAAGATCTGGAGCCCCCCCGATGTTTTTTGAAACCGTCGGCGCGCTTCGCGAAATAGAGAACATCGCCGTCGGAGCCGGCATTCACGAGCTTCGCAGACTCCGGAAGTCTTGCGGCCCGGCGCGGTGGAAGAAGAAAAAGGGGGTCGGGACAATCCGCCTCGGGGATGGTAGAATCCTAGAAGCTGAGCTTCACTGGTACGAGGCCCACGGGGTCGGCAGGAAAGAGATGAAGGTCAAAAGGGTGCTGGGAGAGTGAAAGAGATGGAGAAATCAAGACGCCGACGCTTTGTCCTTTGCGTGAAGAACGCCGGATACCCGGTTTCGCTCGAGGTGCGCAAGGTTTACGAAGAGAAACCCGATCCGGCGGCCGCGAGGCTGGGCATGGTCCGTGTAGTCGACGAGTCGAACCAAGACTATCTTTACCCCGCAGATTTCTTCACGGCGATCGACGTTCCGAAAAATGCGGCCAGGGTGTTCGCGTTTCCACCGCGACCCACAAAGGCGGGCGACGTTCAACGGCCGCCGCAGGTGTTTCGTTCGCACGCAGTCGGAAGACGGTGACGCAAACGGGTGTGCCCCGGTCGAGGGGATGCTCAAAGAGATCCGAAATGTGCGACAAGATCCGGGCGGGAAGCGGTGGCGCTTGTTCGCCGACGAGTACCTGGACGTAGTCGTCTGGTACGACGGCGCGCTCGCCACGGGTTTCCAAATCCAGTACGACGTCGCACACGAATCCCGCGCCCTCGGTTGGGACTCGGAACACGGGTTTTCTCATGCAAGGATCGGCGACGGAGAAGACCGAGGTCGAACGAAGCGGTGCCCGCTTCCCTTCCAAGTCGACGCTCCGGACAAATATCGGCTTGTGGACGAGCTCTACGAAAGGATGTTCGGTCTCGACAGCTCATCCGTATTGTTTGTTCAGGCGAAGCCCTTGGAGTTCCTGACAGTCCCCGCGAGCGACAAGTTGTCGTAGCGGAAGCATGTCACGAGGTGGTCGTTGACCATGCCGGCGGCCTGCATGAAGGCGTAGCAGGTCGTGCTTCCGACGAAGGACCGTGCGCCATGAAAGCCCCGCCTGAAACGCGTCGAGGACCATGAACTCGAACAGTTTCACGTCGTCGTGGACGGGCACACCCCACTCGCGGTCGTGATATGCGATCATGAGCGGGTCGTCGCCGGGCCACGGGCAGCGCACGTCATTTCGCAGAGGTTTGTCGAAGGTCCTCGGCAATCGTTCCGGCCTCACTCCCCCGTTTTTGAGTCTTCCCGGGGCTCGTCGATCCCGAGGATTGCCGAGGCCTCGGGCGCGGGAAGGGACTGCACATCGCTCAGTTTCTTGCCGATCTTGCGGCTCGATTTGGCGGCCTCGTCGACATGGTCAGTCGCGGCCTGGAGCCTTGCGCGGATCTTGTCGAGGGCGTCGCCGTATTTTCCCCACTCGGTCTTGACGGCCGAGAGGAGGTTCCAGACCTCTTTTGACCGCTTTTCGATGGCGAGCGTCTGAAATCCCATCTGAAGGGCGTTGAGGAGCGCCCAGAGTGTCGTGGGCCCGGCGACGACGACGTTGTGCTGGCGCTGGATTGCGTCGGTGAGCCCGGTGCGCCGCACGACCTCGGCAAAAAGCCCTTCGGTCGGAAGATACAGGATGCCGAAGTCGGTCGTCCGCGGCGGGTCGATGTACTTGTCGTGGATGTCCTTCGCGCACGCCTTTACGCGCTGTTCGAGTTGCTTAAACGCCAACTCCGCGTCTTCTGTGCAGGCTTTTTCCTGCGCATCGATGAGCCGGAGGTAGTCCTCGACGGGGAACTTGGCGTCTATCGGGAGCCAGACCTCGCCTTCGCCGTTGCCGCGGCCGGGGAGTTTGATGGCGAACTCCACGTGCTCGCGCCCGCCCTTGGTGGCGACGTTCTTTTCGTACTGTCCGGGCGAGAGGACCTGTTCGAGCATCGCACCGAGCTGGACCTCGCCGAACGTCCCGCGGGTCTTGACGTTTGCGAGGACTTTTTTGAGATCGCCCACCCCGGCGGCGAGCGTCTGCATCTCGCCCAGGCCCTTGTGGACCGCTTCGAGTCTCTCGCTCACCAACTTAAACGACTCGCCCAGCCTCTTTTCGAGCGTACCCTGGAGCTTTTCCTCGACCGTGGCCCTCATCTGCTCGAGCCTTTTGGCGTTGTCTTCCTGGATGGCGGCAAGTCTCGCCTCGACCGCCGCCTTGAGCGCTTCGAGCCTCTGCTGGTTCGCCTCGGTGAGTCTGGTTACCTGGGCATTCAATGCGGCGATCTGGCCCTGCTGGACCTCGGTCATCCCGGCGAGCCCCTTTTGCATCGAGTCGCCGTAGGCCTTGAGCTGGGCCTGGACCTCTTCGCGCGAGAGCCGGGATGCCGTCGAGGACTCCTCGCGGTTACGCGCGACCTCGTCGCGGACCGAACGCTCTACGCGCTCGACGGAGGCTTCTATGGAACGAAACCGCGTCTCCAGCGGGGCCGTGTCAATCGGCGCCCGCCGTCGGAGGATGACGATCTGGAGCGCCACAACGGCTGCGAAGCCGGCTACTACAAGGGCTAGCAGGAATCCCTGCATGACGGAGTCTGCGGTTCGCCTAGCCTTTTTCCACCGGCGCCGTCACGGTCGCGGTGGCGACCACGGGTGTTTCCACAACGGGCGCGGCCGGCGCGGAGCCGTCCGCCGAAGGCGCCTCCGATCCCGCCTCGCTCCCGGTCTTGGCCTGTTCCCGTCGCGCCGCGATGCGCTTGAGTTTCTCTTCCTTGAACTTCTGCCGTTCGATCTCTTTCCGGCGCTTTTCGGCCCGGTATGCTCCTGCCCATTTTCCCACGCTGCCCTCCCTTGTTGCGGACATCTTCGCGCGTTTGCGGCGCGAATGCAACAGGCAAACTGCAGTCGAAGCAATCAGCGGTCGGCTGTCAGCGACTGGCCCACCTCCGCCGGGCGGGTGCCACGGACAACCCCTGGTTGTCCGTGTCCGATCGACCGGCGCACCGCACGGACAAGCGCTGCTTGTCCGTGGCACCGTGCGGAGTCGCATTCGATCCGGCGCGGCGGGTGGCGCCTACCGCCCACCGCCTGCCTTTTTCGCCCGGACTTCGTCCTTAATGCGCTGGATGTGCCCGCGGCCGAGGCCCTTGACGTGGCAGCCGAACTCGAAGTAGCGGCGGATCTTGTCGTCGGCCAGAATCCCGAAACAGTCGATCACGGCGATCGGGCGCCCGGCCATCTTGACCACCCATTCCGGCTTCAAGTCGAGATACGGCGAGTGCCGCACCGCAAAGACCACGGCGTTCACGCCCTTCAAGGCCGCGCCGAGGTCCTTCTGAACGCGCACCTTTGTCAGGTCCTCCTGGTTGCGGAAAAACCGTTTCCACGACCGGCCGGGGGCCGGATAGGCGTCCTGCGCCTCGAGCTCGTACCAGTGATCGACGTACGGGTCGTGCACGGACATGGCGGCGCCCATCTCGGCCAGGCGACGGAGCACCAACTCGCTCCCCGAGTAACGGGTGTCGCCCACGTCCTCGCGGTAGCTCGCGCCGCAGATGAGCACCCGGCTCCCCGCGATGTACTGGCCCATGTTGCGCAGCGCGTCGCGGCACAGCCCCGCGACGTGAAGCCCCCGCGTGTCGTTGATATCGATGGCGTTCGGCGTGATCTTGAAAAGCGTGTCCCCGTCCTCGAACCCGAGGATATGCTTGTACGCCCAGAAGCCCAAACCGCCGTCCTTCGGCAGGCAGTAGCCGCCTATCCCGGGCCCCGGGAAGATCATGTTGCTGTGCGTCGGCCGCATATTGATGGCCTTGATGACCTTGATTAGGTCCACGCCGTTGCGCTCGGCAAAGATGGACCACTCGTGAAGGTACGCGAGGATGGTCGCTCGGTAGCTGTTTTCTACAATCTTCGTGGTCTCCGATTCGATGGGCCGGTCCATCACAGTGAGCGGGAACTGCTCGGTATTCAAGACCTCGGTCAAAAATTTCACCACGCGCTTTCTGGCCTTGTCGTTGCAACCCGCACACACGCGCCAGAAATCGCGGATCGAGGCCACGTACTCGCGGCCGGGCATCACGCGTTCGAAGCTGTGGGCAAGGATGGGCTCGCGCTTGATTCCGCGGGCAGAAAACGCGGACTTCAGGATCGGCCATGCCACAAACTCGGTGGTGCCGGGGGCGACAGTCGTTTCGATGAGGACCAGGCAGTCGGGGCCGATCTTCGAACCTATGGTCTTGAGGGTCTCCTCGAGCGCGGCCATGTCCGTCTCGCCCGTGCGCATGTTCCCGAGGTCACGCTTGTTGTAGTCGCACTGGACGTCGACGATGACGCAGTCGGCGAGCTTGAGACAGTCCGGGTTGAAGGTCGCCACCATCGTCTTTTTCTCGCGGACGCACCGCGCAATCATCGGGGCGACCTCGGGGTCCTCGGCACTAAGAGGCGACTCCCCGCGATCGATCATCGGGATCTTCCAGTAGCTTTTTGTGCTCGGGCGCTGGCACCCGATAACGAACTTGGAGGGCTTCCCCGTCCGTTTGTTTTTCGTGTCGGCGACGATCGCCGCCATCACGGCCCCGACGAACCCGAGGCCCATGACCACGACGACCTCCTGCCCGTTCGCGTGCGCCTTCTTCGCGAGCTTCTCCAGGCGCTTGAATTCGGCTTCGTAGTCTTTTTCGGTCGGGAGGGCGAACTTCTCGCCGTTGGGGCTCAACGAAAACTCTGGCATTCAAGGCCTCCTGTTTCGACTGAACGATCCCTGGACTTCTCTGCACCCCGAAAAAACCGGCGCATACTAGAGGAAACACGGGCGTCGGTCAAACCCGCGATCCGTGTCGCCGGGTGGCCCCGGGAGGTTTCCCTCCCGGGGCTCCCACAGATCCGTACATGCGCGATTGACGCATACGGCTCCTCAAGACACGGATTCACTGCGCGGGGGCTGAGTATGGGTGCATGATTCGGGGCAACGGGAGGG
>JACRCP010000389.1 GCA_016218965.1 Deltaproteobacteria bacterium | reverse complement strand
TTGTGCCATGATGATGCTCCCCTCTGTGACCTCTGTGTCCTCTGTGGCCGAAAAAAGAATCTGCCTCTGCGTTCTCTGCGCTCTCTGCGTTAGAATGCCCTAGCCGTTCCCCGCCCGATCCTTTGCAAACAGCGCCGCACCGAGCGCTCCGACGATGTCCGGTTCCGGTGGGACGTCGACGTTACATCCAAGCGCCTCCTTGAGCGCATCCACCACGCCCGAGTTCCGCGCGACCCCCCCCGACATCGCTACACGCAGTCCCGACACATCCGAGGTCACCCGCCGTACGAGCGTGACCGTCCTTGCGGCGATCGCCCTGTGCAGCGCGGCGACGATCTCGCGGACCTCGGCGCCGTCGGCGATGAGCGACACGACCTCGGACTCGGCGAAGACCGTACACATGCTCGAAAGGGTCACGCCGCCTTTCGCGCCGCGGCCGAGCGCTCCGAGCCTGTCGATGTCGACTTCGAGCGCCCGCGCCATTGCCTCGAGAAACCGGCCAGTGCCCGCGGCGCACTTGTCGTTCATCGCGAATTCGACGACGAGTCCGTCGCGGTCAAGGAGGATCGCCTTGCTGTCCTGCCCGCCGATGTCGATGAGGAGTCTCGTCCCGGGGAGAAGTTTTCCGATCCCCCGTGCGTGGCAGGTGATCTCGGTGACCGACGCGAGCCGGTCGTCCACGCGGTCCCGGCCGTATCCGGTGGCGACAACGGCCTTGAGCGCCCCGTGCTCGATCCCGGCGGCCCGGGTCGCTTCGGCGCGCGCCCTGGCGATAGCCTCGATGTTCCGCGCCCCGGTCGGAACGACCGACGACGACACGATGCGCCCGTCGTCATCAATGACGACCGCGTCGCACGAGAGGCTCCCGATGTCTATTCCGAGGTAGTACATTCAAAAGGTCTGTCAGCAGCACCACGCGAAATCCGGGGCAGTATACCAAAACAACGCGGGTTTTCTACAAACCGTTCCGTTGGCGTCAGGTGGCGCGTGCATAGTCCCAACTTGCGGAGGGACGGTATTTGAAAAACCCTCGAAAGTTTGACCCGCAACGTCGACGTCGGCCAAAAAGCCCCACGCGCCCGACGGAATGTTTCGAAACATCGAAAGAAGTGCCGCCGAAGTTTCGTAAATTGGGCGAAAGTTTCCCGAGATGTGTCCGGCCAGCGGATCTTTCGGAAGGCCCATTCCCCGAACGGCGCCGGCGCGAGGGCAACTGGGGCGCCGCCGGGCGGGAGCCCTGAACGCGGTGGCGATCTACCACGCGATTTGACACGGAAACCGGGTGTCCGTAGAATTCGAGTTGGAACTCGACGCTTGCGGGCGAAATGCCCGCGTCCCGGCCCGAGGCGGTGTCTCGGGGCTTCGAGGTTCCCGTGAAGGATGTCGCTGCAAACCTCCTCCACGTCCAAATGAAGCGGCTGAGCCATGAGAGCGAGGCAACCAGATGTCGAAAACAAAGATCATAGAACCTGAATGCGATGAGGACCCCAAGGCTCTGTTGGAGGCGTCTATCCGCCGCATCGCCCCATTGGAAAACGACGCGGACTGGCTGGCCCCCGCCTTCATCGAGGACACGGAGTTCAAGGCGATCTTCGACCGCAAGCGTGTGGAAAAAGAACCGGACGCCTATCAGGTATGGGTGGAGGAGACGCTTGGAATCCTTGCGGCCAAGTATCCTTCGTCCCGTGATGCCGTGCTGTCGGCATCGTTCATCGAAATCCTCCAAGAGTATTTCAGGCTGAAACTTCGGGGGGTCATATCTGACAGGGGGGGATGGTCCCTCAAGCCATTCCTAGACGAAACCGACCTGAGCCTTCCCGAGGCACTCCCGCACTTTGCGGAGAGCTTCCTGGCGCGAGAGGACATTGATTGGAACGCCGGGCTGGCACAGGCAACGTCCGATAAGCCTGTTCGGGAAGTGGATGTAGTGCTGTACCTCTGTGGCAGGATCCAAGCCGACAGCTTCGTGAAACCGGACTTCTACCTGCATCCCAAACTCGTCCATCCCGACGACTTCAACGATCGAGCGAGCCCCTGTTATTGGATCATGTTGCAGGCGGCGTCTCATTGGCTGAATCCGACATTGGAGCCCGGCGTGACGGTTCCCAGTGTGCTTGCCCAGATGTTCCCGATGTTTCAGGCGGCGGATGACGGGGAGAAGGTCAAGATCGCCCTCGGCCTGTTGACCGCACTGAATCGTTGTTGGGGCAAGTTCGGCATCAAAGGGAAAGACCTCGATAAAGACCTCTACGAGATCGTGGCGACGGATCTCCTCGCGTACTTCCGGGAACTCGACCCTCTCTTGAGTAAACATCCAAGTGACCCTAAAACCCTTCAAGCGTGGCTGTCGGTCGGGTATCACGTGTTCTCTCCGGCGTTTGGGAACCTTTCTTCGGAGGAGCATGAACCTTCGAGAAAGAAACTCTTGACCGGCGCACTCAGTTGCTTGGGGTTGCTTCGCGGGCTCACCAAGATCGCATCTAATCCCGACGCCGCATCCATGTTCGACCGCGACTTCGACTTTGCCGCTTTCGCCTGTGCGAACAGCCTCGGATCGAGGTGGGAAGTCCTGAAGCCCCTATTGCTCGCTTTCGCCTCCCTCAACACGGCCGCCGTGGCGAAAGACCTCCGCTATTGGCCCGAGAAACCAAAGGATGACCCTCCGTATCCGTGGCGAGAGATCCCCACATGGATTGCGACGGCGATGCAGCCCGGTACGGTGATGGACATCGAGCGGGAGCAGGACCCCACACTCCTCCAGCTCCGCACCGAGTTCGCCAAGTTCTGCTTGAGCCGCATCAAGACGCGGAAGCCGCCGAAGGGGCAGGTGGGACCGCTGACTAACGAGGACTTCATAGAACCCCGACCCATCTGGAGGCAGTGTTACGTCCGTGCCGCACGTGACCTGAAGGTCAATCCACAGGGAATGGGGCATCACATCCTGTTCTGGTCATCTTCAAACGACCCCGATCCTGAAGTGCGAGAGCAGGCGAAGATCGCGTACAAAGATTTGCGCCACGGGCCTGCGCTCGAAGCAGAACACGGGCCTCGTCGTCCGCTCTATGGGGCGTTCTGGTGGTTGCGGCAAGCACATCTACTCGGCTTGGGCATCGAGCCTGATGCTCAGGGTGCCCGACGGACGAGAGAAAAGGAGGTAAGGAGAGCAAGTGGAAATCCGTAGCGATTGATGTTCACCCCCAGCGTTGATGGGCTTCACGCCCTCGCAGGCATTCGTGCCCGCTGGACAAAGACCATTCTCAAGAACGTGTCGTCGAGCTTCTCTCGACGGCTCCAGCAAGAGAAGGAGAGACCATGTATCACAAGTTCGACAAGTTCCCCACCCCGCGCCCCAGCGGGCGCACCCTGCATCCCGCAAGTCTTCCCCCATCAGTGAACTGGCATCTCTGGCCGACGTGCAACATGCGATGCCGTTTCTGTTTCGAGACGTTCCGTGACGTTTTGGCGGAGTATCGAGGACGGGTGCCTCTCGGGAGGGCTGACCTTGTCGCCCTCGCCGAGCAGATCGGGCCTCGGTTTCGGAAGGTTTCCCTTGCGGGCGGCGAACCGTTGTTGTGTCCAGACCTCGCAGAGATCTTGGCGACTCTGAAAAAACACGGGACGAAGACGACATCGCTCGTGACCAACGGCTCGTTGCTGATAATTCGCCCCGAGTTGCTCGACGAGTTGTCCGGCTGCCTCGACTGGATTGGTTTGAGTGTGGACAGTGCCGTTCCCGCCACCCTCGCGAAGCTCGGACGAGCCGTTCGCGGCCAGCCCATTCTGCCGAGCGAGTACGTCAAGTTGGCCGAGAGGATCCGCAGCTACGGGATTCGGTTGAAGGTCAACACCGTGGTGACGACGCTGAACTGTATGGAGGACATGACTCCGTTCGTCCAAGCAATGAAGCCCGACGGACGATGGAAAGTGTTTCAAGTCCTACCCATCCAGGGACAGAACGACGGCAAGGTCGAAAACCTGTTGGTCGCGCCAGAGTCGTTCTCGGCCTTCGTGGACCGTCATCGACCGGCGTTCGGAGCAACCCTCGTGGCAGAAACCAACGACATGATGAAGGGCAGCTACGCCATGATCGACCCGGTGGGACGCTTCTTCGATGACACGCGCGGGAGACATCACTACTCGGAGCCTATCCCGCAGGTCGGCATCGACACTGCCTTCTCGCAGGTACGGTTCATCCGCGAGCGATTCGACAAACGGGGAGGGGAGTATCCGTGGGAATGAGGCTGGATCAGAGAGCATCGCCAGCCCTGACGGAGAGAAAGGTCTCGATGTGAACGTAGGCGACCGTGGCGTCGATGACACTCAGGGGCGGGGTTGTCAGCGTCGGCTCAATCCTTGTGATGGCTCTCCCAATGGGTTCCGAACAGGATCACTCCGCCGGGGAGAAAGGAAAGGAGGGCGACGGCCTTGGCCGTTTGGTTGAACAGGTCGGCGGTGCGCCCCGGTTTCTTGGACCTGTACAAGAGGTCGTCCCCGTGCTCCGCGAGTTCCTTTCCGAACTCCCTGATGGTTTCCATCTCCTTCTCGACTTCGGCCCACGGCCGCTGTTGGAGGTCATGAATCCAGAGAGTGACGGCCACTTCGAGCAATCCTGGGAGGACGTGGTTCATTCGACACGCCTCAGGCGGCGAGAAGCCGTCCCGCAAGCCGCTCCAGATCGAACCGCTGGTCAGGGGCAGGGAGCCCTTGCGCGACGTGCGTGATTGCCTGAATGAGTCCGAAGACACTCTGGTCGCCGGCATCGCCATCGGAATCGATTCGGCCGGCGACATGAGATGGCAACACGTCTACGGCGAACCCGGCGACGAATGGGCGACAGGGGTGCTGCTGGAAACCGACGGCGAGATCGTGTTCTTGGGGGCGAAGGAACTGGGTCGTTTGCCCGAGGATTGGGACAAAGATCTCTGGGACCTGTGGCTTGTAAAGACCCGGGTTGACGGCACGGTCGATGCGACTTGTCCGGGGGACCTCGGCCGTGCGGGGAGCAGCGTGTTGTCCGACGGCGATGCGGCGGTCGTCCAAACGTCGGTGGCCGCCCGCGACACCAACGTTGCGGTCGTCGACACCGACGCGGTTGCTTCTGACCCCTTCTTCGGTTTCCATTCGACGACGCAGTGCTCGGCATCTTTTTGACGTCCCCCCAAAACGCACCGTTCGACTTCGGAAAAAGGCGCCTTCGGCGCTCTGGTGAGTACACTGGGTTGTCTCGACGTCCAAACCCAAGTATCATGAGGCCAGAAAAGGACGGAGGGTGAACTATGCGGGCGACGGCGAAAAAGAACGGATTGACCGTCCCGAATAAGAGACTCCCCAATGGGTCGCCGAATTCGAGGTCAAAGACCTCGGGAGAAGGCTGGTGCTCGTGCCGGCTGGTGAGGCCGAGGACCCCGTTTTCTCACTCGGTGAACATCCCGGGGGAACCGGTTTGAAGAATGCCGCGAGGAAGCAAGACGACTACATCTACGGACGCCGGCCGTGAAACCGGTCTTCCTTGACACTTCCTTCGTCATCGCGTTGGCCTCGACGAGGCCCGCGAAATGCTCAAACGCGCCGTCACGATGAACCCCTCTGCCCCCCTGGCTGCCGAGAACCTGCGGTTGTGCGAGGTTGCGCTCAAGAGCACTCGACGCGTCTGAACGCCCGTCGGAAGCGGATGCCGGGCTTTTTGAAGACGTATTTGGACCCGCCGAGCCCGCCGTCTGTCGTTGAGATCGCGGTCGCGGCGGCCCGGCCTCACGTTTTCTTTTTGTCCAGGACCTCTTGCATCCGCTTCATGTCTTCGGACGGCACCCCCCGCTGTTTGTCGCGATCGCGACAGCACCACCCGTACTTCCTCCCGCTGCCGCACGGGCAGGGCAGGCAAGGGTCGAGTTCGTAGAATTGTGAAACGGGCGGTTCGAAGGAATGGATGATGCGGTGCGGCGTCAGGCCGTTTTCGCCTTCCGGGCGGCGATCGTTTCGACGAACGCCTGGAGCCTCGTCCGAAGCTGTCCCTCCGAAAAATTCCGCGGGTCTATGCAGTCGACCTCGAGGTTCAAGACCGGGATCCCGTCCTTCTTGAGCGCCTCCTGCACCAGCCCGCGGGCTCCGGTGCCCTGCCTGCATCCCCAGTGGCACGGGTGGATGACGCCGTCAACGCGATACTCGCGGGCGAGTTTCAAAAGGTTTGCAACCCGGCGATCGACGGGGCCGCCAAGCGGGTTCGACAGAGCGCGCGCGGCGAAGGACTCGAACGGACCGTCGGGGTCAATAGGGTCCCACGTGATGCTGTTGAGTTCGTCAATGACGACCGCCGCGCGGAACTCCTCTTCCAGCATCTTTTCGAGCGGGTTTTTGAACTGCACGCGGTTCTGGAACCACATGAGACGGACAGACTCGCCCGGGACGCCGGCGGTCCCGGCCGCGGCCTTGGCGGCGAACTCGTCGCGATAGGCGGTCGCAAGCTGGACCCCGGCCTCGCTTCCCATGAGCAGAGCCATGATGAACCCGAAGTTGGGCAGATCCCCGCGCCGCGCCGGCGTCGGCACCTTCGCCGCGAGCGAATAGACCTCGATCAGGAGCTCCCGTGTGCGGTTGGTGAGCGCGACGGTGTGCCGCAGGCGCTCGGGGTCGAGCGGCCGGCCGGTGTGCGCGGCGACAAAGGCGGTCATCTTGCGGAATTGCGACGCGAGGTATTCTGCGCTCCGGCCGTCGTTTCCGTTCGGGACGTGGATGACAAAGAGGTCTTTTTTAAACTTTTTTGCAAGGCTCTCGACCGTCGAGAGGCCCCCGCTGCACGGGCAGGTCGTGGCGATCAGGAAACCCGGTTCCGGCATGAGGCCGGTCGCCGCCGCCCCGTTTATCGCCCGGTGGTAGCTGCACATGTCCGTCGAGTAGCCCAGGTTCTCGGCCTCCGAAAGGGCCGGCCCGACGGCATTCATCGAGGCGAGCATCGCCCCGACGAACTCGACGAAACACGATGTCACGCCCATTGACGAGAGCAGGTCAAACGGGGCCAGCACCCCGCACCAAGCGACGTTTTCGCCGCCCCCGTAGAGCCGCATCCCCAGGCGGGCCACCTCGAGCGCGTAGAGTTTCCGCGCCGTGGCCGTCCCGCCGTCGCGGAGCTTGGACTCGAGACCCGAGGCGAGATCGGCAAAGTACTCGCGAATCATCGCCTTCCACCTCCGAGCGTCTCGGCAAACGCCTCGATGCGGGTGCGCTGCTGCCCGAGGGAGCGGGTCGTGCAGTCCCCCTCGATGACAAGCAGGGGTAGCGAACGCGCGCGGAGCGATTCGCGGACGGCCGGGAGCCTTGCCAGATACGGGTCGCAGAACTTCATGACGTAGGCGACGACCCCCTTCGCTCCGAGCGCGGCGGCCTGTTTGGCGATGTGTCCGCCGAGGATCCCCGGTCTTGACGCATCCACGGTCCTGGCGCACGGGCTGCGCGCAAGCAGGCCGCGGGCGAGTTGCGCGAACGGTTCAGAGCCGGCGTCGAACGGGATCGGCGCAAGTTGGCGCGTCCCGGTGCAGAGGTCGTCACCCACCACGCGGCAGCCGGAGCGTTCGAGGAGTTCAAAAGCCGCAGGGTCGGACATCACGTTGCCAAACACGAAGACCGGAACGCCCGCCGGCCGGGATTCGCCCGCGGCCGCGGAGGTTTCGACGGAGCCAAGCATGCGGGCGGCATCGTCGACCGCGGTGGTGACGCACTTGTTGACGATTTCCTGAAGGCGCGCGTAGCCCCCGGAAACGGCGCCCGACGCGACCCTGCGCCGCAGACGGACGAGGCCTTCTGAAACCGTGTTGTACTTGTTGATGCTTTCCGGGATTGCGTCTTCCTTCTCCTGCCGGCCCGCGATCCGGCAAAGCGAGCGGAAGAGGGCGCGGAGCTCTTCCGCAAAGAACTCCTCCGCGTTGGGGTCCGCCGTCGAGGGGAGGTCCGCGAAGATGAACGCGTCGGCGGGCCTTGCGATCCGCCATGCGTCTGCAAGTCTGCGCATCGACTCGCACGAGTTCATGAAAACCACCCCCCCCAGATCCGGCAGGTCCCCGGCCAGGGCCCGGTCGAGCACCCTTTTGACGTGCGGGCACATGTTGTCGTGCATGAGCGCGCCCGCCCTGTCGGGCGCATCCGTCAGGGGGAACATCCGGTACGGCGCAAACCCCGCCGCGTCGATGAGCGCAAGCGGCGTGTACGCGCAGGCAAAACCGATCTTTGGTCTTGATGCGTTCATGACAAGGTTTCCCGGCCTTTCACAAAGCGACCTTGTTCCGGGCGACGACCTCGCCCTTTTCGTTTTTGGCAAGCGTGCACGCCGGCGTGTTTGTGTCGTGCGGGAAGCAGACGATCCAGCCTTCGTCGACCGCCTGCGAAAGAACCCTCTTCTTCTCGTTGAGCGTGTCAAGCGGCGCCACGTCAAAGGCCGCGATATACGGCAGCCTCAGATGATGCACAGTGGAGACAAGGTCCGAAAGAAAAGCGAAAGAGGGTGATGGCTGATGGCTGACCACCACGACCTGCGTCCCCGGCGAATGGCCGTTTGTCGAGATGACGCGGATTCCGGGCAGGACCTCGCAGTCGCCGTCGAGGAGGTGAAGGTTCGGCGAGCCGACGAGCGGTTCGACGTCATGGGCCATGAACGACGCCGCATCCTTCTCCGACGGGCGCCGTGCCCATTCGAGGCAGGCGCGCTGGACGTGGATTCGGGCGTTGGGGTAGGTCAAAATGATCTCGCAACCGACCTGCGTGGTCAGCCCGCCTGCGTGGTCGAAGTGGAGGTGCGTGGCAATCACGTCGGTTATGTCCCCGGGTCCGATTCCAAGCGCGCGGAGCTTCCCCGGCGTCCCCTCGTCCCTTCGGATGTTCATCCGCGCAGCGAGCTTTTTGGGGATCTTGTTTCCGATCCCGGCGTCGATAAGGATGACCCGGCCTCCTCCCCGCACCAGCACGGCGCGGAGGGCCATGTCCACGCGGTTTGCCTCGTCCGGCGGCATGAGCCGCGCCCACGCGTGGCGCGGGACGATCCCGAACATCGACCCGCCGTCGAGCCCGAACAGCCCGTCGTCGACCAGGTCGATTTCGTACCCGCCTGTCCGTAGGGTTTTCAGCCTTCCTTCTTGCACCAAGTGTTGGGTTTCGGGAAGACGTTGTTTTCCTCGTCGCACTCGTTGTAGCTCTGTCCGCCCCGGCCGTCGTCGTCCACGACCACGTAGATGTCAACGGGCCACGTGACGCCGGTGTTGAGCCACCATATTTCGACGGTGGCGTAGCCGCCCGGGGCCATCGGAAGGATGGTATACCCGACGTCGATGAACTCGCCGCCCGCCTCCGGGTCGCCGTGGTAGACGGCCACCGGGATTCCCGTCCCGACCGGCGACTCTCCGACGTTCCGAACGGTTATCTCGAATCCCAGCGAGTCGGGGCACTGGTTCTGCAGAAGGGCCACGTCCGTCACCACGAGGTCGGGGGCCGAGAACCCGCTCAGCCCCTGCACGTTCTGCCGGTAGCTGTTGAGCTCAGGAAACGACCAGTTGTCCTTTTCGACCTTCGGGATGCGGCCGTAGAAGTTCTCGCCCTCGTTGCAGTAGCCGTCGGGCTCGCCCGAGCAGACGTTGGTCACGTGGTAGCTGTGCTGGTTCCAGATCTTCCGCGTGCTCACCCAGTTGTTGAGGTTGTCCGTGAACACGCGGATCCCGTGATTGGGGCTTGCGCTGCACGTGCCGTACGTCGGGTTGCAGACTGTGTTCGCAATCACCACGATCTCGGCCTTGTTGTCGTTGTTGACGTCGGCGATTATCGGGTACTCGAACGTGGTGTTGGTGGTGTTCGCCTCTTCGAAGAGGACCTCGCCGTCTTTGCCGCTGAACACACGGAGTCTGAGCTCGTCGTTGTAGACCGCCTCGGACTTGCCGTCGCCCTCGAAGTCGAAGACCGACGACCCGGTCACGTTGGACGAGAAGTCGCGAATCTCGCTTTGCCACTTCACCTTGCAGTCGGGGTCGAAGACGACCAGGTACTGCGCCCCGGCGACCCCGATCTCGCGTTTCCCGTCGCCGTCGAAGTCGGCAATCATGGGCGCCCCTCCGCGGTTGCCGGCGGGACCGTTGCCCGGGATCTTTTCGGGCCCGCAGATGGTCTTGCCCGTCGCCCCTTCGAGCAACAGGAACGACCCGTACCCGACGAGTGCCAGCTCGGGCTTCTCGTCGCCGCTTAGGTCGGCGGCCGCGACAAGGCCGTCCACAAGGTCGGTCCTCTGCCAGACGATCTTCCCCGCCTTGTCGTAAAGGGTGTTGCCCGCGGCCACGTCCGGCGAGCCGTCGCCCGTGAGGTCCCCCACGATCGACACCGCTCCGGTGTGCGATGTCATGATGTTGGTTCCCATCCCGCCGGTGCCGCCGGTCCCCTCCCACTTGAGCGAGCCGGTTTCGTTGAACACGACGTTGGCGATGACAATCTCGGGGACGCCGTCGCCGTCGAGGTCGGCGATTGACGGGGATCCCCATCCGCTGTTCACTTCCTTGGCGCTTTCCCAATCGCTCAGGTCGGTGTTCTTCTTGACGGCGCAGAGGTGCTGGCCGGGCGCCGATGCGTCTTCGACTATCTGGAAGGCGGCAAGCTTGCTGGGCATGAGCCTAAGATACGTGTTGCCGCGTCCGTCGGTCGCCTTGACGCGCTGGTTCTTTGACGCGATGATCGTGGGCACGCCGCTCACGTCGATGTACGCCGCCATCCCCGATTCGTACGCCAGCATGACGTCCTTGTTGGTGCAGATATCCTGGCCGGTCGCGCCCGAAACGGCGCGCAGGACTCCGCCCCGTGCCTGGTCGTCGATGGTGAGCGCCGAAAACGAGATGAACGCCACGTCGGGGATGTCCTTGTGGTCCACGACCCCGTCGTGGTTGTCGTCGGTCATGTTCATCACCACGGGGAGGGCAATCACCTCGTTCATTTCCGGCAGGACGCCGCTTCCGGTCCATTCCCAGGCGAGCGCCGGGTTGAAGGTGCCCACCGGCGGGCGATAGATGCAGTGGAACTCCTCGTCGCCGCCGGTCCCCCCGCCGTCCCCGGTCGAGCCGTCGGGCCTTCCTCCGGAGTCGCCGCCCCCCCCGGTTCCGTCGTTGTCCCCGGCCCCGCCGTCCGCCAGCCCCTTGACCGTGCCGTCAGAGCACGCACCGCCGGCGGGGGCGGCTGCCAGCCACACGACAAACATCAGAAATGGAAGTCCGGTCAGATGATGGAGTTTCACTGTTCTGTCACGGTTTGTACTTTGCATTGCTGAGCTCGAGCTTGAATTTCTCACAGCTCGCCGCGGCGCCCTGCGGCCTGAATACCCTGACGTAGTATGTCCGCGTGTCGTCGTCGCAATGCGGGATGGTGTCGTTGTTGTTCTTCGTGCAGGGGCACTCGCCGATGGGTTTCCCCTGGTCCGTCGACGAGTAGGCCGTCGTGAACGAAAAGTCGTTGCAGTCGTGGAACTGGTTCGGGTTCTGCGGGTCGCAGCTCTCTACGTACACGTCGAAGGCGTACTGGCTTCCGGGGTTGTTCAGAAGCTTGACGGCGACGTGGTACTTGTCGCAGCCGGTGTTTTCGTCCTCGACCTGGTTGTCGGCGCCCACGAACTTGTACCATTCGGCCTTCCCCGCCGGGGTGAGGTTCCCCTCGAAGTCGAGCGATCCGCCGTTGTCGGCGAGCGATCCCATGTCCTTGGCCGCCCCGCAGGTGTCGCCGCCGCCGCCGCCCACCGCCTGGCATTCGCACCCGGTGGCGAGGTCCTTGTCGACGTCGTGCCAGCCGTTCTCGCACGCGGTGATCATGCATTTGGCCTGGTCGCAGGCGAACGTGGTGTGCGGCTTGGCGGGGCAAAGGATGTCGATGGCCGCGTTGTCGGGGGTCCCGTCGCAGTTGTTGTCGTTGCCGTCACAGATCTCGACCCCGCACCCGGGCGTCTTGGGGTCGCACGGCTGGCCGAGCGCGTCCGTCTTGGTGCAGGGACCGTACTCGCAGCCGGTTGAGTGGTCGCCGTCGAGGTTGAAGTAGGTGTCGTCGCACGATTCTATCTCGCACTTGTCGCCCGCGCACCGGGGGACTGCGTGGTCCACGGCGCACACCTTGCCGCACCCGCCGCAGTTACCCACGTCATCGGCGATCTTCTGGGGGCAGCCGTTCAAGAACTTGTCGTCCTCTCCCACGCAGTTGTCGTAGCCCGTGTCGCAGATGTAGATGCACTTGGTCTTGCCGTCCTTCGGGTCGGCCTCGCACTTGGCGGCCTGGGACTTGGCGTTGGGGCGGTCGGGGCACATGTCGGACATCACCGCGTTGTCGGTCTTCCCGTCGCAGTTGTTGTCGATCCCGTCGCACGATTCCACGCCGCACCCCGGGTCGCCTTCGTTACACTGGGTCCCCGTCTTGTCGGTCTTCTTGCACTCGGCCTCGCAGCCGTTGGCGTCGTCCCTGTCCCAGTTCTGCCAGCCCCCGTCGCATTTTTCGATGACGCATTTTCCCGCGACGCAGCGATAGTCGGCGTGGGTGGCGGCCTTGTTGTTGGGGCACAGAACGTTTAGCTCGGCGTTGTCGGCGTCTCCGTCGCAGTCGTTGTCCTCGTTGTCGCAGACCTCGTCTCCGGGGGCCTTGGGGCGGCATTCGTATTCGCACTTGTTTTCGGAGTTCCCGTCGACGTCGTAGAACCCCTCCGGGCAGGCCTGTCCCTCGCCTGAAAGCGAAACCGTGACCTCGGTGCGGTTGTATTCGTTGGTCGTGATCTTTATGAGGCCCGATTTGTCGCCCTCGGTCATCGGGCGGAAACCGACGTTGAACTCGATCATCCCGTTCCCTTCGATTGGGACGGGGAAGGACGTCGGGGCGTCGCTCAGATAGAACTCGTTTTGCTCCGTCTGTTCGATCTCGATCGCTTCGATCGAAAGGTCACCCGAGCCCGTGTTCATGAGCCGGAGCCGCTGGAGGTCGGCCGTCGCCCCGCGGTAAAGGGGAGGGAAGACGATCTCGGCGGGATCGGTTTCGAGCCTGGGCGCGATGGCGCTCCCGCTCAACCGCACCTTGCGCATCGGCTTGCCCGTCTCGTTGCTGGTCACGACCAGGTAAAGCTCGGGGATTGTTTCGGCCGCGGTCGGTCTGTACGTCACCTTGAGTTTGACCGAGCTCTGGCTCTTGACCGCCACTTCGGCCTTGGGCTCGAATGTGACCGCCTTGTACTCCTTGGAGAGGGCGGGGGTCACCATGATCCCGGACCCGGATTTCGCGCTGTTCTTGACCGAGATTTCTTTCGTTGCGGACTGGCCAACCTGGACCTCGCCGAAATCGAGCGATGAGGTCCCGACCTCGAAGCCCGGCTCCCCCGCCGCCTCGCCTTCGGTGCATTTGCCCGCCTCGCAGTGATAGTCTGCCGGGCACTCGAGGTCCGTCGCGCAAGGGATCTCGGCGTACCAGTCGGGCGAACACCTCCCCGTGAGGACAACAACCCCGCCGAGCAGCACCCATGATACTGCCGTGAATGCTTTTGCCTTCATGATCGTTATTGTAGCTTCGCCGGGTCGAAGGCGTCAACTGATTCCTCGGGCCGGGCGGACCTCACATGGCCGGATTCAGTACGAGCGTCCCCAGCGCGCCGTCGGAGTAGCGCGGCTCGTCCATCGAAAGCGGCCAGAGGCGGCCGTCCTTCCAGTCGTCCACTGCGTTCGAATAGTAGGCAGTCCCCGCCCACCCGGATTGGCCCAAATCGACCACCATCCCGCCCTCGCCGGGGGCGCCGAAGTCAAAGACCTGCCTGAACGCGGGGCCGTATTTGACGGAAAACGAAAGGTCGTGTTCCCAGCGCGTCCAGCCGGCCTTCCAGACGGTGCCGTGCGCGCCGGGTATGGGCGTCGGGCCGACGTTGAACGTGTCTCTCAATGACGCCTCGCCGCCGAACACGTGCTCGAACTCGATTGTGTGGAGCCTGCCCCACTGCCACCCGGACACGTCGGGGCCCAGTTTTTGCGCCAATTTCCGGACGGCCGACGTGAAGGCCGCCCGCAAGATATCGTCGCGGCTCTCCACCGCCGTCGTGCCCTTGTCGTCAAAGAGCGCAGAACCCGGAAAGCCGGCCCAAAGCCGGTCGAAGAAGCCAAACACGTACGGGTATGCGCAGATGAGCTTGTGAAGCTCGGATGAAAGGTCGTCCTTGAGCGTCATCTCCCACGCTTCGCGGTAGACTGAAAAAAAGAGCGCGGCCCCGATGCTTTCGACGGCGGCGAAACGGTCCCACTTCCTCAAGGCCTCGCGCGCTTTCGCCGCCCCTTCATCGGGCAACGGCCCTTCGAGCGCTCCGAGAAGCGCCGGAAGGAGCCGGTCGGCCTGCCTGACGTACACATCGGTCTGCGCCTTTTGAATCCCTTCCGCCGTCCATTTCTCTTTTCCCTTGAGTATCTCGACGATCTTGCCCGCCCTGTAGCCGGGCATGGCGTCATAGGTGAACGGGTACGGATACGTTCCAGGGGGCGTCACCTGGTTGTTGGCGGTGACGATCATCGCCGAGGGCGGGTCGAGGACCTGGGGAAGATCCCCGTGCGGGATGAAGCCGTCCCATTCGAACTCTCCGGCCCATCCCGGGACCGGAAACGTCCCGTCCCACCCTTTGCGCTTGGGCACCAACCCCGCGGCGATGTACCCGATGTGGCCCGCGTCGTCGGCGAACACCCAGTTCT